>JADYYQ010000052.1 GCA_020853585.1 Ottowia sp.
GCCGATTTTTATTTCTTCCGCGCCGACTAAGCCCCCCGAGCCCGCTAAGGCTGTAGCTAAAAATAAGGGGATTAGTGATGTTTTTTTCATGGTCATTCCTAGTCTTATGTATGTAAATTAATGCTAATAGTAGAGAACTATCGATGGGCTGCATTTTACAGCGGATACGGTTGTCCTCTTGAATCAGTGAAAGTTAGATCATTATTATTCTAATAAAGAAGCAAGTGCGCGTTGTACTTCTGTTTGTGTGCGCCCGCTGCGCTGGGCTAAATCACTGATTTGATCAGGCGCAATTTTCCCAATAGTGAAGTATTGCGAATCTGGATGGGAAAAATAAAATCCTGATACAGAGGCCGCGGGGGTCATTGCCAATGACTCGGTTAACTCTAAACCCAGTTCGGTGCAGTCTAGCTGGGTAAAAAGGGCGGCTTTAACAGTATGTTCAGGACAGGCTGGATAGCCGGGTGCGGGACGTATGCCGCGGTAAGCTTCACGAATAAGTGCTGCGCAGTCGAGCGTTTCGTCTGCAGCATAGCCCCAAAATTCTTTGCGTATCTGGGCGTGAAGATATTCAGCGCAGGCTTCGGCTAAGCGATCAGCGAGGGCTTTCATCATGATGGAAGAATAATCATCGTGCGCTTGTTCAAATTGCTCAGCACGTTGGTCACACCCGATACCTGCGGTGACGGCAAATAGACCGATGTAGTCGGCAATGCCGGTTGATTTAGGCGCGATGTAATCCGCTAGACAACGGTTAGGGACACGCGTCCCGCTTTCGAGCTTGGGTTCGCGCATATTTTGCTGTCGTATTTGATGCCAGGTAAGAGCGATCTGTGTGCGCGTTTCATCGGTGTAAATTTCGATGTCATCATCACCGACGGTATTGGCGGGCCATAGTGCAAATACACCTTTGGCGGTAAGCCAGCGTTCTTCAATAATATGTACTAGCATGGCACGACCATCTGCATAGACTTTACGTGCTGCATCGCCTACTACCTTGTCGTCGAAAATAGCGGGAAATTTTCCGGCTAGATCCCATGTTTGAAAAAAAGGTGTCCAGTCAATATAGTCGACGAGCGTAGCTAAATCGATATTGTCTAGCGCATGTCGTCCCATTATGCGCGGCTTGGGTGGTGTGTAATGTGCCCAGTCAATTACATATTTGTTTGCGCGCGCGGCGGCTAAGCTCACCATCGCTTGCGGTTTTTTATTCGCATGTTGTTCACGAATACGCGCATAGTCACGTTGATGTGCTAGCAAATAGGCCGCAGCGCCTTCTTCGGATAGCAGGCTGGAGACAACGCTAACAGAGCGGCTGGCATCGGGGACATAGACAACGGGGCCAGCGTAGTGCGGGGCAATTTTAACGGCGGTGTGTACACGACTTGTGGTGGCGCCACCGATTAATAGTGGGATATTGCGTAGGCGAAAATACGCATCACGTTGCATTTCGGTGGCGATATATGTCATTTCCTCAAGCGAGGGGGTAATGAGTCCTGATAGACCGATGATGTCGGCATTTTCGGCTTTTGCTTTGGCAAGAATATCGTGACACGACACCATGACGCCCATATTGATCACATCAAAATTGTTGCATTGCAAAACAACCGTGACAATATTTTTGCCGATATCGTGGACATCGCCTTTGACGGTGGCAATAACGACTTTGCCTTGCGCTTTGATCAGACCATCTGCGCCGGCTTGATCGCGCTTTTCGGCTTCGATATAGGGCACTAAATGAGCAACGGCTTGTTTCATAACGCGCGCTGATTTCATCACTTGGGGCAAAAACATTTTGCCTTGCGCAAATAAATCGCCGACCACATTCATGCCATCCATCAGGGGACCTTCAATCACTTCAATGGTGCGTCCTGCGCGGGCTAATACTTCTTGGCGAATTGCTTCAGTATCTTCAATAATAAAATCGGTGATGCCATGTGTAAGTGCGTGCGTCATGCGTTGGGCAACAGCTTGTGTTCGCCATGCAAGCGTTGTTTCGCTACGGGTTGTGTGTCCCGCTTTAAATTCGTGAGCGATATCTAATAGGCGATCTGTGGCATCCGGACGGCGATCGAGCACCACATCTTCAACACATTCCCGCAGTACAGGATCAAGTGTTTGGTAAATGCCGAGTTGCCCGGCGTTGACGATACCCATATCCATGCCGGCGGCAATGGCGTGGTAGAGAAACACGGTATGCATGGCTTCGCGGACTTGATCATTGCCGCGAAATGAAAAGCTGACATTGGATACGCCGCCACTGACTTTAGCGTGCGGTAGGTTTTCTTTGATCCAACGTGTCGCGTCAATAAAATCCACAGCGTAATGATTATGCTCAGCAATACCTGTGGCGATAGCGAAAATGTTTGGATCAAAAATAATATCTTCTGCCGGAAAGCCGACTTTTTCCACTAATAAATGGTAGCTACGTTGACAAATGGCTTGTTTGCGCGCCAGCGTATCCGCTTGCCCTTGTTCATCAAATGCCATTACGACGGTCGCTGCGCCGTAACGCCGAATAAGTTTGGCTTGCGTAATAAAGGCAGCTTCGCCTTCTTTGAGCGAAATAGAATTGACGATGGCTTTGCCTTGAATACACCGCAAGCCTGCTTCAATTACCTCCCACTTTGATGAGTCAATCATGATGGGAATGCGTGCGATATCGGGTTCGGAGGCGATAAGATTAAGAAAGCGCACCATGGCTGACTTCGAGTCGAGCATGGCCTCGTCCATATTGATATCAATAATTTGCGCACCGTTTTCAATTTGTTGTCGTGCCACGGTGAGGGCTTGGTCATACTGTTCAGCCAGCACCATGCGGGCAAATGCTTTAGAGCCGGTGACATTGGTGCGTTCACCTACATTGACAAAAAGGGTGGTGTGATCAAGTACAAACGGTTCGAGTCCCGCCAAACACAAAGCTTGCGTTGATAAAGGCCGAGGGCTCATTGTGAAATCCAAGTACGGGGTTTTTTGTTGGCGATTGCAGCAGCGATGGCGGCAATATGTTCAGGGGTTGTGCCGCAACAGCCACCGACGACATTCACTAAGCCACTGTTGGCAAATTCTTCAATTAAGCTGGCAGTGATGGCGGGTGTTTCATCAAAGCCGGTATCGCTCATCGGATTAGGTAGGCCGGCATTGGGATAGCAGGCAATGGCGGTATCACAGACACGCGCGAGTTCGGCAATGTAAGGACGCATTAAGCTGGCCCCTAAAGCGCAATTTAATCCAAAAGTAATGGGACGCGCATGGCGTAAGGAATACCAGAATGCTTCAACGGTTTGCCCAGATAAAATACGTCCCGATGCATCGGTGACGGTACCGGAAATCATCACCGGTACTCGCTCACCGCTTTCTTCAAAAAGCTCATCAATGGCAAATAATGCGGCTTTGGCATTTAAGGTGTCGAAGATGGTTTCGACCAGCAGCAAGTCGCACCCCCCTTCGAGCAAGGCTTTACTTTGGATGTAATACGCCTTACGCAAGGCTTCAAAAGAAACATTACGTGCACCCGGATCATTGACATCGGGAGACATGCTGGCTGTTTTGGGGGTGGGGCCTAATGCGCCAGCAACAAAGCGAGGCTTTTCCGGTGTACTGTACTTTGCACATGCGGCGCGGGCCAATTGGGCGGCGCATACATTCATCTCAACTACCCACTCTTCCATTTGATAATCGGCTTGGGCAATACTGGTTGCACCAAATGTATTGGTTTCAATCACATCGGCACCGGCTGCTAAATATTCTTCGTGAATCGTACGAATGATGTGCGCTTGCGTGAGAGTAAGGAGTTCGTTATTTCCTTTCACATCGACTGGATGCTGCGCAAAACGGGCTTCGCTTGGATCGTGATTGGGCTTGGCGCCACGGTATTGTTGTTCCGATAAACGATAACGTTGGATCATGGTGCCCATCGCACCATCCAGTATCAAAATACGTTCTTTGAGTAAAGCTGGAAATGACGCGGCGCGTGTGTAGTGCAAAGATAAATCAGGCATGGTGTAAGCGCGCGGGTTGCGTGAGATTAAGAGCAAGTAAGGGGCTATTTTACGCGTGGCCCTTATGTGAGTCGGGGCGTTGGCTTAAATAAATTTTTCTGACAATAAAGCGGAGGGTACTAAAAATACACTTTCCTCATATGACTTGGGTGGTTTTTTGTGAGTGCGCGATAAGCGCAACGTGATGACAACGTATGGTTAATGTGTGAGTACGACGTGAGCATCGTGATGTGCGCGGGGTGTTTTTATCAGTGCATGTTGCTTTCAATGGCGTGGCTGCGGTCTTTTTTATAGCGTTTTTGATAAAGGGGCGCACGGCATTTTGGTATTGGGTTACGGGGATCATTATTTTAGTGGTAACCGATATAAATGACATGTGCGCTGTGCCTCGGCATTAGAAAACAAGTTTAAAACTGGCTATACCTGTATGGGTGTATTCGTAACGTTTAAAGATACCTAGATAATCGATAAAGATACGTGCATTTTTAGCCACATCAATATCGATGCCTAAGCCTAATAAACTGCGCCAACGTCCCATGTCCGGTGAAGTAGCGCTAAAAGCGGGCAAATTAGCGAAAGCGGCAAAAGAGGTGTCGAGATTGATTTGCTTGTCCCAAAGTTCGTAACCAAACCCGACACTGGCGCGGGGTGCAATGCGTCGCCCATTGATCATGTCAATATGTTTGATTTCAAAGTTAGCTTGCGCTTCGAGGTTGTTAAGTCGCGCACTGCCCACTTGCAGATTAAGGTTGCCCGCACCACTTTCAGTGTAGGCGTTGGTGTGGCTATGCAAGTAGGCAAGTCCTAAGCTGGGTGTCATATGGAGATCGCCCTGATGCAAACGGTAACCGGTTGATAGACGGGTGCCAAAAAAGCGTAGTGTTGAATCCGCATTTGCAGTGAGATTTGTGCTGCTTGAGATGGGAATATTTCGGCGATTATGGGTGAGCGCGCGTCCCGCATTGATTTGTCCGCGTACATACCAGTTCTCATTATTGTAGGCACCATACAGGGCTAACGCTAAGGTGTCTGCTTTGGTTTGCGCTTGATTTTGCTGCCAGTCTAATACACTGTGTTGCGTATTAAGCGCCATACCCAGGCGCCAACTATCTATGGCGCGGTCAAAGCCGATGCTTAAGCCTGAAGCGCCACTGCGATAACTATTGCTTGCCTCATGTTCACTGCGTTGCCCCCAACTGCCCATGACTTGTGCCCACGCTCCCCAAGGGGTGGCTTTAGCGAAATGATGTGCGGGTAAATCATTTTCGAGCGAGGCGAGTAACGATGTGGCGGTTTGTTCTGTTTGTGCGCTACGGGTTGCCATGTTTAAGCGTTGATCTAACTGTGTACCGAAAGCCTGGATGTGACCTTGAAGTGCGCTATACCCGCCGGTCAGTGTTTCACCTTGAATGGCTTGTAACATCGATGCGGCTTGGGCGATTGTCTGCGCTTGCAGCATATTGATGGCATAAGCACCTAACTCTCCAGTAAGTGCAGAGGGAGAAATACTATCGAGTGCGTGGGCGACACCTTGCGTATTCACAGAGCTACCCGCAGCCTGTGCAAAAGTTAAGGCTGAGCGTTGAACGATAAGATTTAATTGCGTTGGACTGCTAAAGGTAAGTTGATAGTTATAGAAAGGTAAGCTGGTTTGCCCCAATACATTGCCGCTGATGGCTGGGGTGCCATTCACATAAATCGGCGTACCGGTTATTGCCACGGGTTGTGCCACGCTACTTTGTCCTGGGGCTAGGTGAGCAGCAATTTGATTGCCTCCGAGTACATTAACCGCACCATTGATATTGAAGGTGCGAGCCTGTAGTAGTGGGCGTTGATTCACCGCAATGTTGTAAGTTAAATTACTTCCCGCTGCGAGGCTCACAATACCTTTTGCGGTACTGCCGTACTGTGCACCGGGTTGGAGTTGCCAAGTGCCTGCTTGAATCGTGGTGTTATCTTGATAGCCGCTTGAGTTTCCTCCTTGCTGCCACGTGCCCGTACCTTGCTTGATAATTTGGTTGGGTTCTATTTGGCTTGTGACGCTATTAAGTCCCCCGCCATCACTCGCAACGCCGTCTTGCATATCAATCAATGTATTTGCTTCGGTATTCAGTATTAATGTGGCGGGTCCGATAGACGCTTGCGGTTGATTTAGAAAAGCCCTTAAATCGGCAGCGCTTAAATATATCGCTTCATATCGTATGCCGAGTGCATCACTGACACGATTACCTTGAAAAAGCACAGGCGTGCTGGGATCCGTGGCAGTAATGGTCACCGCGGAATTATCAAGAAAGATAGCGCCCCCTTGGGCCGTACTATTTGGGGCATTGACTTGATTATTTAAGAATTGCGGATTCACCAACATGACATTTGCTTCAAGAGGTAATGCAAGCGCACCACCATAAGCGTTGTTCCCGCTGCTTGCTGTGTTGGTTACGCTGTTATTTATGAAAGTGGCGGGCGCATTAAAAATAGCGGTGGAATTAAGATTAGTCGAAGGGGCTTTAATCGCGATAGCGATTGCGCCTGCCATAGCCAAACCGCCACCCGACGCGTTAACGACATTACCGCTAAAAGAAGAAGGTTGGTTAAATGTAAGTACCGAGCCAGAACTAATTAACGCCCCTCCCACCGCGATACTTGGATTTCCTAATGTGCCCGTACCATTTACTACGTTATTGCTAAATATGACTGAGCCGTTAAAGGTGAGTGCCGACTGATAGTTCACCAGTGCCCCCCCTACGGCCACATGGGCATCGTTAATGGCATTGTTTGTGAATGTGGCATTGCCGTTAAAAATAACAGTGCTATTGCCCGTTGCCATAGTGGGTGGCGAGATCATCAGCGCAGTGCCTAGTGCGACGCCTCCTTGCATAGGGTCAGGGGAAATGATGGCGCTATCGAAAATAAAATTGCCATTCCATATGATGATCGGGTTAGCGCTATTGCCTCCTGTCGCGAACAGCGCTTGATTACTTCCTGCGCCGCTGAAGGTAATCGCTGAATTTGTTGGATTATTGATGGTTAAGTTGTAATTTAAATCGAGCAAGGTGCCCCAATTAATGGGCGTCGCTGTCATACTAATAACGGTTTCTTGATTGGTAATGGCTGTTTGTAGGTCAATAAAACTATTCGCCGATATATCCGCCCAAGCAACAGCGGCGCTTAAACTGACTGCTAGGGTAGATACGCCATATCTGATTAACGCTAGAGTCATTGCTAATCTCCACTCGATTTTGTGTTTACTTACTATTGGAATGCATGTGTTAGCGCTAAAGCAGACTGCTTTTTTACGGCTTAGGTGAACATTGTTTGCTGAGAATGGCTATAGTTGACCATGGTTTGCTGCTTGTTTTTATCTTGCCGAAATTCTCAGCGTGTATCGTATCATCCGAAGCAGTTTATGTAGCTCTTATTACTGTAATAAAACCATTTTCTGTAACACCTGCCCCCAGGGATGAGGTTCATATACAATGACGCGATTTTTCGGGGTCAACAACAAAGAAAGGCGAGCGGCGTTTGCTGACCGCCAGTGCATCGTGTATAGGGACCATCCCACCCGTTGCAGCCTGTGTTCATGGCGGCGCCGCGATGTGTATTGCAAAGGGAGTGAGGTCGCCAGATGAGTAGCAAAAAAATACTTACCGAGACAGAAATTTTGCAAATGGATGAACAGAGCTACATGAACGAAGCGCAGCTTGAGTTTTTCAAGCTTCGTTTACAGCAGCTGCGTGAAGACATTCTTAAAAATGCCGACCTAACGACTGAGCATTTGCGCGAGACAGTTATCGTGCCTGATCCAGCTGATCGGGCTACGATTGAGGAGGAACATGCCCTTGAGTTGCGTACACGAGATCGTGAGCGCAAATTGCTTAAAAAAGTAGAGCAGTCCTTGGTCCGCATTGAAAATGGGGAATATGGCTGGTGCGAGGAGACAGGCGAGCCTATTGGTGTACAGCGACTGATTGCTCGGCCTACCGCTACTTTATCGCTCGAGGCACAGCAGCGCCGAGAACTACGACAAAAATTGTTCGGTAACTAAGTCGTCGGCTTTAAATTTTTTTGTTATACGCGTTATTTGTATTTTTCACGCGCTAGGGCTTGTTTTTAGATTGGCAGTGGGCCGCGTGTGCGGCCCTGCCTTGTGTAGTGAAATAATTTGAGAAGGCTGTCTGTCGTATTCCACTCTAAAATGCACTGTTCACGGCGTATTTTTTGGCGCTTGTTAACAACATAAGCAAATAAGCGTCTTATCCCTAATAAAATGCGGCATGGTAGATAAATTGATCATGTACCGTAGCCTTCACTTTGTGATGGTACGGGTTGCCTGATCATTTTTGTAAGTATGCTTGTTGTTAAATGTATATTATTGGTTTTAATTAAAATTAATTTGTATTTGTAACGATAGGAAATCCTATGGACCAATTTCATGGCACAACCATTGTTTGTGTGCGCCGTGGTCAGCAAGTTGCTTTGGGTGGCGATGGCCAAGTTACCTTAGGTAATCTGGTGATGAAGGGAAGTGCGCGAAAAGTGCGGCGTATTTACCAAGATAAAGTACTCGTTGGTTTTGCTGGAAGCACTGCAGACGCGTTTTCTTTGCTTGATCGCTTTGAATCAAAGTTGGAAAAACATCAAGGTAATTTAATGCGTTCTGCGGTTGAGCTAGCGCGTGATTGGCGTACAGATCGTATTTTGCGGCGTTTAGAGGCGATGTTGATTACAGCTGATGCGCAGAGTACCTTAGTGATTACCGGGAATGGTGATGTGCTTGATCCCGAAGAAGGTATTGCAGCGATTGGTTCAGGAGGCGCATATGCGCAAGCTGCGGCCCGTGCTTTATACAATCATACCGAATTAGATGCGCGCACCATTGTTGAAAACGCATTAGGCATTGCTGGCGATCTATGTATTTATACCAATAAAGAATTGGTTATTGAAACGCTAGGAGCCTAAATGTTATCTATTCAATCCATGACCCCGGCCGAAATTGTTGCGGAACTTGATAAACACATTATTGGTCAAGCAGAGGCAAAACGCGCGGTGGCGATTGCTTTGCGTAATCGCTGGCGCCGACAGCAAGTTGCTGAGCCTTTGCGTCATGAAATTACCCCTAAAAATATTTTAATGATTGGCCCCACAGGCGTCGGTAAAACTGAGATTGCACGGCGTCTAGCTAAATTAGCGCAGGCCCCTTTTATCAAAATAGAGGCAACAAAATTTACCGAAGTAGGGTATGTTGGCCGAGATGTCGATAGCATAATTCGCGATTTAGCGGAGATTGCTGTCAAAGAAACGCGTGATGTGGAGATGCGTCGTGTACGTGAGCAAGCGCAAAATTTAGCAGAGGACAAAATTCTGGATATTTTGTTGCCTCCGCCACGTGATATTGCCAACGCTTTGCCTGAAGAAAAAGATAACAGCACACGCCAAATTTTTCGCAAAAAACTACGCGAAGGTGAGCTTGATGCTAAGGAAATTGAAATTGAAGCCAATTTACCTTTGCCTCATATGGAGATTATGAGTCCGCCTGGCATGGAAGAAATGGCAGAACAGCTCAAGGGCATGTTTAGCAATTTAGGGACAGGTAAAAAACATAAGCGTACGCTGAACGTCAAAGATGCTTTGCATTTTTTGATTGAAGAAGAGGCGAGCAAATTACTGAATAAAGAGGAAATTCATAGTCGTGCAATTTCTAATTTAGAAGAAAATGGCATTGTTTTCTTAGATGAAATTGACAAAATATCTGCGCGTACGGAGAGCAGTGGTGCGGATGTTTCGCGTGCCGGTGTACAACGTGATTTATTACCTTTAGTCGAGGGAACAACGGTTAATACCAAGTTTGGGATGGTGCGTACTGACCATATTTTGTTTATCGCAAGTGGTGCTTTTCACTTAACCAAACCGAGTGATCTGATTCCCGAGTTGCAGGGGCGATTTCCTATTCGTGTCAATTTGAGTTCGCTGAGTGTGGATGATTTTGCGGCTATTTTGACCAAAACCGATGCCTGTTTAACGAAGCAGTATCAAGCTTTACTCAACACAGAAGATATCACTCTGCATTTTTCTGATGAAGGCATTGGACGTATTGCTGAGATTGCATTTGCGGTCAATGACCGAGATGAAAATATTGGCGCGCGTCGTTTGCACACCATGATGGAAAAATTACTTGAAGAATTATCTTTTGTGGGTCGTACAACACAAGCACAAGAGGTAGTGATTGATGCGAAGTATGTGGATGAGCGCTTAGCCCAGTTGGCGGGTAATCAAGATTTGTCTCGCTATGTTTTATAGCATGCGCACACGTTTTTTTGCAGCCTGGGCACCTCGTTTCTGTGTGGCCAGTGTGTTGATGCTGTGTGTGAGCGCAGTTCATGCACAGTTAGTGGTACGCAATGCTTGGGTGCGTGCAACGGTTGCGCAGCAAAATACAGCAGCAGTGTTTATGTCTTTGTCTGCGCAAGAAGATATCGTTGTGCTTTCTGTGCATACGCCGGTAGCGCAGACTGCTGAGTTACATATGATGAGCATGGAAGATAATGTGATGCGTATGCGTCATCTGCCACAGCTTGCTTTAAAGCGCGGCAAAACTTTTTTGCTTAAGCCCGGTGGTTACCATGTCATGCTGATGGATCTTAAGCACGCTCTCAAAGAGGGGACAACGTTGCCGCTGAGCTTTACCATTAAACGCGCCAATGGCACGGTGGTACAACAAACGATTGCAGCAACGGTGCGTTCAATTAACGAAATGGGCACGGGCGCCATTTCTTCTTCAGATGATTCACATTCACATAAACACGCACACTAATGAACGCAGACCCGCACCATTACGCGATTACCCCGAATCGAAAAGCAGAGATTCTTGCTGAAGCGTTGCCGTTTATTCGTCAATATCACGGCAAAACGATCGTCATCAAATATGGTGGCAATGCAATGACAGAGGAGCGGCTAAAGCAAAGCTTTGCCCGCGATATTATTTTGCTCAAGTTAGTGGGTATGAGTCCGGTTGTTGTGCATGGGGGTGGCCCGCAAATTGATGCGGCGCTTAAAAAAATCGGTAAGGCAGGCACGTTTATACAAGGTATGCGTGTAACTGACGATGAGACGATGGAAATCGTCGAGTGGGTTTTGGGCGGAGAAGTACAGCAAGATATCGTGATGCTGATCAATCATTTTGGTGGGCAAGCAGTGGGGTTAACGGGCAAAGATGGAGGGTTAATCCGTGCGCGCAAATTGTTGATTGCTGATCATGCTAATCCAGGTCATATGTTAGATATTGGCTATGTGGGCGAGATTGAAAAAATTAATCCCGCTGCGGTGAAAGCATTGCAAGATGGCGGGTTTATTCCGGTGATTTCACCGATTGGGTTTGATGAAGGCGGGCAGGCATACAACATTAATGCGGATCTTGTTGCGGGAAAGATCGCAGAAATTTTAAAAGCTGAAAAATTGGTGATGATGACTAACACCTCAGGTGTGCTAGATAAGGATGGCACTTTGTTGACCGATTTAAGTGCGCGCGAAATCGATGCATTATTTGCGGATGGCACGCTCTCGGGAGGCATGTTACCCAAAATTTCCTCCGCGTTAGATGCAGCAAAAAGTGGGGTCCATTCCGTTCATATTGTCGATGGGCGCATTGAGCATGCACTATTACTTGAGGTATTGACTGAGCAAGCTTTTGGTACGCTAATTCGTTCTCAGTAGCGCGCTTGCTGCGTAGAATCCTGTGTGTAAGTCATGGGCAATACAGCATTGTCCCGTATGCATTTAACTGCGATTAGCACTTTGACAAAGGGCGCATCAGATCTTAATGCCCAGGCCAAAACATAGCCAATACCAAAGCCAAACATCCACTTAACGCAAGCCATAGTTCCACAATAGTGTGCGCTTAAGCGTTTAAAAAATGACGGTGTAAATGCAGCCAGGTTTGGCTAAGCTGCTCGAGTACATCGCTGGTAGGTTGGTTTTCTAACTGAGATTTACTTTCTAATTGGCTTAACAATAATAAAATTTCTTGAGTACGACGTGGGCACAGCCGATCGACAACACAGTCGGTGAGTAACTTAAGTAATTGCATATACAGCGAATTTTCTAAATTCGCTTTTTGCGTTTTCTGCATATCGTGACGCTCTGGTCCCCAGTCAGCTGATGTACGAGAGCGGTATGCGTGTACAGGTAGCGTATGGCTCATATCCCCTTGTTTGGCGCCGCTGATTTCTGACGGACTTTTACTTGCCGCGGTGCTATCCATGGGTACATACATCGCTTGTTGCGCGTGGGGCTCTTGGCTGATTGCTGTATGGATTCTCGATGTGTGTGTCGGCTGGGTAGTGTTCATGTTGCCTCCGTGTCGGTGATATTGAGCCGGTAAGAAAAGAGGGTTGCTAACATAATTGTTTTAGGGCTCTGCTATGGATTAAGGTTTTTTGCAAATGGGAATTATTATCAATATAACCGCAGCGCAGGGTGTTAAGCAAGTATTGACTTTGTTTTATTGCACTGGGGAAGTGCAGCTATGTCTCAGATAAAAATATAAAAAATACCGTATTAGATAGTCGAATAGCGGTATACGCTGGCTGCGTAAGAAACGTCACATGCCGGAAAGGCCCCTTATTTTGTTGTGTGGGGGCAACGGTGGTGAAGAAGGGGGGGAAGGATAGAGAGCGACGATTATGCGATGTATGGGGCGCTAAAAATAAGGGCGGAAAATAGCGCGATGCGTTGCCAGAAAATAGGCAAATGTTGAGAGGGGCCTGTGTGGAAATTTGTTGATATCCCTTTTAGCGGATGTCCAAGGGACAGCCACTTTACGCGCTGATGCCGCTGTTTTCTCCATGAGGTGTATGCCAAATGGTGGTAGCCATAAATAGGGTCAGCGGGCTAGATGGTGGAGGGCATACGCGCTACCTCTGATCGCAGCTCTTTGATATGGTTATGCCGGTCAACAAAAACAAGTTGAGGTTGGTGTGTACAGCATGCTTCTTCGCGAATAAGTCCAAATGCCGCAATGATAATCACGTCTCCTATTGATGCGCGCCGTGCGGCTGAACCATTGATGGAGATAATGCCACTACCGCGTTTTGCCGTGATGGCATAGGTCACGATACGCTCGCCATTCGTCACATTCCAGAGGTGTACTTGTTCGTTTTCTAAAATATGGGCGGCTTCAAGTAAGTTTTCATCGATCGCGCACGAGCCTTCGTAATGCAATTCGCAAGCCGTAACGGTAGCGCCGTGAATTTTTGATTTAAGTAGGGTGCGAAACATAAAGAGACCTTATATTTGTATTTTTTGTTTAATGAGCATGTGAGGTGTTATATCTTCCTTGCTTACTGAGTGGAGAGTAAAAACAGTTTTTATCCGCCGCTGATGCAAAAAATAACCATTTGGATGGGTGTTATTGACTGTGTGCCTGGGTTGGGGATGCATGGGCAAGGTCGAATTCGGCTGCTTGCACATCGGCATGATAGCTAGAGCGCACCATTGCACCGATGGCTGCATGATCGAACCCGAGTGCTTGTGCATCTAGTTCAAACTGCCGGAAAATATCGGGATGAACATAACGCCGCACGGGTAAGTGATGAGCTGACGGTGCGAGATATTGTCCGATCGTGAGCATGTTGATATGGTGTACACGCATATCGCGCATCACCTCTCTCATTTCTTCATCCGTTTCGCCAAGGCCCACCATTAACCCAGATTTTGTTGGAATATGTGGGTAACGTAGCTTGAAATCGGCGAGTAGTTTGAGTGAATGGGCATAATCTGCGCCGGGGCGCGCTTCTTTGTAGAGGCGGGGCACGGTTTCAAGGTTATGGTTCATCACGTCGGGCAATCCCGCAGCAAATGCATCGAGTGCTTTGTCTAGTCGCCCACGAAAATCAGGTACCAGCACTTCAATGCGAATATCTGGTGAGCTTGCACGAATCGCTTGAATGCAAGCGACAAAGTGTCCGGCACCCCCATCACGTAAATCATCCCGATCAACGCTGGTGATAACAACATATTTTAATTTGAGGGCTGCGATTGTTCGGGCTAAATTAGCCGGTTCTTCGGGATCCAAGGGGTCAGGCCGGCCATGACCAACATCGCAAAATGGACAACGGCGGGTGCATTTGTCGCCCATGATCATAAAAGTAGCGGTACCTTTGCCAAAGCATTCGCCAATATTAGGGCAGCTGGCTTCTTCGCATACTGTCACCAAATTATTAGCGCGCAGGATATCTTTGATTTCGTAAAAGCGGGAATTTCCCGATGCTGCTTTTACACGAATCCAGTCCGGTTTTTTGAGTCTTTCTGCCGGGACAATAGGAATGATTTTAATGGGGATACGCGCTGTTTTATCCGCTGCTTTTTGTTTTTGCGTCGGGTCGTAGGCGTTGTCAAAAGGCTGACTCATCCGTTTTCCTTTATTGTTTCAGTAGGCAGCGCAAGCTGGTGTAAAAGGTGAGTGACAAGGCGCGTCTGGATATCAGCCCAATCGATGCGAACACCTAGGCTGTATAGGTCAATGGTTGTTAAATCTTGTTGTCCGCATGGATTAATCCATGTGAAAGGTTGGCAATCCATCGCAACATTCAGCGCTAAGCCGTGGTAGCTACAACCCCGGCTTATTTTGAGACCCAGGGCCGCGATTTTAACGCCAATAGGAGAATTTTGCTGTAAGTAAATACCAGGTTGGCCGCAGTGCCGCTCAGCGGCTATTCCTAATTCTGTCAAGGTTTCAAGTACAGCTTGCTCTATACGCCAGACCAAGGTGCGTACAAATAAATGTCGGCGCTTAAGATCAAGTAATACATACGCGATCAGCTGTCCTGGGCCATGGTAGGTGATTTGTCCACCGCGGTCGGTACGAATAACGGGAATATTTCGTTGATTGTCGAGAAGGTGTGTCGGGTCGGCTGCTTGCCCTAATGTATAAACGGGCGGATGCTCAGCTAACCAAATTTGATCAGGCGTATCGGATTGACGTTGTGCGGTAAAAGTGCGCATTGCCTGCCAGCATGTGAGGTAGTCGATTAACCCCTGCTGCACAATCGTAGGTGCGTGACTATCAGGTAACACTACAGCACAACCTTCACCAAAGTATGTCCACTTAGGGCTTTGTATAGCGCATCTAACTGGGCGCGACTGGTGGCGCGAATGGTGACGGTGATGCCAATATAATTGCCACCGCGAGATGCGCGGTATTCCACTTGGCTAGCATCAAAACTTGCATCAAATTGCTGCACGAGCGTGATTATTTCAGTACAAAAATCGGGATGCTGCTTACCCATAATTTTGATGGGAAAATCACAGGGATAGGTGATAAGGCTTTCGTTTTGCATAAGAAATAGGGTGAGCTTAGTCGATGATGGGCGTGTGCCAGGCACCGGTGATGCACTGCTTAATAACCGCAAGTTTTCCATGAAAGAAATGATCTGCACCCGGAATAACGGTTACCGGTAAATTTTGCTGCTCTCTGGCCCAATCAAATACGCTTGTTAGGGGAATGGTGTCGTCTTGTTCCCCATGAATGACGATGGTATCGGCGGGAACGCTGGCAATGTGCCACTTTGATGTCGGTGTGCCGATAAATACAAGGCGCTGTGCGGGTTGTTGCATGTGCGCTAGACGCGCGGCGACGTGACTCAGCACATAACTGCCAAAAGAGAAACCGCCTAATACGAGCGGGCAGCTATTGAGCTGTATTGAGCTTGGAGCAGGGGTGAGGTCTGCCCAGTTGTTTGCTTGCCGCATCCAGGCCAAGATGGCCAGGATATCGTCTTGTTCGCCAATACCGTTGTCGTGAATGCCGGTGCTCTCACCGACACCGCGAAAATTAAGACGCACGCATGCGTAGCCTAATTGCGCAAATGTGCGTGCCAGTGTTTGCGCTACTTTGTTTGTCATATTGCCCCCAAACAATGGATGAGGATGCGCAACAAGGGCGATGCCAAGCCAACGTTGTGTTTCGGGAAAATCAAATGCTAATTCAATGATGCTGCTGGGGCCTTGAATAAGCCGCTTAGGTGTCTGAGCAACCATGTGTCAACCTATTTGTTTGATGCGTACGGACATTCTCGGCGTAGAAAATAGTTTATTTATCATTGTTAATAGCATTTTAACGCGGCCTTTTTGTTAAAAGGTAGACAAGGGCTAAATAAGGCCAAATTTGTGCGAGCCACTGCATCACGTGGTCAAATTGTTGCCAATTGCCGTGACGCCAGTTTTTAAGCACGTCGATGTAATAAGGATTAATTGGCATGATATGAATCATAATGAGTACCAATATAATCGCGACCAATGCAATGGTACGTCGGTTTGATTCCGAAAAAAATAAGGCAAAAAATAGAAATATGCCCCCTAGTAGGAGTCCCAAATAAGCGCCTTCTGTAAGCCAATCAAGCGCATGTAAGCTTGAGAACTGAGCACTTGTAATCGCCCATTTAAGCAGCAAGGTGAAGCCAAAGAGCACAATTGGAAAGACAAAGCGCGGCCAGCGTGGGCGCATGGATAAACTGGCTAATAAGCCGACATTTAAGCAAGCCATGCTACACACCATGATTTCGTGAACAAGTGGGGAAATGGTGATAAATTCGGGTACCCGCCACGGTTGTAGCCATGCGCCACTGCCAAACAGCCAGGCTTGTGGGAAAATTTGTGCGAATGGCCATAGCAATGTCAAAGTAAGACCAAAACCTGCGGGAGTGGTAAACCAAGTGGCCTCTTTGTGCGTGTGCGTAGATTGTTTTTGTAAGCAATGCGTGTAGAGCAGCAAGCCAAGCCTGACGCCACATAGTGCGCCGAGTGTATTGCAAGCGAGGTCAAGGTAAGACGGTACGCGTTGCGGTAGCCATGTTTGTAGACTTTCCATACTTGCTGATAAGCCCGCGCTGGCTAGACTACTTAAGAAAACAGTCAGCCATGTAGCGCAGTTTGGACGTAGGCTAAGCGCAAAAAATAAACCTAATGGGATATAGCCCAAGACATTACTTAATAAATCAATCGCAGTGATGTAGCGTGGGAAAGGCGCGTTTAGCCAGGCAAACACGGACAGGCCTGTGCTATGCCATCCAGAAAATGGATAAAGGCTGGTATAGACGATAAGCAAAGCGTAGAGCGCTAAACTATGTCGTGCCAGCGTCGTCCAATGCGCTATGCGTACAGAGAGCATTGGGTGGGGAACTTAGGATTCATAGGTATTGCTAAGCGAGTTGGGTTTGTCGTTGAGCATGATGAGTGCTCAAAAATATAACGTAAATATATTATTTAAAATAAAAATGGTTAAAAAATAATCATTTGCCAAAATAGATGACCTATTTTAAGGCAGGACAGCGGTTTACGTTATGAGTGTGCCTGGTTATCCTTTGCAATAGGCGCTGTGGGCAAAAACGTAAGGCAATTTTTGTTAAGTGCGTATCCCCCTTTTCTTAAGATGTGATGAACATTAAAAACAATCAAATTGAGTCTATTGATGCGACTCGATTGCGTGCGCGGCTACCTTTATTCTTGCAGGAATTGGATATCAGCTGCGTTGACCAGACGGGTTCGACGAATAGTGATGTGTTGCAGCTACTTCGTGAGCAACCGATACGTCACACTCCTTTGTTAAGGCAGGCGATGTGGCAGTCAGCTGGGCGGGGTCGGCTAGGCAGACCATGGTTAGGGGCTGCGCGATCTAGTTTGATGTTTTCTCTTGCTTGGCCGATGGATTTGCCCCTACGTGCATTGAGCGGCTTAAGCTTGGCTTGTGGAGTGTCGTTGATAGAGGCGTTGACCTTTGGGTTAGATACACAACAGGCGCAACGACTTAAGTTAAAGTGGCCCAACGACCTTTTACTTGATGGAGGCAAAGTAGCTGGGCTATTAATTGAAACCATACAGACCCACTACTGTTGGGTTGTGATTGGCGTAGGACTGAACTGTTGGCATAACATGCATATTGAGACGCAGTTAGCACATAAGGTGTCAAGTTTGGATCAGTTACATCCTTGTTTAGATGCAGAACATTTGTTAGCGCGTTTGGTGGTTGCCTTAGCCCAGTCACTACGCATTTTTTCTGAACAAGGTTTTGCGCCGACACGTGCGCAGTGGTCGGGCTATGACGCTTATGCCGGTCAAGAAGTCGATATCTACCAGGCATCGCGTTGTGTGGCGCAGGGTACTGTGCTGGGGGTGGATGCTCTGGGGCAATTGCAACTCGATACCCCACAGGGCGTTGAGACGATTTTGGGTGGTGAGATTTCTGTGCGCCTAAAACAGCAGGAATAGTCGGCGGATTGCTTAAACAGTCAAATTTTGTTTGGGTGC
This sequence comes from Ottowia sp., assembly GCA_020853585.1. Taxonomy (GTDB): domain Bacteria; phylum Pseudomonadota; class Gammaproteobacteria; order Burkholderiales; family Burkholderiaceae; genus JADYYQ01. Next base: position 18,297 of record JADYYQ010000052.1, read on the forward strand.
TTGTCATGGGTGTTAACGAAAATCATTATCATTTATAATTGACGAAAAATATTTTACGAAATTAATCAAGAGCTGTTGTGAAAGATGCGGTATTGCCCATGAATCGCTTAACTTTTCTCTTGACCGCCTTAGTGTTGCATGGCCTGTCTTTGGCGATGTTGTTAGGTGGCGAGCCTAAGCCTGTGGCTCGGCATCAAGCAGTTGAGGTGATGGTGCGCTTGATTGCTGCATCAACTTCGTCTGGCTCTCAGAGTCAGCGTCGGCCGGTTGTTTCTCCGACCAAGGTGACAAAGCCACAGTCGCAGCGACAAGTAGTGCAAACACCAACACAAGCTTTGCCCCCTGTCGCATTAGTATCGCAAGCGATGTCTTCAACGTTGACCGATAACGTTACGGCAGAAGTCGCTTTGCCGGGGGCGGCACGTCAGTCTGATCTTCGAGCAGATGAGGAGGCGATGAGTCCTCCCCGATTGAATGCTGCCTATTTAAATAATCCCGCGCCGCTTTATCCGCCCTTGTCACGTCGTATGGGTGAAGAGGGGAAAGTTGTCTTACGTGTATTGGTGAATGCCGAAGGGGCAGCGATTCAGGTCAATTTGCATACCACGAGTGGCTCTACACGTTTAGATGATGCGGCGACAAAGGCTGTACAACTTTGGCGATTTGTTCCGGCTCAACAGGCGGACAAAGCGGTAATGGCCTGGGTATTGGTGCCAATTCGTTTTCGTTTGGACAGTTGATTTGTAGGGCTTAGGCACGGTTTACGTATATCCAAGATAAGTGGTTAAGAGATCACAGCGCGCGTGTGGGCTTGATTTAATGCGGCGCGAGGTGCGTCTGGTCTTTGTAGGGTGCGTGTTTGTTGTTTGTGCTGAGGGTACAAGGCAGGCATTTCAGGCATTTGGTTTGGTCAGCCGTTGGGATTCGTGTGTTTAATTGATTGGCCTCATGATTGTGTGGCGCTTGCTTGTTTATTTTTTATAAAAATTAGGTTAATTAAGGAAAAAACATGTATTACCGAAGAAGTCTTTTGGCTTGTGCATTGATGTTTACCGGAGGTGCGTGGGCCGAACTAGTCCATATTGCTGATGGGGAGGGCACTTTGCCGGAGGTAAACGTACAGAGCCGTCGCCATAGTACTCACGGTTATGTTGTACCCACAGCGAGTAGTGCGACGAAGATTGAAGCGCCTTTGCGCGATATTCCGCAAACTGTGAATGTGGTACCGCAAAGTTTGTTGCGTGATCAGGGTATGCGCTCGATGCAGGATGTATTGAAGTCGGTTCCAGGTGTGAGTTTGTCGTCGGGAGATGGCCAGCGTGATCAAGTAAAAATTCGTGGATTTACAGCGGTAGCGGATCAATTTATTGATGGCATGCGCGATGATGCGATGTACTTTCGTGACTTATCTAATATTGAGCAAGTAGAGGTGATTAAGGGCCCGGCTTCAGTACTCTATGGGCGAGGCTCTTCCGGTGGGTTAATTAATCGTATTACTAAAAAACCGGGGATAGATCGTAGTGAGGTCAGCGCGCAATGGGGCAGTTGGGGACAACGGCGAGGTGAGTTTGACTTAGCGCGTACGTCGTCGTCCGATCTTCTTAATAAAAATATGCGTTTAGCCTGGCGTGTAACGGGGGCGCTTGAACAAGCGGAGAGTTATCGGGAGCAACAATTTCTAAACCGTCAGGCTTTTGCTCCCGCGGTGTTGCTAAATTTAAGTGCGGCGACCAATGTATTGGTACAGGCCGAATATCTTTCGGATCGTCGTGTAACTGATTTTGGTGTACCGGCTTTTCGTGGACAACCGGTTGATGTGCCGGCGAGTACCTACTATGGCGCTGCGAATGCGCGGGATGCAGATATAACGCAATCGCGAGTGGCTTCTTTTGGCGTTACTGTGCATCACCGTTTTGATGATGTTTGGTCTATACGTAATGCTTTTCGTACGAGCCGCTATACCTTGCAACGTAGTAATACGTTGGTTGGTTCAGTCAATGAGTTAGCACAGACTGCTTTGTTGACGCGCTCACAAATTCAACGTCAAGAGCAGGGGTATTTTAATCAGACTGAGCTGATACAAAAGACGACCTTAGGCGGGATGACTCATCAATTTTTATATGGCTTAGAGTTAGGTCAGCAGAATAAAGATCAGGTGCGCACAGGCCAAAGCAATGTCGCCACGGTTAATTTATTTCATCCTGTTTTGCCTGCGTTGTCGCCCAATTTAACGGGATCGCCTATCGTCGATAATCGCGGCACCTTAGCTGTGGTGGGCGTATATATCCAGGATATGGTGAGCTTATCCGACCAGTGGAAAATGTTGGCGGGTGTACGCTATGATCAGTTTTCGCAAAAAACCGATGAACGGCGGATGGGTCAATCTAATTTGCAGCGTATTGATCGTATGTGGAGTCCTCGCCTTGGCTTTGTTTATCAACCGACATTGCATCAAGCTTATTATGTTTCGTATAGCCAATCGTTTCAGCCTTCTGGGGAAATCGTGCCATTGGCAACGAATAATGCGCAACTTGCGCCTGAAAAAACCACGAACTATGAATTGGGTACAAAACTAGATTTTTTAGATGGCAATGCTAGTCTGATGGTTTCGATATTTCGACTGGAACGTACGCATATCAAGACGACCGATCCCCTTACGGCTAGGGTGATACCCATGGGGGTTCAGCGTACCGATGGTGTTGAGATGGCATTGTCTGGTCAGTTGCCATATGGTTGGGAAGTATGGTCTGGTTATGCTTATCTTGATACCAATATGATTTCTTCTGTGGCGGTGGATGCAGGCCAAGCTGTGCAAGGAAAACGTGCAACGCTGACGCCTAAACATAGTGCGAACCTATGGCTGAGCAAATCGTTAGGTGAGGGTTGGCGTGCAGGTGCAGGGGTCAATTATGTGAGTGCACGTTTTGCTAATGCGGGCAATGCGGTGACTTTACCGGCCTATGTGACGGTGGATGCGATGGCACAGTATCAGGCCGGTAAATGGAGTGCACAACTTAACATTATGAATATCCTGAACAATGCGTACATTGTTTCTGGACACGGTAGTCATGCGAATGCAAATCTACCCGGGGCACCGCGTTCAGTGCAATTAACGGCGCGGTATGCGTTTTAATTGGCATCGTTTGCGCACAGCACGCACGATGGTGCCCACACGGCCTCCTCGTCGCAGTCGACGTGCCATTTTCTTAACGTGGTTACGCAAAACGCATTTGTATGTGGGCTTATGGGGCGCTTTGTTGGGCTTGTTATTTGGCGCGAGCGGCATTCTTTTAAATCATCGCAGTATCTTAAAAATACCGATTGAGAAATCTGTACAGCGGACGGTGCATATCGCTGTGCCAGCGCCCGCTCAAGCCTCGCCTGAAGCGATGTCAGTGTGGTTACAACAGACGTGGCATTTTAGCGAGACGCAAATGCCGAGTGTAAAAGTTGAGCCGGTCAAACAGTGGTTGTGGGGGGGGCAGTCTGTATTACAACCTGAGCGTTGGAGTATTAGTTTGCAGAGTCCGCAACACGGATTAAAAGCAGAGTATTTCGTTGGCAATCGCTTTGTGCGACTTGAGCAGCTTGATGCCACGCCGATCGGTACATTGACGCGACTGCATATGGCTGTTGGTGTCAATGTGTTTTGGGTATTGTTATCAGACAGTATTGCGCTTAGTTTGATTGTCTTGTCGCTTACGGGTTTATTACTGTGGACCCAGTTGCATACGGTGCGTACATTGGCTGTGTGCACCAGTGTGGGGGCATTGTTTGTAGCAATATGGTTTATGTGGTCGATATAGCAGATTTTATTTAACAGCAAACCAAGCAAGACGGGTATCCGTTGAGCATAACTTGATAGATAGGCATATTGTTGAGCGCTTACTTTTGTGTTGTGTGCCGAGCATAGGGTTTAGGTAAATACCCAAGTAGCACTACTCAGATACTAAAAATAGTTTGACGGTGAACGTGTCGACCAAGTGCGCTGGGGTGTCAGAAAAATTGTCTTTTTGTGCTGCAATTTCGTTTTTTTGCAGCTAGTTGTTTGGGCGAAATGCACCGAGTAAGGGGTTGTGGCGTGATATTGCTAGTCCGCCATTTTGGCTGTAAGCCTTAACTGGCCTTATTTACTTCAAAACAAAATCAAACTAACAAGCGATCTATCAAAATAATGTAGGTAAGCGTGTAAGCAAAAACCCCTATACTTATAAAAATTAAAATCCCCTACGTTGTTTTCATTTTTATACAACGTCACTGATAAAAAAGCGATTTATTTGTAGGTTGATTTTTTAAACCAACGCGCGCGTTTTTACAGGCAGGGGAAAAGCGTAACACGAGCATGAATTACGGTAGTACGTAATGTGCAAGAAGTTGTTGTGTTTGTTGCCATCAGTGAATTTTGTTGAGGATATTTTTGCGGCATGTGTCTCAAAAATATTTTTCCAAATAACTAATGGGCTATTTCATGTACAAACATTTTCACTTTCGACATATGCATGTGCGTAGTGCATCACAAAAATATTTTTTTGCTCGGTGTTTGGTCATGGTGGTTCGTGGCTTATTAGTGAGTACTTCACTGTCTATGAGCGCGTATGCGCCGGCATTACCCTTACCTGCATCCGGCGCTTTGCCAAGTGGGGGTGTGGTGAGCTCGGGCAATGGTGTGATCAGCAGCAGCGGTACCCAGATGAACGTGACGCAAAGTAGTCAAAAACTAGTGATTAATTGGAATAGCTTTGATATCGGCAGCAATGCCGCGGTCAATTTTAATCAGCCCAATGCACAAGCAGTGGCACTCAATCGCATCAATAGTACAAGTCCCTCACAAATTTACGGACGCTTAACTGCGAATGGGCAACTATTTTTTATCAATCCAAATGGTGTGGTGTTTGGCCCTGGATCACAAGTGAATGCCGCCGCATTAATTGTCTCGACACACAATTTAAGCGATGCTAATTTCTTATCAGGCAACTATTTATTTAATCCGGTGAGTGTTAACAGCGCCGCGATTTTGAATCAAGGCAGTATTCAAGTACATAACGGCGGTGTGGTGACATTGATAGCTCACAACATCAATAATGTTGGAAGTATCAGCGCACCGGGCGGGACGATTGGTTTATTAGCAGGCGATACGGTTACCGTGCCTTTAAGCCTTCAAGGCAGTCATCCTTTTATGGTGAGTGCCACCAGCGCTGGTGATGCCAGCATTATCAATAGCGGTACATTAAGTGCAGCCGGTGGAACGATACAGATCAGCGCATTAAATAGTGCGAGCAGTAGCAATGCAACGACACTGACCAATAATGCAGTGATCAACAATAGCGGCATCATCGATGTCAGCAGCAATACAAACAATGGCGGCAGTATCTACACAGATAGTGGTGTGATAGGCATCAACCAAAGCAGCGGCACATTACTTGCAACAAGTAGCCAAGGCCTAGGCGGCAATATCACGATACTGGGCGATAAAGTGGGCTTACTCGAAAATAGTCAAACCAATGCGGACGGTGCATTAGGTGGCGGCACAATATTGATCGGCGGTAACTGGCACGGTGAAGGTCCCGAACACAATGCAAACGTAGTGTATATAGATCGAGCAGCGACTATTCACGCGGATGCCACAAGCCAAGGTGATGGCGGCCAAGTGGTGTTGTGGTCAGATGACTATACCGGTTTTTATGGCCTTATTAGTGCGCGAGGTGGCAAACTCGGTGGCAATGGCGGTCAAGTTGAAACATCTAGCAAAAAAACCTTGATTGTTTCAGGTGGACGTGTGGTGCTTTTTGCTGCGCAGGGTGGTGTCGGTCGATGGTTGTTAGATCCCGGTAATGTGACGATTAGTGCGGCTGCCACTACGATTGTTCCCGCGGCCAATGTTTATACGGCACCCGTGAGTAGCATGGGGTATGTGAGCGTGGCCGATATCGATGCGGCTCTTGCTAATGGTACGAGTGTTACGGTGACAACAGGTCTTGCAAGTCCCGATGGTGTGTATGGTCATATGTATGTGTTGAGCTCAATTAATCCGCTGATGACAAAGGGCAATGCCACGCTTACCTTAACTGCAGCCTTAGATATTTCTGTTGCGTCGGGTGTAAATATTGGTCCTGCTGCGACGAGTACGAATGCGCTCAATTTAGTATTTAATGCCAACAGTGCGATTGTGATCGGCGGTAATTTAAGTACAAACGGCGGCAGTATTTTGTTTAACGGTAATACCTCAGTACAGAACTCAACTGTTGCACAAACATTTTTGACCAATGGTGGCGCGGTTACATTTGGGGGTGCGAATGGTCGGGCCCTTCTTATTGCGAATACACGTGGATTCAACATTGATACGACGGTGGCAAATGGGCATGCCGGTGCGGTGACATTTAATGGCACCGTGGATTCAGGAAATCAATTTAGTTACGTTGCGGGTACGGTAAATTGGTTGCAGGCTCATCTGGGTGCGCAGGGATATGGATGTACTTTGGTAAATCCGGGTGGGTGTGCTGCATCACAACATCCCAACGCCATTGGCGCAAGTTACCTTGCAACCATTAATAGTGCTTTTGAAAATTCTTTAGCTGGTTTGTCAACGTGCAGTGCGACCGGCACAGGTTGTTTCTCCTCAGCATGGTTAGGCGGCTCACGTCTTACTGCGGATCTTTTGACGACGACTTACGATCCAGTAACGCATCAATATTACTTTTCTAATGCAGCAATGAAAGCGGCGTTAGGGTGCGCTGCTGCATCGACAACGTGTTCACCCACACTGACAAGTGCGCCCAATGGTTTACCTATCGCGACATGGCAGTGGGTGAGTGGTCCGCTTAGTTTGGCAAATAATGGTAAAGGCACTGTTTTTTATAACACGACCACAAATAGTGCAACGGGCCCAGTCAATGGGGTGTACACCAATTGGAATAGTTCCACGGTAGGCACGGGTGAGCCAAATAATGCGGGTAATGAATATGCGCTGCAATTCACTGGCAGTAATGGGGTATGGAATGACCTTAACCCGAGTTCTTCGGGTAGCGCAACGGGCTATATTGTTGAGACAAATCTGGCGCACTCAGTCCTTACGATTAATGCTGGCACAGGTGCGAATGCGGGTGTGGTGACCTTTAACGGTTTGGTGGGAAATGCGCATCCATTGGCGTCCCTCAATGTAACGGGTCAGATTGCGATGCAAGGCGGTGGTGTGACGACCGATAGCTTGCAAGTTTATGCAGGTGATATGAACCTGGGTGCAAACCAAAATACGATACTTAAACAGACCGGAACAATTTATAACGTTGATGGCACGACCTCCGTGAGCAGTGTTAATTTTCAATTGCAGCCCGGTCATGTGATTACCAATGGCAATAGCAATGAAACAAGTTTGACGATTGATACAACCGGTAGCATCAATCTTAATGCGGGTAATAATATTAGCTCGTCGGGTAGTAATGGCAAACTGAATGTCACATTAAATAGCGACAGCGCAGGGGCATTACTGGGTGTGACTGACACAGGTATTCATATTGCCGGTGCGGCGATTACCACGAATGGCGGGAGTATTGCTTTAGGGGGCGGCGCAGGTACGGGTACGAATGCAGCCTTGGGGATTGCGTTAACCAATGGCGGTTCGCTTAATTCTGCCGGAGGCAATATCGCGTTGACGAGTGCAGCCAATACGGCAATCAGTATGGATGCTGCTTCACAGATTGCAGCCGGTGCGGGCAATATCAGTTTGATTGCTGACACCATGCAATTACCTGTTGCGGTGAGTTCGCGTATTACCGGCTCAGGGTCGTTAACACTCAATACCTATACAGCGAACAGAGCGATTGAATTAGGGGATACCAGCGGATCCGGGCTTAATCTTGCCGCAGGTTTATTTGGTGGAGCAAATGCGACATTGGCACCGGGGTTTAGTGTAATTACCGTGGGTGGTGCGAATGCGGGTGCGATTACCTTAGGTGCCAACACCACCTTTACAAGTAATTTAGCATTGGTAAGTGGTGGGGCAATTACATTAAATGGTGCGTTGAATAACAGCGGTAACACCGTTACATTGACGGGGGGTAATAATGCCTTGGTAAGTGGTAACGGCAATATTACGGCAAGTGGATAGTTGTTAAACGGTAGTGGTGCTATCTATGCTTTGAATACCGCAGCCAATAACAATGTAAATACCTTAGCGGCAACGGGTGCGGCAAGTATTAATTTTAAAAATAATCGTAGTTTGACCGTGGGTACGGTGGGTACGGTTTCGGGTGTGTCAGCGGCAGGCAATATTACGATTGCCGCAGTAGACGCTCAGGGTGTGAGTAGTGGTTCGGCAGTGGACTTAACCTTAAACAACGCGGTACGTAGTACGAGCGGCAATATTGCTTTGACTGCAGGGCGTGCGTTTTACAATAACAATGCGACTGATACGGGGATTGTTGTTGCATCAGGTAGTCGCTACACCGTCTATTCTTATTCACCTATGAATTTGGCTGGAGGGGGCAGTGCTCGAGGTATGACGCTGAATGCAAGTACACAAAAACACTACAACGTAAGTAATCCAGCTAGCGCAAATTATGCCAGTGGTAATTGGTTTTTATATGCGATGCAACCCACGCTTACAGCGGGTATCAATGGGGCCACGATAACTTATGGGGACCTTTTTACCCCCAGCTTTACCGGGTATACCGGTTTTATCGATGGTGATACGAGCAGTACGGTGACCGGTGCGCCTGGGTTAATTGTGAGTGGTGGCAGATCAACTTCGGGTAACTACACCGCGGGTCAACACAATATGACAGTGGATCTTACGAATGTGGCCACTAATTTAGGCTATGCCTTTACGTCAGGTGGTGCGCAATTAACTGTCAACAAAAAAGAGATCGTGATAACCGGTGGCACGGTCACCGCTACTTCACGGCCTTATAGCGGCACGGCTAACAATATTGTGGCGGTAAACGATACGGGGTTTCATCTGAGTGGGGTGATGACCAATGATGTGATTGCTTCGAGTGTGTCAACGGGTATTGGTCGGATGCAAGACGGCAATGCAGGTGTTAATAAACATGTTGTTGTTGACTTAAATAGTTTGATCAAAGGTGCGGATGCCGGCAATTATTTTGCGAATACGGTTGCGGTATCGACTACGGTGACTATTTCTCCGGTGCAACTTATTGCTAATGCAAGCTCTGTGACCAAAGTGTTTGACGGCACACTTAATGTGCCGGGGAAAGGTCAAGTACAGCTTAATTTGCAACCTGGCGATCAGTTGATAGGTAGTCTTTTTTCGGAGTCGTATGCAAATGCGATGCCACAAGGTAAGGGCGGAAGTGTGGTACTTGTTATTAACCCCAGTGCAGCGTGGTCGATTAGCAATGCTTATGGTGATGCATTGCAAAATTATTTGCTGCCAGTTGTCCTTAACAGCGCCTCGGGCACTATTTTGCCGATACCCAGTATTCCTGCCAATGGCAATAACCCGTTTATCAGCTTAGGCGGCGGCGATGATAATGACAATAACAACGGTGATGTAAATAATCCTCGCAATAGTGAAGGAAAAATGATGGTGGGGATGACTTGCACGATCTTTGATAAAACGCACGGTATTTGGCAGGGGTGTGGTGTGGTTAAAAATAGGCGTTTGGCCCATGCAAGATCGGGTAGCAATCCTGCGCTTATATTCTAAGCTGCAATATATCTGCGCTATTTTTAATCTAGTTTAGATAGATCTGTAAAAAGCCCCCTAGTGCCTTGTGCATTAGGGGGCTTTTTGTTTGTGTTTTAAGTGCTTTGTATACCTTCGGCGATACAAACGGGGTTTCACTCTATGCCGGAGCGGTTATAATGGCGCGCCCCCGTAGGTCAAAAAATAGCTTGTGCATTGCAGTGACGCGTATTTTTTCTTGTAAAAGCGTGTCGACGGCGCTTTTTTTTGCGTTTGGCGCATTGATGCAGTAACGAGAAAGAAGGGGGTATGCCCAGTATGGATCGTTGTTTAATTTAGGTGGATTATGAAGTGCTTTAACAAGCTTGCGTTTGTTGGCTCAGTGTTTGTCGCATTGATAAGCGACATGGTTTTCGCTACTCAGGATATGCCTGGGGGGCCTGCGGTACGGCAGCTAAATCTTATGGCGCCTGTCACAAAAGTAGCGCAGGACATTCATTGGTTGCATTGGATGATGCTTATTCTTTGCCTAGTGATTTTTGTGGGTGTGTTTGGGGTGATGTTTTATTCTGTTTTTAAGCACCGCAAATCGCGTGGGCATAAGGCCGCACATTTCCATGAAAGTACAACGGTTGAAATTATTTGGACCATTGTTCCTTTTATCTTAGTGATTGGTATGGCGCTACCCGCAACAAAAACAGTTGTGGCGATGAAAGATACGACTAACTCCGATATCACCATTAAGGCGACGGGATATCAGTGGAAATGGGGTTATGACTATCTTAAGGGCGAGGGTGAAGGTATTGCGTTTGTTTCTACGCTATCTACACCCCGTGAACAGATTAATGGTTTGGCGCCTCGCAGTAACACTTATTTGATGGAAGTGGATAACGAAGTTGTGGTGCCGGTCGATAAAAAAATTCGTATTGTGACAACAGCCGATGATGTGATTCATTCTTGGACGATTCCTGCATTTGGGGTCAAGCAAGATGCCATTCCTGGTTTTGTGCGTGATACGTGGTTTCGCGCTGAACAGATCGGTACGTTTCGAGGGCAGTGTTCGGAACTGTGTGGTAAAGAGCATGCGTTTATGCCGATTGTGGTGCGCGTGGTTTCTGCACAGGATTACACCCATTGGGTCGCCGATAAGCAAAAAGAAATGGCTGCTCGCGCGGATGATCCAAGCAAAATTTATACGCTTGAAGAGTTAGTTACGCGTGGTGCCAAGATTTATGCAGCGAATTGCGCAGTTTGCCATCAACCTACCGGTGTCGGTGCAGGAGTATTCCCGGCCTTAGATGGTTCCAAAATTGTGCTTGGTCCTGATCAGGCGCAAATGGAGCGTTTACTCAACGGTAAAAATGCAATGCCTTCTTGGAAGCAATTGTCAGATGTTGAGTTAGCATCAGTGATGACTTTTACACGTAATAGCTGGAGCAATAAAACAGGTGAGCTTATTCAGCCGACTGCATTTACTGCAGCGCGTGCGGGTAATTATCCTCAGGGTGGGGGTAAAGCATCAGGTTTATAGAGAGAGCCCCAATGCTTTCTGTAGAAAAGTATAGGTATTGCTTGGCAGACTTTCTTCCCTTTTCTTTGTGCAAGAGTGAAGCCCTTGTTGCTGGGTGAATAGTGTGCTTGGTGGATGCCTTAAGGGTGCAGGGTGATATCTGTGATGGCTGTTTTTGCCAAGTAGATTTTTCTGGGCAAAGGACGAGTGCCTACACGGACTTGTTTTGATGATGTGTGGATTTCCGTTATTTAAGATTTAAGTAAGGAGTTTTGTAATGACAGCAGCGGTGACCTCAGCGAATAGCGGATCGGCTCACGAGCATGACCACCACCATGATCATCCTCACGGCTGGCGGCGTTGGTTGCTTGCGACCAATCACAAAGATATTGGCACACTGTATTTACTATTCTCTTTTGCGATGTTGATGGTGGGTGGAGTGCTTGCTTTGTTGATTCGTGCTGAGTTGTTTCAGCCGGGATTGCAATTATTTCAGCCCGAACTTTTTAATCAGTTTACGACCATGCATGGTCTTATCATGGTTTTTGGCGCGATTATGCCCGCCTTTGTTGGTTTCGCTAATTGGATGATCCCTTTGCAAGTGGGCGCGTCTGATATGGCATTTGCGCGCATGAACAATTTTAGTTTTTGGTTGCTTCCCGTTGCGGCTATTTTATTAAGTGGCTCATTTTTTGTGCCAGGTGGAGCGAGTGCTGCGGGGTGGACTTTATATGCACCACTTTCTTTACAGATGGGCCCGGGCATGGATATGGCTATTTTCGCTGTACATATCATGGGGGCCTCTTCGATTATGGGCGCGATTAATATTATCGTCACCATTCTCAATATGCGTGCACCGGGTATGACTTTGATGAAAATGCCAATGTTTTGTTGGACTTGGTTGATCACTGCTTATTTGTTGATTGCCGTGATGCCGGTATTAGCGGGCGCGATTACGATGTTGCTCACGGACCGTCATTTTGGCACAAGCTTTTTTTCGGCAGCCGGGGGCGGGGATCCGGTGATGTATCAGCATATCTTTTGGTTTTTTGGGCATCCTGAGGTGTACATCATGATTTTGCCGGCATTTGGCATTATCAGTGAAATTGTGCCGACTTTTGCCCGGAAGCGTTTATTTGGCTATAGCTCGATGGTGTATGCCACTTCGTCGATTGCTATCTTGTCTTTTATTGTTTGGGCGCATCATATGTTTACAACAGGGATGCCGGTGACGGCTCAGCTGTTTTTTATGTATGCCACGATGTTAATTGCGGTGCCTACAGGTGTGAAAATCTTTAATTGGATTGCGACGATGTGGCGTGGTTCGATGACCTTTGAAACGCCGATGTTATTTGCTGTGGGGTTTATTTTTGTGTTTACTTTAGGGGGCTTTACCGGCTTGATATTGGCTGTCACGCCGATTGATATTGCCGTACAAGATACCTACTACGTGGTTGCCCATTTCCATTATGTATTGGTTGCCGGGTCTTTATTTTCTCTGTTTGCGGGCTTTTATTATTGGGGGCCAAAATGGAGTGGTTTTATGTACAGTGAAACGCGTGGGCGCATCCATTTTTGGGGCTCCATGATTTTCTTTAATATCACTTTTTTCCCCATGCATTTTCTCGGTTTAGCAGGTATGCCACGTCGTTATGCTGATTATCCAGCGCAATTCGCTGATTTTAATATGTTGGCTTCAATCGGTGCGTTTGGGTTTGGCTTAATGCAGGTGTATTTCTTTTTGGCGGTTGTGTTGCCTTCTTATCGTGGTGGAGAAAAAGCCTTGCAAAAACCGTGGGACGGGGCACATGGTTTGGAGTGGACCGTACCTTCGCCTGCGCCTTTCCACACATTTGAAGAACCCCCGCAGGTTAATTAAAGAAATATTGCTATCTTGGCGTTTATATTTTTATTTGATAAGAGGCGATATTTTTCAAGGAACGTAGATGCAAGTGCAGACTAAAGGCACAGGAAAATCGGTCGTACGCGATGGCAATTCGTGTATCGGGCCGCATACTGGAGTATTTATCCATCAGATGGCTGAGCGGCGTTTGGCTAACCGACGCTTGGGGTTTGTTTTTTTGAGTATCGCCTTGATTTTTTTTGTTGGTATTGTCGCTAAAAAAATAATTGTAGGTTAACGGTGAGTGCTCATCTAAAGCATAAATGGCAAGGCGCTAACCGTCAGATGTTAATACGTCTTTTAGTGGTGGTGCCGGTGATGTTTGCATTTGGCTATGCGTTAGTGCCACTGTACAAAAAAATTTGCGAGGCTACAGGCATTAATGTACTAACGAGTCAATCTGCGGATGCCGATAAGTTTGAAAATAGTCAGATTGATTTGTCGCGTACGGTTACCGTTGAGTTTGATGCAAATGCGCGTGGCCCTCTGCGTTTTCGTGCGGGACGTCCCAGTATGCAAGTCCACCCTGGTGAGCTAGCCTATGTGGCTTATGAGGTGGTGAATACGCAGGCGCGCCCCGTATCTGCACAGGCAATTCCAAGCTATGCACCAAAGCAGGCCGGTGCGTATTTTAAAAAATTAGAATGTTTTTGTTTTAAGCAACAAACGCTTGATGCGCATGAAACGCGCGCCATGCCGGTCGTGTTTGTGATTGATCCGGCTTTGCCCAAAGATGTGAAGACAATCACTTTGTCTTACACTTTTTTTGATATTGCGCATGCGAATGTAGGATTTAAGCAGCCTTAAATGATCACGCGCTTGTCGGGGTGGGGGTGTTTTGTATGGGGGTTTTTGCATTGCGTTTTTGAAGGATGGTCATGCTTAATCAGGATTCGGACAATATAAAACCGGAGCCCGCACTGAAACAAGCTGTGCAGCGTAAGGCTTCTTTTTTTCGCACCGTGAGCGCAGTATTGTGGTCTTTTTTGGGTATACGTAAGCAGTCATCGCATGAGCTTGATTTGGCTCAATTAAATCCATTGCATTTGATTGTGGTGGGCGTGTTGGCAGCAGGGGTGTTTGTAGGTGTATTGCTGATCGTTGTGCGTATGGTGATCAGTTATATGGTGTCGATTTAGGAAAGTGGAGAAAAAAATGAGTGCGAATCGCACGGTAGCGCCTAATTATTTTGTGCCGGGTCCTTCACCTTACCCGATTCTGGCTAGTCTGGGTTTGCTGGGTTTTGGTTTAGGTGCGGCAGCATGGGTCAACGGCGTGGTATGGGGGCCGATAGTATTTTTTGCGGGTGTGGCGTGGTTGATTTATGTACTGATTCGTTGGTTTGGTCAGTCTATTCGTGAATCAGAGGGGGGCTTATATGGCAAACATGTCGATACCTCTTATCGTTGGTCCATGAGTTGGTTTATTTTTTCTGAGGTGATGTTTTTTGGTGCTTTTTTTGGTGCTTTGTTTTATGCCCGGTCTATCTCTATGCCTTGGCTGGGGGACCTTGACCATAAACTGCTCTGGCCCAATTTTATGGCAGTGTGGCCTAATATCGGCCCTGCGGAACTGGTACCTCATTTTATTACGATGGGACCTTGGCCATTGCCGACGATTAACACAGCATTACTTCTATCCTCTGGTATTACCCTGACTTGGGCGCATCATGCTTTGCGAGAAGGTAAGCGTTCGCAAGTTATTTGGGGGCTAGGCGCCACGATTTTGCTCGGCGTGCTGTTTGTATGTTGTCAGGCTTATGAATATATCCATGCTTACCATGAGCTTAATTTGCGGCTTGATTCGGGGGTATATGGATCACTTTTCTTTCTGTTGACAGGTTTTCACGGGTTTCACGTGACTGTGGGCGCAGTGATGCTATTTGTTGTTTGGATACGTGTTTGTCGAGGTCATTTCACTACCGATCATCATTTTGCTTTTGAGGGTGCAGCGTGGTATTGGCACTTTGTGGATGTGGTTTGGCTGGGTCTGTATGTCGTTGTTTACTGGTTGTAAAGGTTAGCCACAGCGTTTTTTTGGATCTATCGCTGCATCGTGTAGCGATAGATAGTCCAATAATTATGTGTTGTAAAAGGTAAGAAAGGGGTAAAGGGTGATAGGGCTGAGTAGGCGCTTGGCCCCGCCCATATTATTTGGCCTATTGCGATAATTTTATGTATAGGGCCGGAGGATGACAGTGCATTTTTAATGTAGAGGGATGCCGGTACTATTGACCCAGCCTAAGCGATATGCCAGCAAAATAAACAAGAAAAGTCCGATTGATAATCCCACTCGTAACATCAGTGCGTGTACGGTGCGGTTACTTTTCCCTTTGTCAGTCATCAGATAGAACAGTGCCCAACCTAGGCTGGCGATAATAACAACAAAGACGATGGCGACGATAAGCTCAAGACGCATGGTATTGACTCCGGGTATGCTGATGTAACAAGTCCGACATTATCCTGGAAATAGCCACGTAGTGTAGCGTTACTACCGAAACGCAAATAAGGCTGTGAGTAAGCGGGGTCTGAATATCGATATGTGTACATGCATGACGATGATGATAAGTCGGAGTATTTTTTAGGGTTCAAATAATTTTTTTAGTTGTCGTAAGCGATAAGCGTGTCGTGTTGAGTCTTGGGGATGGTCTATGCGTGCCAAATGGTGGCCGTATTTTGTTGCGGTGTTATTGACGATATGTGCGTGTGCATTAGGTCGTTGGCAATTAAATCGTGCGGATGAAAAAACAATGCGTGCTCGCCAAATGGTGGCGCAAACACATGCTGTTGCGCTGGATGGCGCTGGGCTAGACAACTATGTGGCCGGGACAAAACAATCCAACCTGCAAAATGCTGCTCGTTTAATCCCTTCAGGGAAGAGCCCCTCGGGGATATTGTCCACGGATATGTTGTTTCGGAGAATATATGTAAGGGGTGTGTGGCAACCACATGCCGTGGTGTATTTGGATAACCGTCCTAATAGTCAAGGTCAAGCCGGCATGGAGGTGGTGATGCCCTTGCGTTTAGATACTGGCAAAGTGCTTTTGATTAATCGGGGGTGGTTACCTCGCGATGCTGTGTGGCGGACACGGATTGCGCATTTTTCTACGCCCAGTGGGTGGGTGCCTGTTGAAGGACGTTTACTGCCTTATTTTGATCGCGTGTATGCCCTAGGCGGTCAAGAGCCTGACATAAAAAATGCGCCCTTGCGCCAAAATGTAAAAGTAGCTGATTTTGCCGGGTTTATTTCGGATGAAATGTACCCGTTTGTCGCTCGTCAGGAAGGCGGTACGCAGGACGGTTTGTTGCGCCGCTGGGCGGTGATTGATAGTGGTGTTAGCCGGCATTATGGTTATGCATTTCAGTGGTTTAGTTTCGCTGCATTGATTGTGGGTTTGACGTTTTATTTTGGCGGATGGCGGGGGCGATCAAAATGGTGGTCACGGGATAGGGATAAAAAGTCGCATGAATACAGAGGTTGAGATGTGCCAGAGTAGTGAGCTAGGGGGGGTAAAGAACCAAGTGAATCGCACACGTCGTGGTCGCATTCAGATGTTGCTGCTTTTAAGTTGTTTTGCACTACCGGTCATTGCATCCTATTTTGCTTACTATGTGGTGCGCCCGGTGGGAGGCATGACGAATTATGGTTTTTTAATCGCACCTCAGCGTCCTATTCCGCCCACGTTACGTGTGGAAGAGGGGCGCTTTCCGCAAGACTTAGCGGGCGATGCATTGCCCTTAGCAGGGCGATTTGAAAAAAAATGGTTGCTTATCAGTGTGCACCCCGCATTGGCTTGTACACAGGCATGTGTAAAGAAATTATTTTTTATGCGTCAATTACGTGTGGGGCAGGGGTCAGAGCGTTTTCGTTTGGTTCCTTTATGGTTGATGACGGATAAAGCATCGGTTGCCTCATCTCTTCTTATGGCTTATGGCGATACACAGGCGGCCGTGCAATTTTTACGTGCGGATGCTCAGGCTTTAGAGGCTTGGTTACCTGTCGAAAGTGGCCATACGATGGAGGACTACCTGTATTTAGTGGATCCCCAAGGTAATTTAATGATGCGTTTTCCCGCTTCGCCAGATGCGACAAGAATGCGAAAAGACTTAAGCAAATTGCTTAAATGGAATGCCATTGGCAAAGGTCAGGGGGCATGATGGGAGGGATCGGTGTTGCAGCGTTACTTAAGTTGTTGTCCATCGGCGCTGTACTTGGATTAATTCCTATTATTTGGGTGGGATATCGAGGGCGGGGTGATGCTTATCGTCGTTTGATTTGGGTGACGGCTTTTTTGACACTTGATTTAATTATGTTTGGTGGCTTTACGCGACTCACCGATTCGGGTTTGGGATGTCCAGATTGGCCTGGTTGCTATGAACAGGCTACCCCTTTTCATGCGCGCGACCATATTGCAGCAGCACAAACTGCCGACCCATATGGACCGGTCACGTTAGATCGCGCTTGGATTGAAATGCTGCATCGTTATTTTGCGATGGCAGTAGGGTTATTAATTACCGCGATTACGGTGTTAGCGTGGTGGGGGCGTCATCGTAGCGATCGCCCCTCGCCTTGGTATGCGAGTTTTCTGTTAGTCCTAGTATGCATACAAGGGGCATTTGGTGCATGGACGGTTATATTAAAACTACAGCCCGTTATTGTGACTTTGCATTTGCTTTTTGGTATGGCCTTGTTGGGGGGGCTCACTTGGCTAGCATCTTTACATAGGTTACCCGTGGCGCTTTCACTTGGCCGGGGTGCGGTGGATGTACCGGCGGCTCTGTTGTTAAAGGGTGCGCGACCTTGGTATAGCCGTATAAGGCAATATGGATTACAGCGGC
>JADYYQ010000053.1 GCA_020853585.1 Ottowia sp.
GACGGCACATTGCTTCGTACAATGGATAATGTGGGTAATAATGTAAAGGATTTTTTTAGAGATAAAGGCGCTGAATCTAATGTTAATCTCAACTTAGGAAAACGAGATAAATAGTCGTTGTTTTTGGCGCTGATGAATGGCAATGGTCATAGATATGTAGTACAAATGTGGGATATCGGAGATACATAGAATGACTATAAAATTAGATAAGGTAGAACACTTTTATGGATGGACTGCGATCTTCGTTTTTGTTGTTGGCTGCTTAGTTCAGGATGGGAGATTTATACCAATCGCTTTTTTTATTGCCCTCATATTGATCATGTTGATGCAGGCCAGAAAAAGCAAAAGGCAGGAAGATTTGAAGACGGCCTATATGACCGCCTATATTAAAAATCGATCAGCAACTACGTGCGATATTCATATGGCGGGCACAGCATCTGTTGCTATGAATCCAAACATCAAGCATAAGAATATTTTAGATAAAATAGAACCATTTTGTGGGCGGATTGCACTACTCATTTTTGCTGTTGGTCTTTGTTGTTTGTTGACAGTCGAATATTTTAAGGATTTTTTTATAAACGAAGATTTTGGGGTGCAAATTTTTTCAGTGACTACGTCCGTTGCTTTCCTTTTTGGATTGTTTTTCCAAGAGAGAATACGTAGAAAACAGGAAGCTTTATCGAATGCCTATAGGAGCGTCTGTGCAGAAAATAGGTCAATAGCGATGTGCGGCGTTGATATGGATATGACAGACACACACATGGTTAGCGCTACAGAAGCAGCTTTTTCTTCAAGCGATGATTCTTATCTGACCTCTGCCCATTATGGCCATATGAGCATGGATGATTATTCACCTGCATGGGAGTCAACAGATAGCACAAGCAATACATGCAATATAGATGGCTCACCAATGTGTGGGTTTACTGATATAAATGGCAACCCCTATGGGGTTACTTAAGAAATTATTTCAAGTAAATGTTATGGGAAGTTTTATCGCAAGTGTTGTGGGGCGTAAATATTTTATGGATGAGGCAGTTGAGGCTGTGAGCCATGCTATCACACAAGCTGAAGCTAAAAATTTGCCTCGTGGCTATAATTTTTCCTCAGCGCACAGAAATCGTGTGCGTTTCGAATGCCTATTTATAACGGGTCATGGACAGCACGAAAAATAGTTGAGAGATTATCAATGCTGGGATTACCGATCATGGGCAGCGCGTGATGAAGCCTTTTGCTAGGTTTGTATGCGTATAGCGTCAAGTTGCCAACTCCACCCGTACCCGCTTACCTAGAGCTGCGGCAGCACTTGCAAGCGTCGTTAGGGTGAGGCTAGTGTCTGTAGCGTCTAACAAACGATTGAGCGCTGCACGGCTAGTGTGCATTTTCGCGGCCATCGCGGATTTGGTTAATTTTTGCATTTTCATTTCTTGCTCAATTTGCCATGCAATCACGCGCTTCATTGCTGTAGCGGTTGCGTCTTCTAACAACGCCTCTTCGGTCAGAAAGTCGTCAAAATTACTACCAATGTGTTTTTTGCTCATGATATTTACTCCTGCACCTGTTTAAGCCGATTCTTAGTTAGTTCAAGGTCGTCCGGTGGGGTATTGCTCGATTTTTTGATAAAGCCATGCAGCAGTATCATCATGTTCTCAATGATGGTAAACAAAACACGTGCAATACGATTAACAAGATGAATGCGTACTTCCCATATGTCTTTATCCATTTTTCTGACCAAAGGCATTCCTAGAGGCCAGCCAAATTGAACAGTTTTAATGTCCTCGCCAATGATTTTGCGATCGGGCGCAGACAGTGTTTTAAGCCAATCTCGTACCGGTTCATTACCGGTTTCAGATTTAAAAAAACGCACAGAAAGAGTCGGATTAGTCATGCTATGAGTGTACCAATATTGGCACATAAAAGCAATTTATTATCTACGTTTTCTAACAAGAAAAAGGCGCTTGTGTTTCTGGTCGTGGATCCTCAACGGCGGCCTCTTTAGACTTAGCATCATCAAGCTCGCAAAAAGCGCGCAGAAAATACGAGAAAAGGGGTGAAAACAGCATCGAAAAATTACCACCCCTGGATATGTAAAGCTGCTGGTTTTTTGCCTGAGTATCTGGGGTGTTATCCATGGATATCATTGCCGAAATTAGGCGGTGTCATTTGTTAATAAATAAAGCATCCACGCTGTTTGTGGCGCGGTGCTTTATTCAAGTGAGACGCTCTATTTTTTTGCCGTCCGTCCTGATGCGATCCAAGAGTCAAAACCCCCTGCAATTGAATAAACCTTGCTAAACCCCATTGCCTTAAGCGTCTGTGCTGCTAGGGCAGCCCTTCCGCCGACTTTGCAGTACACAATGATTCTCTTTTCGACATTTTGAAGCTCTGGGCGGGAAGATACAATAAATTCCAACATGCCTCTAGGAATGTTAATGGCATTTGCAATCCACCCTAACTGATACTCAGCCGGCTCGCGCACATCCAAAACAAGAAAATCTCCGTGCTCAATGAGCGACTCAGCTTCAAGTGGTGAAATTTCCTCTATTTCTTTTTTTGCTTTAGCCACAAACTCATTCGCTGATTTAAACATTTATTCGTCCATATCAATGAGAATCGAAAATATTTGTCATCCACGCACAGAAACCGTATGGGCCTCGAAACCAACTTTCAAACGATTACGCACAGCGCTAAAGATAGCTGCGAGATTATCCATGCTGGGATTACCTTTGGGTGACAGCATGCGATGAAGGCTTTTGCTAGGCTTATGCGTATAAGCGGCAAGTTGCTCAAAGCCAAGCGTAGCATTAACAAGATCACGCAAAATTAAACGCGCTGTTTCTGCCTCGCCGTTTAGGAACAAAGTGGCTGCTTCATCAAGCAGTGCTTTTGCAAAATCTACATCACGCTCGACACGCTCGACAACCGTTTGTTTATAGTCGCGGGTTAGTGCCATGTTAATTACTCCTTCGTTTGCTTTTTACAGTAAGCATTTTTTTTCTGGTCTTATATTCGGCATGTAGTGCTTTCGCTTTATCGATATCACGTTGCTGTCCGCGCTTAGTACCACCACCAAATAAAATAATCAGTCGATCACCATCTTTTGCAAGGTAAATACGATAGCCTGGCCCCCAATCAATCACATACTCACCCATACCAGAAAACCACTTTATGTTCGAAGTATTGCCTATCTCCAAGCGTGATTTAGCAGTTGTGACCTTGGCGGCGGCTTGTGCGTCTAATTTGTCAAACCATGCTTTATAGGGGCTATCGCCGTTTTCCAGTAGATATTCTTCGACCTTGATTTTCATAGTTAAGATGGTAACATAAAAGTTACCTTATGTGAAGGCAAGTACTCTATTATTGGTAATAGGGATTGCCTCAATAAATTACAGCGTATATTTATTGAGCGCCCTTTTAATTACCAAGAAAACGGCGCTTTTGTTTCTAGTCGTGCATCCTCAACGGCAGCCTTTTTAGACTTGGCATCGTCCAGGATACGTTTATTAATTTCACGGAATGAGTAACTACGTTTGCGCCATAGCATGATTTTTATCGAATAAGGATTGACTTCATATTGTTCAGCGATGGCTTCAAGCGACACACCTTTCTCGATGAGTTGAATCCAAGTGTCATATCGATTTTCTGACACTGTTATTACGCTTAGACCAAGGTTCCTACGATAGGTATAGATCACTAAATAAGGCACAGAAAGTTTTTTGGCGATGATTCTGTCACTAAAACCGTGATTCCAAGCATTCTCAATGAAATTTCTCTGCTTCGCATTAAATTTTGTCATTTGTTTAGGCGTGATTAAAAACAGACTTTATTTGTTATTTTTTAATGAGGCTATGGCCAGTCTCGCTATCTTACAAGATGGCGTTGATTTTTACAGAACACATCCACAGGGTTATGCACACAAATTGTGGATAAGTTTTAGACCGCAACTGAATCATGAGCATTTTCTAACGGCGTTTGATGGATTGTTTTTTTACTTGGCGGTAACGCTGGCATAGATTCATCTCCTACACGCCAAACCCAAGCAGCCAACTGACTTTCTTCGATCAATGTATTCATCTCGTTGATGGCTTCTTCACTGGCCTCGGGTAGGCTGATATATAGGGCCGTGGCTTGAGTGACGGTATCTGACAAAACTACGCATGCTAAAGGTTTCGTTGTCGCTAAGTTATAGCGCAACCCTTTTGTAAAGGGGCGCTGTGTTTGGGTTAGTCCATCGAGTAATGTTTTATCAAAGGTGTTTTCAAAAGGAATCCAATTTTCTGTCACATTAATTAGCGCCACTTCTTCCAGAGTCGGAATACCCATTGCACTGACCCCAAAAGTACCAATCATCATTAGATGCGTTTCTGGTAAAGCATCCCATAAGGCCAATGTATGGTTAAAGCGTTTAAGTAACCGTTCATGTAAATCTTCATTCATCATGAAGTGACAGTCCGGTAGATGCTTGAGAATCATTTTTTGTCCAAAGCGCGAGGGGGCGATGCTTTTAACTTCGCCAATGGCAATCATCAGTCTGCGTGATTTTTTATGTGGCTCATGGTTTTTCATCATGCGCGCGACACGGCGTTGATTAATTTCTTCTTTCTTGTCGAGTGAGAA
>JADYYQ010000054.1 GCA_020853585.1 Ottowia sp.
AGCGCGTGACTCTTTGTCAGGTACAAACTCATCCGATGCATGTTTTTCTTTTTTGTATAAAACGATCTCGTTGCCTTCAAGGACTATTTGATATCCCTTTGGCATATTGGTATGGAGCGTTTTTTTAAATGAATGAGGATTAATTTCTGAAAAATTATGCGGCAAAGCGAGTAGTGTATCGGTCGCCACATGTGCTATTTCCTCTTCTCGCTTGGCTGCTTTTGCTTCGTATAGCGATTTACCAAGACCAAGCGTGGCTATTTTAAAAAATAGATTTTTAAAGAAAAAGGCAGTGGGATGTTTGTGGATTTTTGGTGCATCAAATAAGCCATTGTTTGCGGGTGGTATCGCTCTTTGCACTGTAGATATACTCATATGGCACTCTATTAATTATATGAATGACTATTTTTAGTAAAAATTGTCTATCCTTAAATTCTATTATTTTTTATGAGATAAAAATTGCATTTATTTGCGAAAAATATCTATTTTTAGGGTAAACCACTATTATTGCAATAGTGGTTTTTTTACTTGTTTTACTACATTGGTTTTTAGTTTATCTGAAAAATACGGTGCATAAAAGTTTATTTAAGATTATGCCCAGCGGATAAGGGTTGCGCCATGCTGTATTAGAAGTGTTTTAGTAAAGTGAAGATAATTATTTTATAAAGTGGTTATTTACTCTTTTATGCTTTCTCACATCACGGTATCTAAAAATTATTTTTACTTTTGCCAATATTACGTCGCAGAGGGTTATTGAATCTTATGTGAGCACTATGTTGCCGAGCGTTTTTTGAATTCAAAAAATAAGCAATGGGTAAGGGGTATTTCAATTGCTAATAATATATAAAATGCAAATAATATATTGGGCAGAGTATTTGTCTGGATGTGAACGTAACGCCTTGCGTAAATTGCAATATATTGGGTGAGAATCTTTTCATGTGACTATCTTCGTTGATAATCCTTGTGAAATGCTAGACAACGTATTTGGAGAGGACGCATGTGGATTGATAGTCACTGTCATCTTGATGCCTGGAGTGGCGATGAGCTGCGTGTTTCTGTGCTTGCGCAGGCGCGTATTCAGGGTGTGAGTGGCATTGTGTTGCCGGCTGTGGCGCGGAGCAATTTTTTGACTGTACGTGATGTTGCGCATCAGTTTTCGGGCATTGCGTATACCTTAGGCATTCATCCTCTTTATATAGCGCAAGCACAGAAAGATGACCTTATCGCCTTGCGTGAACAAGTTGCTTTGAGCATGACTGACCCTCGTTTTATTGGTATTGGGGAGGCAGGGCTTGATTTTTTTGTAGACGGATTTGATGCGTCAACACAAATGTTTTTTTTGCATGAACAACTAAAGTTGGCAGAAGCATTTAATTTGCCCATTATTTTGCATAGCCGGCGCGCACATGATCACTTATTAAAGGCACTCAGACGGGTGCGTGTGCGCGGTATTGTTCATGCTTTTAATGGTAGCTTTCAGCAAGCCGATAGGTTGATTGCGCTTGGGTTTAAATTAGGTTTTGGCGGTGCGATGACTTTTACGCGTGCTTTGCAGATTCGCCGTTTGGCACTTGAGTTGCCGCTTGAGTCGCTGGTCCTGGAGACTGATGCTCCGGACATGTCCCCAGCTTGGGTTGCGTCAGCCGATCCTTTAGTGCGCAATACCCCGGGGCAGTTACCGCATATTGCCCAGGTGTTGGCCGAGCTACGTAATTTATCTGTGCCGGAGTTAGCCACTGCGATTTATCGCAATACTTTGGCTGTATTACCTCGTCTAGCCGGCGCATTGGATGCGTCACTCGATACATCTATTACGATTCTGAAATAGGATGTGCTTGTGCTGACTATTTATCAATATCAGTGAGTCGCATCATTGTATGACGCCCTATGGTTTACTTAGTTTTGCTGCCGGGATTTGGTGGTTACAGCAGCAGGCGGTGTTGCCATCAGGTTTAGTACTGTGTGCTTGCATCTGTGTGCTTACCCTGGGAGTGCTATTTCTTTACTGGCCAGAGACGGTTTTACGATATCTTGGGCAGAAGATGCCTGTTCAAAGAATAAGGCACGGCTGGCGTTATTGTCGATATTGTTTTACTTGTTTGATCAGGGTGTTGGTAGCAGGCATACGGTGTTGTGGACGATGGTGGTGTGTTTGGTTTAACGGTTTTCAAAATAAATTTATTTTTGCACCTTATTTTCTCCGCTGGTGTCGTCGGTCATCGTTATGCATTGACTATATAAGTAAAGTTTTTTGCGTAAGGCGACAACATTTGCGCCAAGCACTTGCGTTGAGACTTGGGTTGTTTCAACAAATGGTGTGTATCCGTTTTTTTTCGTCGCTATGCGCAATGCTGTTGATCGCACTTATCGGTGTTGCTTGGGCGAGTTGGCGAGCTGAACTACGTATGCAAGATCGCTTGTCTGTTGCAAATGAAGGCAATCTGTTGACCTTAACGGGGACCGTAGTAGGTTTGCCGGCAACATTACCGACTGGGTTTGGCGGTAAGGAAGGCTGGCGATTTTTGTTTCATCCTATCTTGTCAAAGGCACAGAGCGGATTACCTCAGCAATTGTTATTGAGTTGGTATGGTGCGCCAAGTGGGATAGAAGCGGGGCAAATGTGGCAATTGTTGGTGATATTAAAGCGCCCTCATGGTTTGGCTAATCCCGGTGGAAATGATGAAGAAGCGTGGATGTGGCAACGCAATATTGGCGCGACTGGCGTAGTGCGTCAGGGGGCACATGTAGATACGATGCATTCATTAAGTTTATCGGAGGGTATTGCGCGTTGGCGTGCGGCATTGTTGCTCCATATGCAAAGAGCACTGCCCATGCATGCGTCTCATCTGGGTGTATTACAGGCCATTGTGGTGGGGGAGCAGCGCGGTGTGAGCGCGGAGGATTGGCATGCTTTTAGGCGCACAGGCACCAGTCATTTATTAGCGATCTCTGGATTGCATATCACTTTGGTTGCGGGTATCGCGGGTTTTATTTTTGCAGTGTGTTGGCGTCGTAGTGCACGATTGCTTTTATGGTTACCTGCGCAAACCGTTGCCTTGTTGGTTGGGCTGTGTGTGGCAGTGGGATACTGTTTATTAGCGGGATTTCAAATCCCTGCGCAGCGTGCTTTATTAATGTTATTTGTTTTTGTGCTAACGCATATCAGTGGGCGTATTACCTCTTCTTTTGTGATATTGAGTTGGGCATTATTTGTTGTGGTGTTGTTTGATCCGTGGGCGGTTGTGGCACCTGGATTTTGGTTGTCGTTTGCTGCTGTGACCGCTATTTTAATTGCCTTAAGACACTTATCTGACCCTCTTGCGCAAAGGGTGAGATTGCCCTTATTAAGGCGGAGCGCCTTTTGGCAGCACTGGTTTACGCGGGGACAGCGAGCGACGAAGGTTCAATTAACCGTGAGCTTAATGCTGGTACCCATAACCGCACTATTTTTTGGCCAGGTCTCGTTGTTATCACCTTTGGCTAATGCTTTTGCAATTCCCGTATTTAGTTTTTTGGTGACGCCCCTTGCGT
Organism: Ottowia sp.; assembly: GCA_020853585.1. Classification (GTDB taxonomy): domain Bacteria; phylum Pseudomonadota; class Gammaproteobacteria; order Burkholderiales; family Burkholderiaceae; genus JADYYQ01. Next base: position 3,532 of record JADYYQ010000054.1, read on the forward strand.
TGATGGGTGCTTTGTCGCCCTTATGGTTAGCGCGCATATTGCTTGGATGGGCACATCAGATTATTGCTTACTCAGCTGAGGTGTTGAGTCACTTGGCAGCGTGGCCTATGGCAGTGTGGTCTGTATCAACGCCGCCTTGGTGGGCAATGATACTGGCGCTGAGCGGTTGTGCATGGGTATTTTGGGGTGTGCGATGGCGTATGGTTGGTTTAGTTTTATTGTCGCCTCTTTTATTGCGCGTCCCCCCAACACCCATGCGAGGTGAATTTTATGCGGCCGTATTAGATGTCGGACAAGGCACTGCGGTATTTGTGCAAACAGCACAGCATCGTTTTTTATATGACACGGGTCCGGGTTATGGTGTGCATGCAGATGCGGCGAGCCGTGTGATTTTGCCTTACTTACGTGCGCGGGGTATTCAAGAGTTAGACCTTATGGTGATTAGTCATGCTGATAAAGATCACAGTGGTGGCGCGGCGACATTGTTGCGTCAAATTCCTGTGGCAAGCTTGTCTTCATCATTGCCACCAGGGCATGCTTTGTTAGCGTTAGCAAAAGATCGCGGTGTACGGCAAGTTCCTTGCGCATTGGGTCAATCTTGGGAATGGGATGGAGTCCATTTTAGTGTTTTGCACCCTTTACCTTTTGCGACTGGGAAATCCAATACATTAAGCTGTACATTGCGTATTGCGACTGCGCATCAAGTGTTATTGCTACCAGGGGATGTAGAGTGGCCACAAGAATTAGCCATACTGGCACGGAGCGTAGATCAGGTACGGGCAAATATTTTGGTAATGCCTCATCATGGCAGTCAAACATCATCCAGTGATGTTTGGCTTGATGCTGTGATGCCTGAGATTGCCATCGCACAAGTGGGCTACCTTAATCGCTTTCATCATCCCCGTACAGAAGTGGTGGCGCGTTATCAAGTACGGGACATCAAGGTATTGCGCAGTGATTGGGATGGCGCGATTGAAATACAACCACAAGGCGAACATCTATATTGGCAGCGTTGGCGGGAAATGCAACGTCGCTATTGGCATGTTCGCTTTGAAGATGTTGTTCATTAGCTATCCATTTTATTTCTTGCCTAATCATCGCTAGCGACAAGAGGTGTGGTGCGTCGTGTGGCATCCTGTTCGAAATGCATAGATTGTGATGTAAGCGGTCTGTAGAGACCTTATTGCGCAAGCTAAATATATTGTGCCTGCAAGCTTTAAATGTTTTTATGCTCTGTGCTCTGTGCTCTGTGCTCTGTGCTCTGTGTGATTGGGTTTGCTACTGTGATGCAATGTGCTCATTGATGATTTCAACGTTTTAAAGGGAAAGCGTCCGCAGGCCCTGACTCTGATTTTTATGCTGTGAAGTTTGCATAGAAAATAGGTGTCAGTGAAATATTAGTGTGCTGTATTGAGCGTATGTGCTAAGGCGTTTCGTTTGCGTGGGCGCGCTATGTGATGAGCAATAATTTCGAGAGTGGCACACAGTACAAAATACATGACAGCAGTTAATAAAAAAATCTCCATGGGATAAACCAATAAACGATTGCTGACTTGTGTGGCAACAAAAGTCAGTTCCCCGACGCCCACAATATAGGCAAGCGAAGTATCTTTAATCAGTGCAATCCATTGATTGATAAACGAAGGCAGCATCATACGTAGCGCACGCGGCATAATGATATGGTGCAACACCGCCCAGCGTGATAGCCCTAAGGACAATCCTGCATGCCATTGTCCCGGAGCGATGGCATGAATACCGGCTGCGACGCTATGTGATAAATACGCACCACTAATTAAACTTAAAGCCAGTACGACGGTGGTGAGCTCTGGGATATCGATACCAAATAAAATAGGCAACATAAAGTAAGTCCAGAATATAAGCATAAGTACGGGGATAGCCCGTAAAAATCCTAATATCCATCCAAGCGGTATTTGTATGTATCTCGGGCCCATGACCAGTGTCACGCCGCCTATGATGCCCAGTAGTGCTGACGTTAATCCGGCAACAACACTTAGCAAAATGGTAAGGGCCATCCCTCCCAAGGGGCCATGTGGATAGGCGCCATAAAGTAGGTATAAAAAATTATCTTGCAATACGGATAGATTCATCTGTGCTTGATGGATGTGGGGTGATGCCATTGAGCCATTGCTTCGATGATGGCGACGAAAAAAATATAGAGCAGGGTGGCAATGGCGAATGCTGGAAATGTTTTAAGGGTTTCGGTTTCCACTTGTCTTGCTGTATAGGAGAGTTCGGCTAAACCAATGGCCATCGTGAGAGAGGTATTTTTAACGACATTCATATATTGACCTAAGAGCGGCCTAAATGCGATTCTAAAGGCCTGTGGCAAGACAATCCAACGCCAAACTTGATAAGAAGATAGGCCAAGGGCGCGTGCTGCATCTTTCTGCGCATTGGCCACACCGTTGATACCTGCGCGGATTTCTTCGGCGATAAATGCAGAGGAATATAACGTTAAGCCAAAAAGACTCGCGATAAATTCGAATGAAGGCCAAGGGATGCCCAGTCCTGGTAAGGTGTGCGATGTATTTAGCCACTGTAGTAAATGTGGATTAAGCAAGCTAGATACGCCGAAGTACCACACCAGCAATTGCACCAGTAAAGGTGTATTGCGCAATACTGAGAGGTAAAGAATAATGGGGTAACGTATCCACCGTGAGGCCATATTTTTACCGATGGCTAAAAAAAATCCGGGGAGCGTTGCAAGTGTAATCACGCAAATAGAGAGCGCAACCGTCACCAGTCCCCCATTAAATAACCATCTCAGGTAGTGCGGCGCAAGCCAGTGAATATCTAACATGCTAAATATAAAATCGATAAATGATAGAGCTACGCTGTGAAAGTAGGATTGTTTCTATATCGGGTACCTTGCTCGTTGTGTGAGCATGTGAGCGATATCATGCATTGTGGTAAACACAATCTATGTCGACATTGCCAAATCATTGCGTCACAGTAAGCGCTTAGGTATTTATTTTGTGCTCGATATATCGCCTTTGAAGCGCTTTGTGTAACTTGTTGTGCAAGCTTAATAAACACGATGTTGCACCGGCCCTCGCATTTCGTGGCCACGGATTTGTTGAGAGCGAGTTCGAGTTATGTTGGACCAAGCATGCTTCATTGTTTTTCGCGTCGCTCTTAAGTACTTTAATGCTATGTTAGTCCTGTGCCGTGTCTTTAGCCCACTCACTACAGTTATGCAACGCGCTTCTTGGATCATATGTTGATGCCATCTGCAAATAGCATCAATACGGTGCAAAGTAGGTTATCTCCCTGCAATTCTTTTTGCCACAGCACTGATTGTCGATTGGCAAAAGCTTAATGCGCATAGCGTATTTTAAAGTTACGCGGTAAAGCAGTCATCGTGTGTGGACCAAACCACTTGTTATAAATTTGGTCAGCTTGGCCGCTTTTTTCTAATGCGATTAATGCCTCGTTGATATATTGGCGCAATCGTAACTCTTCTCTTGGCATACCAATACCTTGGTATTCGCGCGTGAGTGTAAAGGGGGAAATTTCGTATTCCTGTTGATTGGGCAAGCTGGCGAGTAAGCCCACTAATTTTGCGCCGTCTTGGGTGAGAGCGTCCACATTACCGTTGCGCAGCGCGGCAAACGCCAGCGGTGTATCGTCATACGAAATTACTTTGGTGTGCGGATATTTTTCGCGCAAAGTGATTTCTTGCGTCGTGCCTTTATCTGCGCCAATACGTAAAGCGGCGATATCTTCAGGTGTTTTAAGTATATTTTTGCGCGCAATAAATTGCTGTCCTGTGGCGAAATAAGGCAGGCTAAAACTAACTTGTTTAGCACGCTCAGGCGTGATGGTGAAATTAGCAATAATAAGATTCACTTTGCCTGATTGAATAAGTGGAATGCGATTTGCCGGATTGGTTGAGCGTAGAACCAATTTGACGCCGAGTTGGTGGGCAAGGGTTTGAGCAATATCGATATCAAAGCCAATTGTCTGGTGTGTTTTTGCATCGATGTAACCAAACGGTGGATTGCTATCAAATACCGCCACACGTAATACACCTGATTTTTTGATTTCATCAAGGCGATCTGCATGCGCGGCAGCGGCAAAGGTGCCGAGCAGTACGCTAAATAACAATATAAGGCGAAAATAATCATATTTTTGGGCGTGTCTTTTTGTTTTCCATCTATAAGATGGCGGGTATGGGGTGATGATGACGGTGTTGTTAGTAGAGATGAATATGCGCGGCGAGTGTGGCATTTGCCATAAAAAAACACAAATAATATTTATGCATACTGTTATGCATGCGTTTTTTTGAAGCGCTTTGATTGATTAAAAAATGCCAAAAATTATTTTTAATATGCCGCTATCCCTTATGTGTCTTGATTGGATTAAGTACGGCTCTGTGTTTTTTAAAGGTTAATTGCGCAATTTAATATGATAAGTCCCGCGTTGGAGAAGAAGGGTCGAGTATAATTCGGCTTTCAAGCAACGCGATCTGCAATGACAAAATTCGTATTCGTAACAGGCGGTGTGGTGTCTTCCTTGGGCAAAGGGATTGCCGCCGCTTCTCTCGCCGCCATTCTTGAGTCGCGCGGCCTTAACGTTACCCTTATTAAGCTTGACCCTTATATCAATGTTGATCCTGGCACGATGAGTCCGTTTCAGCACGGTGAAGTTTTTGTCACCGAAGATGGGGCTGAGACAGATCTTGATTTGGGACACTATGAGCGGTTTATTTCCGCCAAGATGCGCAAATCCAATAATTTCACAACGGGCCAGATTTACGAGTCAGTGATTCGTAAGGAGCGTCGTGGGGAGTATTTGGGCAAGACAGTGCAGGTGATTCCACACATTACAAACGAGATTCAAACCTTTATTGAACGGGGCGCACAAGGCAATATTGATGTGGCGATTGTAGAGGTAGGGGGTACGGTCGGGGATATTGAATCTTTGCCTTTTCTTGAGGCTGCACGTCAGATGAGTCTGCGTCGTACGCGAGGCAGTACCGCATTTGTACACTTGACTTTGGTTCCTTTTATTCCAAGTGCGGGTGAACTCAAAACGAAGCCGACACAACACAGTGTACAAAAATTGCGTGAGATCGGCATTATGCCGACAGCGTTATTGTGCCGTGCTGATCGTCCGATTCCCGATGATGAACGCGCAAAAATTTCGTTGTTTGCCAATGTGCGCGAAGAGGCTGTGATTTCGGTCTGGGATGTGGATAGCATTTATAAAATTCCGCAGATGCTTAATGAACAAGGGCTTGACAGAATTATTTGTGAAGAGCTTGGCCTGACTGCGCCATTAGCTGATTTGGCAGTTTGGCATCGTTTAGTAGAGGCGATGGAGCATCCGCAGCACCATGTCACGATTGGTATTGTAGGTAAATACGTTGAACTCACAGAATCCTATAAATCGTTGATTGAGGCTTTGCGTCATGCCGGGATTCATACCAAAACGAAAGTAGATCTGACCTATATCGACTCTGAAGTATTGGAGAGCGCAGGTGTACTCGCAAGCTTAGGCCGATTGGATGGTATTTTGGTGCCGGGTGGATTTGGCAAGCGGGGTACCGAAGGCAAGATTGCTGCGATTCGCTATGCACGTGAGCAGCATATTCCTTATCTTGGTATTTGCTTGGGTATGCAACTCGCTGTGATTGAATTTGCACGGCATGTGGCTGGATTAGTTACCGCTAACAGTACGGAGTTTGATCCTCATACTCCGCATCCCGTGGTCGCACTGGTAACTGAATGGCTTGATCGTGAAGGTAATGTTGAGACGCGCAGCGAAGCCTCAGATAAAGGTGGCACGATGCGTCTAGGCGCGCAGCGGGTTCCCGTGCACGCAGGTACCTTGGCCGAGACAATCTACGGTAGTGAGGTGAATGAACGCCATCGCCACCGTTATGAAGTCAATAATGCGTATGTGCCGCGCTTGGAAGCAGCAGGGATGGTCATTAGTGCACTCACTCCGAGAGAGCAGTTACCTGAGATGATGGAGTTACCAACTCAGATGCATCCTTGGTTTTTTGGCGTGCAATTTCACCCTGAATTTACTTCTACACCACGTATGGGACATCCTCTATTTAATGCTTTTGTACGTGCTGCATTGTCACGCCAACAAGCATCATCTTCCCAACATGTGGGAGCGTTAGTATGAAGTTGTGCCATTTTCAAGCGGGATTAGATCAGCCTTTGTTTTTGATTGCAGGTCCTTGTGTTATCGAGTCGTTACAACTCGCGATTGATACGGCAGGCACGCTTAAAGAAATGTGTCTGCAATTAAATATACCGTTTATATTTAAATCTTCTTACGATAAAGCGAACCGTTCTTCGGGACAGTCTTTTCGAGGTTTGGGTCGTGATCAGGGCTTAGAGATTTTGGCTCAGGTCAAAAAACAGATTGGTGTGCCGGTATTGACCGATGTGCATACAACTGAAGAAATCAGCGCTGTTGCTTCGGTCGTTGATGTATTGCAAACGCCGGCTTTTTTATGTCGCCAGACTGATTTTATTTCTGCTTGCGCACGTTCAGGTAAACCGGTCAATATTAAGAAGGGCCAATTTTTGGCGCCGCATGATATGAAGAACGTGATTGATAAAGCACGTGCAGCAGCGCGTGAGGCAGGGCTTGCTGACGATATGTTTATGGCATGTGAGCGGGGCGCGTCCTTTGGCTATAACAATTTGGTGTCTGATATGCGCAGCTTAGCGATTATGCGTGAGACAGGGGTGCCCGTTGTATTTGATGCGACCCATTCTGTTCAGTTACCGGGTGGACAAGGTACGCACTCTGGTGGTCAGCGCGAATTTGTTCCCGTGCTTGCTCGTGCTGCTGTTGCGGTAGGTGTGGCGGGTATTTTTATGGAGACACACCCTGATCCTGCGCACGCTTTATCTGATGGTCCCAATGCGGTTCCTCTTGCACGCATGCGCGAGCTACTTGTGACTTTGCGAGAACTCGACGCACTGGTAAAACAAAGCCCCTTGGCGGAGTTTAATTTTCACTAGTGCGGCTTAGCTAATTATTTGTTCTGTTCATTTGGCATGCTGATAAGTAAATGCATGTGCACGTTTTTAGCTTAAGTCTGTTCACCTGTGCTGCATGTTGTTTGATATTTTTACTGCGCGCCGTTAAATAAAAAAATATTTTTGTAAGGAATGTAATGAGTACGATTGTCGATGTCGTTGCCCGAGAAATCCTCGATTCGCGTGGTAATCCAACTGTTGAGTGTGATGTATTACTGGAGTCTGGCTCAATGGCGCGTGCTGCTGTACCGTCTGGGGCGTCAACAGGGTCTCGTGAGGCCGTTGAGTTACGCGACGCAGACCAAAGCCGCTATTTAGGCAAAGGGGTGATGCAAGCTGTTGAGCATGTGAATACCGAAATTGCACAAGCGGTGATTGGTTTAGAGGCGCTTGAGCAAGCGTTTCTTGATCGCACTTTGATTGAGTTAGATGGGACAGAAAATAAATCGCGTTTAGGCGCAAATGCTTTATTGGCTGTCTCAATGGCCGTTGCAAAAGCGGCCGCAGAAGAGCTGGGCTTACCTCTGTATCGCTATTTTGGTGGATGCGGTGCGATGCAAATGCCAGTGCCAATGATGAATATTGTCAATGGTGGTGCACATGCGAATAACAGTTTGGATATTCAAGAATTTATGATTATGCCCACGGGGGCACAAACTTTTCGTGAGGCCTTACGTTGTGGGGCAGAAGTTTTTCATGCGCTTAAAACGATTTTGTCAGAGCAGGGTATGCCTACTTCGGTGGGGGATGAAGGGGGGTTTGCTCCTAACTTTACAAGTAATGATGCATGTTTGACGACCATATTGCGCGCGATTGAAAAAGCGGGCTATCGTCCTGGAGAGGACGTACTGTTGGCGTTGGATTGTGCTGCTAGTGAGTTTTATAAAGAGGGTAAGTATCATTTGAGTGGCGAAAATTTAGTATTAAGTGCCGCGGAGTTCACTGATTATTTAGCCACTTTAAGCGATAAATTTCCGATTATCTCTATTGAAGATGGGATGGCTGAGGGAGATTGGGTAGGTTGGAAAACATTGACAGACAAGTTGGCAAAAAAAATCCAACTGGTGGGGGATGATTTATTTGTTACCAACACCCGTATTTTGAAAGAGGGCATTCAAAAAGGTGTGGCTAACTCTATTTTGATTAAGATCAATCAAATCGGTACCTTGACTGAAACATTTGCGGCGATTGAGATGGCTAAGCGTGCGCACTATACGGCGGTCGTTTCACATCGCTCGGGTGAAACTGAAGACAGCACGATTGCCGATATTGCCGTGGGATGTAATGTGGGGCAGATTAAAACGGGTTCGCTGTCGCGTTCCGATCGTATTGCTAAATACAACCAGTTATTACGCATTGAGGAAGATTTGGGTGATGTAGCAAGTTATCCTGGGCGTAGTGCTTTTTACCAGATGCCTTGATTGACTCAATATAAGCGCATGTTTGTTCTCCAATGTGATGTGTGATGCATCGCATTGGCTGATGGCGTTGTGTTAATTAGGGGCTGTGTTTTTTATCATAGCGGTCACACCATTTTTGATGAGGTGCACATGCGTTTACTTATCCTTGGTATTGGCTTACTTTTGGTGCTGATTCAGTATCCGCTGTGGCTAGGTAAAGGCGGATGGTTGCGGGTTTGGGAGCTTGAGCGTCAGCTACTTGTCCAGGCACGGGAAAACGAAGCTTTACGTGCGCGCAATATGCGCTTGGCCGGTGAAGTACAAGACTTACACGAGGGTACGGGTGCAATTGAAGAGCGTGCGCGTTTTGAGTTAGGGATGGTGCGTGCGGGTGAGCATTTTGTACAACTTGTTCCGCCGGCATCACCTTAATATTTTATTTGAGTCTAGGTTTAGCTTATAAGGGCGCGGATTATTTGTCTGCCTCTTTCATGTGGCTGTTTATTTTCATCTTTACCCTTCTTGGGTTTCCTTCTTTTTTTGTTCCTCATCAAGCTGGCGTAAAAAATCCATTTTCTCCGCAATCTTATGTTCTAAGCCTCTCGGTGTAGGTATATACCAGCGCTTATTTTGTATGCCATCGGGTAAATAGGTTTCGCCCGCAGCATAAGCATGGGGTTCATCATGCGCGTATCGATAAGCATGGCCGTGTTTTAGTTCACGCATTAATTGGGTGGGGGCATTGCGAAGATGGATGGGGACTTCGCGTGAGGTGTCTTTTTTGATATGGGCCATGACCGCATTAAAAGCGTTGTATCCCGCATTACTTTTTGCGGCGACGGCGAGGTAGATCACCGCTTGCGCAAGCGCGAGCTCGCCTTCTGGTGAGCCCAATCTTTCGTAGGTCGTGGCCGCGTCGTTTGCCATTTGCATAGCGCGGGGATCAGCTAGACCAATGTCTTCCCATGCCATGCGAATAATGCGCCGAGAAAGATATTTGGCATCAGCACCGGCATCGAGCATACGGCAGAGCCAATAAAGCGCAGCGTCTGGATTAGAGCCGCGAACTGATTTATGCAAAGCTGAAATTTGATCGTAAAAATGGTCGCCGTGTTTATCAAAGCGACGGGTGTTGAGGGTGAGCGCATTGTGAAGTAGTTCAGGCGTGATGATGGGGTTGCCCGCTGCTTGTGCTGCTAAATTTGTTTGTTCGAGTAAATTTAATAAACGACGGGCATCTCCATCGGCGTACCCGATGAGCGTTGATAGGGTTGCCTCATTAAATTGCAGATGAGGCAGAATTTTTTCTTGTGCTCTTGCTATCAATTGTTTGAGTTCTTCTTCGCTGAGCGATTTAAGAACGTAGGTTTGCGCCCGTGAAAGAAGCGCTGCATTTACCTCAAAGGATGGGTTTTCCGTTGTGGCACCGATAAGTGTGATTAAGCCAGACTCGGTGTAGGGCAAGAGCGCATCTTGTTGTGATTTATTAAAGCGGTGAATTTCATCAACAAATAAAATAGTGTGTTGCCCACGGGTGAGATGTTGCTGCGCTGTTTCCATTGCGGCACGAATATCTTTGACGCCGGAGAAGACCGCTGATAAAGCAATAAACTCGCATTTGAATGCGCAAGCGGTCAATCGTGCGAGGGTTGTTTTGCCAACCCCGGGAGGACCCCAAAAAATCATGGAGTGCGGTTTTCCTGATTCAAAAGCTAAGCGCAAGGGTTTGCCTGCGGCCAGTAAGTGGCTTTGCCCAATCACTTCATCGAGTGTTTTGGGTCTTAGCATTTCTGCTAAAGGAGGCGTGGGCGCGGTACTAAAAAGATCACTCATAAAATAGAGAGGAGGGACCGTCGCTGATGGCAAGTGTAGAAATTTTAGGGAGAAGAGTTGCGTACAACATCGGCCCCTTTAGGAATCACAAAAGAAAAATCTTTATTGCTCGCAGTGTGATAAGTGACGATACGATCAAATGTTAAGAGGGTGATATTGCCAAGTGTGTCATATAGCTCCATACCCACTAGGTTATCGCGGCGAAAACCGATGCTAATGCGGGTAAAAGTGCTGTCTTGGGCTAAAGGGGTGAGGTCTACCCATTGCACCCCTTCGCGTGTAGGACTTTCTTTTAGATGAAAATGTTTTTCTAACTGATTGCTGCCAAATAAAACAGCGGCAGGGCTTGAGGCTAATGCGTTATTTAGTTTTTGGATGGTGACTTGGTTTAAATCTTTATCCCAAATATAGATAAATGTGCCATCTGATTGTAGTTGTTGTTCATAGGGAGACGTAGTTTGCCAAATAAATTTTCCTGGGCGCGAAAAATAAAACTCTCCCGCAGTTTTTGCGACTACTTTGCCGCTGCTCCCTAATTGTGTTTGAGCAAACTTGCCTTCTGCTGCATTGACTTGTTGTACAAATACTTTTAGCGCAGCGATGCCATTAGCCTGCACGGGTAATAAAAAAAACAGTAAGGAGATAAATAAAGCGTACGGCAGCGCATAAAAACGAAACGAGAACAGCATAAATTATTCCTTTTCACCTGGGACAAGAATGTCGCGATTGCCACTACCTGACATGGCAGAAACAAGACCTGCTTTTTCCATATCTTCAAGTAAACGTGCTGCGCGGTTGTAACCAATACGGAGGTGTCGCTGTACTAAAGAAATAGAAGCGCGGCGATTTTTTAAAATGATCGCGACGGCTTGATCGTAGAGGGGATCGGCCTCACCCTCACCATTGCCGCCTGTGCCGGCTTCGCCGTCTGCAGCGCCATCTTCGCTGGCATCGAGAATACCCTCAATATAGTTGGGCTCACCTTGTGCGCGTAAATACTCGACAACACGATGCACTTCTTCATCAGAAACAAACGCCCCATGCACACGTATCGGTAAACCCGTGCCGGGTGCGAGAAATAACATATCCCCCATGCCCAACAATGCCTCTGCACCCATTTGATCGAGGATGGTACGACTGTCTATTTTGCTGCTTACTTGAAAGCTAATGCGTGTTGGCACATTCGCTTTAATTAAACCAGTAATGACATCAACGCTGGGGCGTTGTGTCGCTAAAATTAAATGCACACCCGCAGCGCGTGCTTTTTGGGCAATCCGCGCAATTAGCTCTTCTACTTTTTTGCCGACCACCATCATCAGATCGGCGAGTTCGTCAATCAAAATAACGATCATCGGCAATTTTTTTAATGGCTCAGGTGCATCAGGGGTAAGGCTAACAGGATTATTTAAATGCTCGCCTCGTGCTTGTGCATCATGTATTTTTTTGTTGTATCCAGCAAGATTGCGTACACCCAGTGTACTCATAAGTTTATAGCGTCGCTCCATTTCGGCCACTGCCCAATTGAGGGCGGAACCTGCTTGGCGCATATCGGTAACCACTGGGCAGAGTAGATGCGGAATTCCTTCGTAGATGGAAAGCTCCAGCATTTTTGGGTCGATCATTATCAATCGCACCTCTTCAGGGGTTGCTTTGTATAGCAAAGACAAAATCATCGCGTTGATACCGACAGATTTGCCGGCGCCGGTTGTCCCTGCGACTAAACAGTGAGGCATGCGTGCTAGATCAGCCACCATCGGTTTGCCGGCGATGTCTTTGCCGAGTGCTAATGTCAATAGTGAATGGCTATTATTAAAAACCTCTGATCCGAGAATTTCAGAAAGATGTACGTTCTGACGTTTTGGGTTAGGCAACTCTAGACCCATTGTTGTTTTACCTGGACTGGTTTCGACAACTCGCAGGCTAATCAGCGAGAGTGAGCGCGCCAAATCTTTAGCGAGGTTGACAATCTGGCTTCCCTTGATGCCGGTGGCTGGTTCGATTTCATAGCGGGTAATGACCGGACCAGGATGGGCGGCTACGACTTGTACTTCTACGCCAAAATCATGCAACTTCTTCTCAATCAGGCGCGATGTAAATTCCATCGTTTGTGATGAAATCGTATGTTGCTGCACGGGGGGTGGGTCAAGTAATGAGTAAGGTGGCAGCGCTGTGTTTGTGGTATCGCCGAAAAGTGAAGTTTGTTTTTCTTGCACGACTTTTTCATGTGGTGCTTGTGTGACGGGTCTAATAATATGAATGGGTTGCGCCTCTTCGATTTTGACACGATGTTCTACTAAGGTTTCTTCCCGGCCGGCGGCGGCGACTTCACCTAATTTACGGTCGCGGCGCCGCTCATATAGATGCCACAACGCAAAAAAAGAATTTTCAATGGCTGCACCCATTTGTTCTGCAACACTTAACCATGAGAATTGAAAGAATAGCGATAAGCCCGCAATAAATGACAAGAGTAATAGCAGTGTGGTGCCAGTCGCACCGATCAGCATTTGCAACCATATGCCGATGGTTTCTCCTAATACACCCCCTGGTACGCTGGGTAAGTGTTGATGCCAAGTTTGCAATCGGGTGGATTCAATGCCCATGCTGGCCACCAGGATTAGCGTAAATCCTATCCAGTGTAATATTGACCGCACCGGTAAGGGGGTGCCCTGATGTAGCTTTCGCCAGCCTAAAAGCACATTGCGTAGTAGCAAAGCGCACCACCAGTATGCAGAAAAGCCAAAAATAAATAACATAAGATCAGCGATCCACGCACCTAAGCGCCCACCTAGATTGTGAATGGTGTCTGCTTGTGCAACATGCGACCATCCGGGATCTTGCGCGTGATAACTGAATAAACAGCCTATCAAGGCGAGCGCAAGACTGAGTCGCACCAGCCAGATCACTTCACCTATTAAGCGATTCGCAGGTGAGTGAACCGAAGGGTCGGGTTGGGTAGATGATCGAGAGGGGGAGCGAGATTCAGAGCGTGTCATAGCAACATTATCCTAGATAACGTAGATTAAAGACGGAAGAATTTTTTAACGTGCCCAGGCGTTACGCTGGGAAAATAGTTGGTAAATTGCACCGTGTTGAAATATAACCCGGCATTATAGGCACCCTTAGTCAGATTGCTCGATTGCTTTTTTATTACATAAGGCGGTGATTGCTGCGAAGAATCTTAATAGACACGCTAGAATGGCGTCTTCATTGTGATAATTCATTCCCATGTTAGATATTCAACTTTTGCGCAACGATCTTGGTGCAGTTGCGGCGCGTCTTGCTCAGCGCAAATTTCATCTTGATACAGATGCTTTTCAAGCGCTTGAAGCGCAACGGCGGACTGTACAGACGGAGACTGAAGCGCTGCAAGCGCAACGTAATCGCTTGTCCAAGCAAATTGGTATTCAAAAAGCAAAGAACGAACCTGTTGCTGATTTGATGAGTGAGGTTGAGTCGATTGCACAGGCATTGCAAGCTTCCGCACAGCGTTTAGATGAAATTCAGTCACAAGTAAATGACATTATGCTGAGTATGCCCAATTTACCTGATGCGACTGTACCTGTTGGGCAAGATGAGCGGGCTAATGTGGAAATACGTAAGGTGGGTGCACCGCGCGTGTTTGATTTTCCGGTGCGTGATCATGTTGATTTGGGTGCGCGGCTTGGTTTAGATTTTGAGGTGGCTAGTAAAATTTCAGGTGCGCGTTTTGCTGTACTCAAAGGGGGATTAGCGCGCTTGCATCGTGCGCTTGCGCAGTTTATGTTGGACTGCCATACCTTAGACCATGACTACACAGAGGTATATGTACCTTATATTGTCAATGCTGCGTCGATGCGAGGCACCGGACAGTTACCTAAATTTGAAGAAGATTTGTTTGCTGTGCCGCGCGCTGTTTCGCCTGGTGTGACGGAAAATGCTTACTTGATTCCGACGGCTGAAGTTCCTTTGACAAATATGGTACGTGACACGATTATCGATGCCACCTCATTACCTTTGCGGTATGTTGCCCATACGCCGTGTTTTCGTTCAGAGGCCGGTTCAGATGGGCGTGATACGCGTGGCATGATTCGTCAGCATCAGTTTGATAAAGTTGAACTCGTGCAAATGGTATTACCAGAGCAGTCAATGACTGTTTTAGAGCAGTTGACTTCACATGCGGAAACTATTTTGCAAAAATTAGCTTTACCGTACCGTACCGTGGCGTTATGTACCGGTGATTTAGGTTTTTCAAGCTGCAAAACTTATGATATTGAAGTGTGGGTCCCAGCACAGCACACTTATCGTGAAATTAGCTCTTGTTCTAATATGGGTGACTTTCAAGCTAGACGTATGCAGGCACGCTTTCGTCATGAACAAAATAAGCCCGCGTTGTTGCATACATTAAATGGTTCGGGTTTGGCTGTGGGGCGCACATTGGTGGCACTGCTTGAAAATAATCAGCAAGCTGATGGCAGTATTTTTATTCCTGATTGTCTGCAGTCTTATTTAGGTGGCTTAACGCACCTCGTTCCAGTTTCTATCTAAAGGAGTTACTCTGTGTTAGGAAACAAGCTATTTTTATCGGGTTCGTTATTACGTAATGCGTGCGCGTTTGTGTTGGTGTTGAGCTGTGCTGCTTGCGTAACGACTAAGCCGCAGTCTGCTCAAGCTTGTTTTGAGGCACGCGGAGAACAATTTGGCGAGGTGTTATCGTGTTATCGCCAAGCGCAGATGCATGTGCCTTTAGTCTATCGTTCTATTAGTATGAGTAAAACGGATGGGCTTGAGCAGCGCACTTATCAGATGGATTCGCAATCTTGGTCTCCTGATCATGCTGTGGTGCCAGAAAAATGGTTGCATACCGTAGATGTCATTATTCCTGATGACGCAATTGCGGGTCGCGCGCTTTTGGTGATTAATAACGGCACTTATGCGGCGCCAGACCAACCAGAAAGACCTCCTACTGATTTTTCAATCGCATCGCTGCGTAGTATCGCTCAACGCACGCGTACGCCTGTGGTGTCAGTTGGCTATATTCCTAATCAGCCATTGGTCTATCTGGGGGATGATAAGCCCAAGCGAGAGGATGATAGTGTTGCGCTTTCTTGGAAATGGTTTCTTGATCGCCCCCAAGCACAAGCATTTACACCGCTACAAGTACCGATGATGGCGGCTGTGTTAAAAGCGATGGATTTAGCTGAAAAAGAGTTGAGTGCTTTACAAGTTAAACGCTTTGTTGTTTCAGGAGTGTCCAAGCGAGGATGGAGCGCATGGCATACCGCATTGACCGATGCGCGGGTTGAAGCAATTGTGCCATTTGTGATTGATACGCTTAATTTTCCAGAGATGATTTCACATACGTATAAGACTTATGGAAATAATTGGCCGATTGCCCTTGGCTCTTATGCTAAAGAGGGGATCGCTCGGCGTTGGCATACCGAGAATTTTGAAAGGCTGATGGAGGTAATTGATCCCTGGACATACCGACAAGGGCCTCACGCTAGTCGTTTAATGATTCCAAAATATATTGTTAATGCAAGTGGTGATGATTTTTTTGTATCGGACAATGCCCGATTTTATTTTGATGCATTACCGGGAACAAAAGCGCTGCGCGTTGCTCCTAACTCAAGCCACTATGGCATTAAAGAATATACGACACCATCGTTAGTTTCGTTTGTGAACCGTTTGCAAGGCGCACAAAAATTACCAGAAGTGACCAGCGCTTTAACATCAGAGGCGGGCGTTGATATGGTGTCAGTACAGTTTTCTGAGTTGCCTATAGAAGTGACGCAGTGGACTGCGATGAATCCTGTTGCACGTGATTTCCGCTACGCTTGTGGTATTCGTTATGTCGCTCGTTCCGATGCATCGCATATCGCTTTACAGACAAAATTTTCTTTAGCTAAGCCGCGTGAAGGGTGGACAGCTTCTTTTATTGAGGCACGCTTCTCTGATGGTTTTGTTGCCACTACACGTGTGTATGTTTCACCGGATGCAGCTTACCCGGAGCAAGCACCACCGAGCGATACGGCAGATTGTCGCACCATTCCGGGGTTATAAATCAACTAGACGTCGTTACAGTAGCGTGATTGTGGGCATAGACCATATTGAAGGGCCTATGCCCATTTTGTTTTGCCAGAATATGTGTGTGCTGCGTGGGAGCAGATTAATATCTTTATTGGGTAAAAATACGATAGGTTTTCTGGTTTATTAAGCTTATTATCGCGGTGATTTTCTGTGTTCAAATTAGTTATATTAAGTGGTAGTATTGTATATATACTTGCCGATTTTATGGCTGGCCTGGCGAGACCTAACATTTGCTGGATGGAAAAGGCGCAAAAAACCTTATTTCCGCTGTGTGAATTGCCTTGTGAATGTATATGTTGTCTCTCTTATGGAGTTTATGATGAACAAATTATTTTATGCTTTGGCGCTATTTTTGGTTGCGGCTTTGGCACACGCACAAGAATATGCAAAAGTCACCGCTAAGACGCCCATTATCGAAACCTTGCCTGGAAAAGTGACAAGGTTGGCAGGTTATCGTGTGACTTATGAATATGCTGGTAAACAGTACACGACACAGATGGCGGAGGATCCGGGACTACAAATGATGGTACAAGTGGTACCCGTTAGTGCTAATACAGATTCATCGGCAAAGGTAACATCGACGACCGTCACGACTACGACTCTAGCACCCAGTGCTGTGGTAGTGACGCCTCCTACGAGCGTGTCCGTGCCTGCTTCACCTTCTGTTGTTTATGTAACGTCCCCATCTCCCCAATATATTTATGCAGCCCCACCTACTTATATTTATCCTAATTACTATCCTTACTACTATGGTGGTGGTTTTCCGGTAGGTATTAATTTTGGTTTTCATTTTGGAGGCGGGCACCGCTGGCGGTAGCGTATTGCCTAAGTCAATCCTGCCGACTCAATCATGGTCGGTACTTTGATAAATAAAAGCCTTTTGAATTTATTTTCAAAAGGCTTTTTGCATGGGAACTGCTGCAACATAAACGAGGGAACACCCATGCCCTTTTTGTGCAGGAGTGTTAGTAAATGCTGTCCACATATTTTGCTAAAGGCGTACGTAAAAGAGACTTTGGATCGGTTCTTGTGAATGAAATAATACGACTTCTACCATCGATACCCGCTATGGTTAGCTGCTTACCCGTTTTACTATCAATAATATAAATTTGTAAGGAGATAAGGCTTGGTCGGGCGGACCATTCTGTTGCCCTATGTTCCCAGTGCGTAATGACAGGGATAACCACGTAATCTGCGTGGGCGGCTTGTGCTGCAACAATAGACTGGTCTTTGGAAAGTTGTTTTTCTGAAATAGTTACTTGTGTGGCGTGATGTGAGAAGGCACTAGCTACTGCTTGCGCGACATCTTGCCCTGAACCAAAATACTGCTTTGTTTCGTAGAAACCATCTTGAGGTATCGAAATAAAAATAGATTTATTTTTTTCAAGTAGCACTTTTTCTGTGCCTGAGAGATTTTGCGTTGTGTACTTGGCGGAACAGGCAGCAATACCTATGCACATCATTAGACACACAAATAGATAAGATCGGGCATTATGGTTATTCATCTACGTTTCTCCTATTACCATCTTGATATCAGCAGTGTTAGCCTAGATATATTCATACGCAAAGGCGACAATAGATAATCGATTTATCATCGGTATATCGTTTTTATTGTAACGCTTGTTTGCGTGAGAAGATGAGATATCAATTCTTGGGTTTTTATCGCTATCTCTCCAGCGATGGTTGTGGCGCATATGACTTCTGTGCCGACCTAGAGCGGGATTGTATTGCTAAGGTTTTTTTTAAAAGAAAATAAGTTGTCTTGTTTTAAATAGTGTTTTTCGCGCATGTTTGCTGCGGCGCGGATAACTTTTCCTTTCTTTCTCTTTTTGTCTTTTATGCCTTTACATATTCATACACCTTTACTGGAGTCTTCTGCCATTAGCGAAATAATGGGACGATCAGTTTGGCTAAAAATGGAAGCTTTGCAACCCAGTGGCTCTTTTAAAATAAGGGGAATTGGTTTTGCTTGTGAAGCATATC
>JADYYQ010000055.1 GCA_020853585.1 Ottowia sp.
CCTGGTTTAGGTAAACGATATTGCCCACGCCCAAATAAAACAGATGGCCGCGCCGTAGGTTGCGGTTTCGTCTTGCTCACCGCACAAGCCAAATCCTGATCAAAAGAAAATCCCGGCGTTAACACTTTGCTATCGCGCGTATAAGGAATCGTCGCCATCCCAGCCGCATCTTGAATCTTTTTTAAATCCTGCGGTGCACTAGGAAGAAGACATGCCTCGTAGTGTTCAAGCCGGTAAATACGGGCTTTTGCTTGCTGCAAACCAGAGCGCAAAAACGACTGCAATTTTGTAAATGCATGCGTGCAATGTCGCGTCAATCGAAAAACAAAACGGGGATCTTGCTTGACCTCAGAAAATACTGATTCAGCATTTTGCCGCTTGCCCGACAATGTCGATGCATGAGCGTCACGCGTTAATAAGCATTCAGGTCGCTGTGAAACCGAATGCATAGAAAAATTTGTCATGGCTACCTTTCTCTTTGCTAAACAATACCTCTATTTATTATGGAGAAAACCGATATGCCCCCAGATGCACTTTATTCAATGTGTCACGCAAGGAGCATGCTAACAAACCCAAGGCTTCCGCTGCCCCAATAAAATCAACAGCTGGTATTTCAACACGCAACTCACAAACTAAGCAAAACTCCTGACGCAAAGCATCAGCACACACCACTGCGCCATTCATGGCAGCCCGATCTGCATTTAACTGAAGTAATTGTCCTGCGACATAACCAAATTCAAAGCTTTCCATATCCGGAAACGGCATAAAAGGCGCAATCAAACAAATCGCTTCATTTGACAACGCCTGCTCAACAACTAAGCGCACGCGCCCCGCGTCATCTACCAACACGACACTGCCATCTACCGGATGTATATCGACACCGATATGCATACCTAAGGCATCGACAAGTACTGCGAAATGATTTTCCAGACCAATGCTCATGTCCGCACCCACTGGTAAGCAGTCCTACACGCAAACAACCCATCAATTTTAATAAAAATAATTAAAATTGATAAATATATAAACGACAACAGGCACCCTCAATCGTCGCTATAACAAGCTCTACGTTGAGCCAACACAACTTTCTAGCGCCCTGGCAAAAACACGCCCCAAATACAAAACAACAACAAAACCAACCGTAACCTAGCGTATATTAAGCGCCCACTTACATGGTATCTTTATGCCACTTCAGGCATCAAGCGCCAGGATTGTAGCTGGTCAATAAATTCCTCAAGTCTGCGTTCAAATTGGGCCAAATTCAAACCTTCCATGAGCAAGCTGTTATACATCATCAACATGCCAGAATCGGGGGCCAAAGCCACGCCAGGCAAATCACCTTTTATCGGATTGCCAGCCATCACTAACAATGCCCGTACAGCCTCGGGCTCAAGCTCATCAGGCAACTCCTCTAATAAATTACCAATAAGTAGCAAACGTTGATTCGCAAGATCTCGTCGTAACGAAATCCATAACGCGTCATCAATTTGCAAATGACATAAATCGTCTTGATCAAAGGACAAGTCAGGAATGCCAATCAACGCACCGAACTCAGATAACAAGCCATCGTAAGCATAGTGAGGAATCATCTTTTTTCTTTCAAAGTAGTAGCGAATCGCTTTGGCAAACACAAACCAGCCAACCAAAGCACTGGTGTCACAGCAAGGCATATATTGTTGCCCTTGGCTAAGAGTGCTTTTTTTAGACACAATCCACTTCGCAAATTAAGCGCAATTTTCGCAAATATGTAAATTTCGAAAGCTGTACCCCCTCAGTCCCTAACGCACATCACAAATCCAGTCCTCGTACCAGAAGCACGCCCCTATCAATAAGCGAAAATTAAGCATCAAAAAACATTATTAAATAAAATAAGAACTCCAAAAAACCCGCTAAAACATATCAAAAAACAAACTATTTTCAAGATCCTTATTTGTTCCTAAAAAACACCGCAAAATAGATTGTGGATATTGCGCAAACACGGTGTTTATGCAAAGCATGAATTTAATGATAGTATTTTGCGGCGCGTTACCCCCTTTAAATCACCCCTTAAAACGACAAGAAGGAATTTTCATGAATAAAGCGGAATTGATCGAAGCTGTATCGGATCACACTGACATCAGCAAAGCAAATACCGAAGAAGTACTCAACGCTGTCATGGAAGTCATCAAAAAAGCCGTTACCAAAGAAGACAACGTGCAGCTAGTCGGATTTGGCACATTTAGCTCTGGCAAGCGCGCAGCACGCATGGGACGCAACCCCAAAACCGGTGAAGCGATTAAAATCGCCGCGGCCAAAACCGTAAAATTCACTGCCGGTAAAGCGTTTAAAGATGCTGTAAATAAACGCAAATAACACACTTTCGTTTTGCAAATTGTCTGGGCCACAACCAGTCTAGGGTCTACGCCCAGATTAAAAACGCATCACTTGATTTATCATGCGTCAGCGCGGCAGTCCGTTTTTGTCGCGCTGAGCTCGCCTTGCTATAAGCTATTTCTATCCAAGATAGGCATAGCCACATCATATGCATTGCAAATAACCACCGGCATGCATCTCGGCAACAAGCCCGCCCCATTTATCTAGCCTTACCCTAACAACAAATCTAGCCTACACGCTCGATCATTCGCACCACGCTACGCATACGTTCAACCTGTCCGTCTTATGCAACAAAAATCAAGAAAAATAGGGTTATATCCAAAAATACCAACAAACACCTACCCGCTTTGTTTATCAGCGCTGTATTCGGCGAAGTGCACTCTGTCTACCTTTATTTTTCTCAAATTGACTGAGTAGGAAACAACAAATTATCTTCATCATTAGAATATTTCAGACAAGCTATTTCCTGTCAAACCAAGACTCACACAAAGATTTTATTAAAAATAAAAAGTTATTATTTTTACTTTTAATAACTTTGATATCTACTCTTTTTCCTTGATCATCAATCACTCCACCTCAGGAGAAATGATGAATTCACGACATGACTCACATAATTTTTTCCACTGGCCACACTATTGGCTTATCTTATTGTTAATCGGCATCGTCTTACTGAGTTTAAGTACCTACACTCACGCCCAATGCCAGGCTATGCCCTCCCCTAAAGTATTGCATTTAGCCACCACACCCATATTGGCCAACCCCTCATTACCGATGGGTGGCGTGATTAAAACCAGTACGATAACAACCCCACATCACAACATCACGTGCCCCCAATCATCGATATCTGACACGTTCTACCGTATCACTATCGGCCGCGCGCTGACCTCCGTGGGCTTTGCTAACTCTGTGTGTGCCACCAATCTACCCGGTGTCGGCCTACGCATACGTTTGCTCGATGGGCCCTCACTACGGACCCAATTACCCACCACAGAAGACGGCTATCTTCCTTGTCAATGGCAATCCAATCATGATCCATGTTTGTCCACGACGTGCACAAAGAACCTTTCTTTAGCCTCACAACAAAATGACACTGCAACATTCGAAATACAACTCATTAAAACAGCGCCTCATCCCAATGGCACATTACTGTTAGACAATGTACTTAGCATCACGCATCCACGAGGGTTGATCAATATGTCAGGAGCCAGTGTGGCCGTCGCCACCCAAAGTCCATCCTGCATCGTCACCACAGCCGGTAAAAACACACAAGTACATATGGGACGTATTGAAGCGGGACGACTACAACTCGATGGCACATCCAAAATCAGTGTGCAATTCTCAATCCCCTTATATTGTGAAGCCGGTGCCACAGCCGCCCTACAAATAGATGGCCCTGTTGGTAAACCTGCGTGGATTAACAATGTCGTGGCACCCGGTAGCGCACGCCAAGTGGGCATCGCTTTGTATTTTTCTGGCACCCCCATTCAATTTGCACAACGCATTGCGCTCTCTCCCACACTGCGCGATGGTCCGGTCAATTTCCCACTAGAAGCACGCTATCAATATTTATATGGCTTAGGACCGGGCAGTAGTGGGGGGGTGATCAATGGCTTTGTGATGGCAAGCGCAACATTTACGCTTATCCTGCCCTAAACAAAAGGCCTATCCATCCCATGAATGATTGACAAGATGCACAGTTACTTTTTATGCACCTCTACTTATAGATCGAACAAACAATTTACCTTATGTACGTAAACTCTGTGCGTAAACGCTGTCATCTCCTTGCGCTACGCTTACTTTCCTTTTACAACTGCATAGCGTGCTAAGGTTTGCTCACGCGCCATCTGATGGGCAACCAAAGGATAAGGGTAATTTTCCCCAAGCGTAATAGCGCAGGATTGCAACACCTCAGAGGGAGCGCACCACGGGGTGTGAATCCATTTATCCGGCAACGCGGCTAATACGGGTACATAGCGCCGAATAAATTTACCTTGTGCATCGTATTTTTCAGACTGCGTGACAGGATTAAAAATACGAAAATAAGGCTGCGCATCACACCCGCTCGATGCGGCCCACTGCCAACCACCGTTATTAGCAGAAAAATCAAAATCATTAAGCTGCTGCGCAAAATAACGCTCTCCCCAACGCCAATCAATGCCAAGATCTTTGATAAGAAAACTAGCAACCAACATACGCAAACGGTTATGCATAAAACCCGTTTGATTCAACTGACACATCGCTGCATCCACTAAAGGATAACCGGTACGACCTGCACACCAAGCGTGAAATAAAGTCTGGGCATGCTCCCCTTGCTCCCACGCAATCGCGTCATAAATAGGCTTAAACGCTTCACCTTCTGCTAGACGCGGGTGATAGTGCAAAATCATAAAATAAAAATCTCGCCAAATTAATTCTGATAACCATGTCGATGCGCCGGCATCCCCCACCAACATACGTTCATGGGCAAGGCGTGCCAATGTGCGAATTGAAATGGTGCCAAAACGAAGATGAACAGAAAGATAACTTACGCCCCGCACCCCAGGGTAATCGCGCTGAATATGATAACGATCCATGCGATCGACAAAATCAGACAATAATTTTTTTGCACCCGACATACCCGCTGGATTCAGCAACTGCGTCGCTTCAAAACCCATCTGTGCTAAGGAAGGTATCGCTTGATCAAGCGATATCGGAACAGGCGCCAATTGCCCGGCATTTATATTCACAACACGTGCCGCTAAATGCGCGGGGGTTAAGCGACGCAACCATGCATTTTTATAAGGTGTAAAAACAGAAAAAGGTTTACCTAACGCTGTAAGGACTTCATGCGCCGGAAGAATCAAGTGGTCATAGAAAGAAAAAAACAAACAACCATCAGCACGCAAAGCCTCCTCAACACTGCGATCGCGCGCAATCGCGCTAGGCTCATCATCACGATTAGCCCACACAGCGTCCACTTCCAGTGCTTTGGCTAATGCGGGAATACATACACGCGGCACACCATAACGCACAATCAAACCGCTATCTATCGCCCGCAAACATCCATCAAGTTCAAGCAAACTTGCATGAATAAATTCAACGCGACGGTCCGCCTGCAAACCTTGGACAAGCAAAGGGTC
>JADYYQ010000056.1 GCA_020853585.1 Ottowia sp.
AACGTAGTAATAAGAAATCGTAGCCCGCACGAAAACGGGGCGCTTCTAACAAACGTAATGGCGCTCGCCCAATACGTCGCTCAAAACGGGGTTGCAATGCCCAAATATCTTTCATATCCCCCACATGTCGGCGTTGTATAGCGAGTGTTTGTGTTTGTTGCTCAAGCACTGTATCCATAGCAGCGTATAGCGACTGTGTCGGTGTTTCATCTACATTCTTGCGTGCTTGCCAATGACTTTGTACTTGACGCCAAAACAAGGCGGCAAAAAGAAATCCTGGCGATACAGTTTTATTATTAGCAATACGCGCATCGGTGTTAGCCAGCGCAAGTTGCACAAAATGCTCACTACCCGGTTGCTCAACAATGACATCAAGAAGCGGTAACAAACCATGGTGCAATCCTGCTTGGCGCAATTGTTGCAATGACGCCCATGCATGCCCGGAAAGCAATAGCTTAAGCATTTCATCAAACACACGTGCAGCGGGTACATCATCGATCAATGCAGCTAATTGGGCAATCGGCGCAGCTGTCTCTGTTGCCAAAGTAAATCCTGTTTTTGCGGCAAAACGCACCGCCCGCAACATACGGATAGGATCTTCGCGATAGCGCGTCACGGGGTCACCAATAATGCGTAAGACCCGTGCTTGAATATCTGCGATACCCGCATGGTAATCATGCACGGTTTGGTCCGCAGGATCGTAGTACATGGCATTGATGGTGAAATCACGACGTGCCGCATCCGCGGCCTGGTCTCCCCAAACGTTATCACGTAGTACGCGACCGTGCATATCAACCGTATGGCTATGCGTATCTAATGATCGCCGCCGTTCTGTGCGTAATGAAGTCTTTTCATTTAACTGCGTACTCGTCTGACTATCTACGGGCGCACGAAAAGTAGATACCTCGATAATTTCTTGTTCACGTCCGGTATAAAACACCACATGCACAATCTGAAAACGGCGGCCAATTAATCGCGCACGCCGAAATAAAGCTTGTACTTGTTCAGGCGTTGCATTCGTCGCCACATCAAAATCTTTAGGCGCAATATTGAGCAATAAATCACGAACCGCACCCCCTACAATATACGCTTGATAACCTGCTTGTTGGAGCGTGCTCGTTACTTTAATCGCATTAGCAGAAATTAATTTTGGATCAATTTTATGTCGGCGTACCGGCACAATTGTTGCCGACTTCTGTCTCAGAGCAGATTGGCGCTGTGCTTTTGGCACCGATGGTTTACCTAACAAGCGACGCAGCAGTGATGTAATCATTAAAATAGCTCAAGAATAGGCCACTGATTCGCTTGCGCAATGGCACGTAAACGCGGATCGGGATTAGTGACAACCGGATGACTCACTTTTTCTAGTAAAGGCAAATCATTGATTGAATCGGAGTAGAAATAGCTTTCTTCAAAACTATGCCAATCAAAACCCAGCGTAGCGAGCCAATGCTGAGTGCGCACAATTTTTCCTTCTCGAAAGCTAGGCACGCCCGCAACAGCACCGGTAAAGTTACTCTGCGGATGATCGACTGTCGCTGGCTCGGTCGCAATCAAATGATCCACGCCAAAAACCCGCGCAATAGGCCGCGCAATAAAACTATTTGTCGCGGTCACAATGCAACATAAATCACCTCTTGCCTGGTGTTTTTTAACAAGCGCCAGCGCACCTGAATGTAAGGCTGGCTCAATAATTTCTTTCATAAATTGGCCATGCCACTGATCAAGTTGCGAGCGACTATGCGCAGCAAGCGGCGCCAAAGAAAACTGTAGAAACGCGAAAATATCCAGCGTTCCTGCTTTGTAATCGCTATAGAATTGCCGGTTTTTTTCAAGGTAGCGATCTGCGTCTACAGCACCGATACTTACCAAAAAAGTACCCCAAGCGTGATCGCTATCTAAAGGCAATAAAGTGTGATCAAGATCAAAAAGAGCGAGTCTAGTTATTTTCATTACAAGCGGGTGAATGACCAGCAGATGCAGCCAGATGAATTAGGAAAGCTGGGAGAATTGTAACTGAATGCACCAATCACTTCGTTAGCCTAAACGTGCCATAGCGACTCAGCCTAAGTTTGCATCGCTTCTCAAGCCACGGCAGCAGATAAGCGCAGCGCTTATTCATATTGAAATAGGGATGATTATGCAACGCATTCACCCAAATTAAAAAATCTCACATTCACGCACTCATCGCATTACATAAAAATAAGGTCGCAGATAACACATAAGATTTTCCATCTGAATGCACCGCACCGTGTTTGCGATAGATTCCGAGTGACGCCATTGGCCTCGCAAACAATAAAGGCTTGCGTAATCGCAATCACGCAAGCCCATACACTCCTACGCGATGTGTCACAACATTATTCTTTACACACTACGCACCTGTCAGCCGCAAACAGTCCGCTATCTTATTGCGGGATAATCGGTATAACCTCGTCCATCGCCACCATACAAGGTACTGGGATCAAGTGACTGTAATGGCGCATCAATTTGAAAGCGTTTTACCAAATCGGGATTAGCAATAAATGGCCGCCCAAAGGACACTAGATCAGCGCGGTGATGTTGCAACGCCTCTACTGCCATACGTTGATCATAGCCATTATTGGCAATATACATACCTTTGAATAATCGGCGCAGCATCTGCAAATCAAACCCATTTTCAAGCTGGCGCGCACCACCTGTCTCCCCTTCAACCACCTCAAGGTACGCTAATTCAAAGCGATTGAGTTGCTCAACCGCATAACAAAACAGCGCTTGCGAATTACTATCGCTAATATCGTTAAATGTACTCAGCGGTGATAAACGAACACCGACATGCGCCGCATCCCACGCGCGGATAACAGTATCGACCACCTCCAGCAAAAACCGACAGCGATTTTCAATCGAGCCTCCATACATATCCGTACGCTGATTTGTTTTATCTTTTAAAAACTGTTCGATCAAATAACCATTCGCCGCATGAATTTCAACGCCATCAAATCCCGCAGCGCGCGCGCTTTGCGTTGCATGGTGATAGTCGGCCAGTACACTCTTTATTTCATCGATACTCAGCGCATGCGGCGTCGGGATCGGCTGCAATCCATTTTCGGTAAATGCCTGCGCTTTAGGCTGAATAGCAGAAGGCGCCACAGGTAATTCTCCCCCGGGTTGCAATGAGGGATGTGAAATACGTCCCACATGCCACAGCTGACACACAATCAACCCACCTTGTGCATGCACAGCATCGGTCACTTGCCGCCATCCGGCCACTTGCGCCTCGTTATAAATACCTGGCGTATATGCATAGCCACGTGCCTGCGCAGAAATATTGGTCGCTTCCGTAATAATCAAACCCGCAGAGGCACGTTGCGCGTAATAGTCGGCATTAAGTTGACCGGGAACACCCAACGAACCTGCTCGTGAGCGCGTCAAAGGCGACATCACAATGCGATTTTTTAATACAAGCGCCCCAAGCTGAACCGGACTAAACAAGTCGCTGGGCGTACTAGAGAAAACATGGGCCGTCATAAATACTCCTGTCAGAAACAAACTCAATAGCATGATCTGTGCATCGCTTAACAAAGGCGTTCACTCATCGACATGAATGGCTACCTTGTTACGCTTTACGATACAAAAAAAGAACGGGAAATTTAAAAACTCATCGGCAGGCAATACATATTTACGTCTCTACGCCCATCAGCACACACACTTAAATAATGCCTCACGTAGCATCACATTACTAATACAAACTCACTAGCCCACACCGCTGACCCTTTAAGCTTATTTGGCAACCACAACGCACACGATACAGTAACCAGCCAATTCATCCACACCTTACTCATGCACAGACTTCAGCGTAAGCTAGCCTTAACTTTGCGTCAAACGTGCAAAAAGCTCTCGCAATAAGGGTAAGGTCACCGCACGTTTTTTTTCTAACGAGAATTGATCCAATGCTTCTAGTACCCCCATTAAACTACCCAAGTCGCGCCGATAATGCTTAAGCAACCAAATAGGCACATCAGGAGACAAATGCAAACCCCGCTCTTGAGCAGCTTGCCTAAGTGCTGTAATTTTCTCCTCATCATTAAGCGGGGTCAGCCGAAACACCAAACCCCAAGCCAAACGCGTACGTAAATCTTCACGTACATGTAAACCTAATGGAACCTGGTTGCCCGCACAGACCAAACCTTGGCCAGCCAAAAGCTGATTAAACAAATTAAACACGGCAATTTGGCGTGCATCGTCCAGTAACTCAACATCATCAACGGTATACAACCTCGTTTCTTGACAGTAAACAAACGCATCGATATTGCTATGGGCATTTAGCTGAAGACTTTTTTTACCCTGCTCTTTTGCTTGCGCGCAACTCGCTGCCAGCAAATGACTGCGCCCACTACCTAGCTCACCGCATAAATAGATACTACGTTGCCCCGGCAACGCATGCGCCGGGTTAAGCAAATGGCTCAACCCCAGCACCGCGTCCCGATTACCAATAAAATTGCTAAGACGAGCCGGGGGAGGCGTGCCTAAATCAAGCGCGAGTTGATGCGCCATGTTTTTTCCAAGTCAAACCAATGTATATAAATTAGCTTTTATTAAGCGGCGCTAATGAACCACATAAAGCAGCGATATTAGCGATAAAAATTACTAGCATGATAAGCACGATTGAGATGTCGTAGCAGGACTAAAATCACAGCACTCGCGGGTAAAGCCAGCAAAATACCCAAAAATCCAAATAACTGTCCAAACGCGAGTAAAGCAAAAATCACCGCCAAAGGATGTAAACCGATACGCTCCCCAACCAATACAGGCGTAAGAAAAAAACTCTCAACGATTTGACCAAATCCATAAATACCCGCTACCACCAGCACACCATGCGCATCACCAAATTGCAATAGCGCAGTCAACAGTGCCAAAATCAATCCAATGGTAAATCCAATATAAGGAATAAATACCGCCAATCCCGTGAATAAGCCAATCGGTAAAGCCACATCAAACCCGGCCAGAAAAAGCGCAGAGGTGTAATACACCGACAAAATCACCATAACCCAAAGCTGCCCACGCAAATATTGCGATAGCAACACATTGATTTCGCTACTCACCCCTACGACGCTCGCATGCCAGCGCGGCGGAACAAAACGTAAGGCATGGCGATTGAGTACATGCCAATCTTGCAACAAATAAAACAAAAGCAAGGGCACAAATATCACGATCGTCACCAAATTAATAAGCGTCGCGCCCGAAAATAGCAGCGTTTGACTAATGCGATTCACCATATCATCCGGGCTCGAAGCAATATGTTCCCGCAATATTTTCTGCAACTCAGGAAAATCCAAACGCAAATTAATACCCAACTCTGCCAATTTAGGCGCGAGCATGCCATTTAAACGAACCAACAAGGCGGGGATTTGTTCACGCAATACCGGCATTTCATGTTGCAACACCGAGAGCATCAATAAAAATAACAACACAAGGCTAATTACCAGCAGCAAAATCATCAGCACCGCGGCAATCCCTACGGGCACACGATGACGTCTAAGCCAATCTACCCCTGGCGTTAACAAATAAGCAAAAATAAACGCCAGAAAAAAGGGCGTCAGAATCGGAGCAAACACAGCCAGAAGCAAGCCCAGCAAGGTGATAATTGCAATCCAGGGGAGCACTATACGTAACATAGCAGTGAGCGAAGAAAAGGGGGGCATAGGGAAATACACACAATAATAAGACCAATCCGCTAAAATCGCGATTTTACTAGACGTCGCATCAATAAGGGTTTCGTTATGACACAAGTTTTACCTCCTATCCCACTTTCCTACCGTGATGCCGGGGTTGACATTGATGCGGGCGATGCCTTGGTTGAACGTATCAAGCCCCTCGCCAAACGTACTTTGCGCCCCGGCGTATTAGCCGGCATCGGTGGTTTTGGCGGGCTATTTGAGTTACCTAAACACTATCGCGAACCTGTGCTGGTATCAGGCACAGATGGGGTCGGAACCAAGCTAAAACTCGCTTTCGCACTTAATCGACACGATACCGTAGGGCAAGATTTAGTCGCGATGAGCGTCAACGATATTTTGGTGCAAGGTGCTGAACCCTTGTTTTTTCTTGATTACTTTGCTTGTGGGCGATTAGATGTAGAAACGGCTGCGTGTGTAATCAGCGGTATTGCGCGTGGCTGCGAATTGGCTGGTTGCGCCCTTATCGGGGGTGAAACAGCAGAAATGCCCGGCATGTATCCCGAAGGTGAATATGATTTAGCGGGCTTTGCCGTGGGCGTTGTCGAAAAAAGTCAGATCATCGATGGTCGTAGCATTGAGCCAGGTGACGTGGTATTGGGCTTAGCATCGAGCGGTGCACACGCTAATGGCTACTCCTTGATCCGTAAAATTGTTGAACGCGCCAATCCCGATCTTAATGCCGACTTTCATGGCAGTCGGCTAGGCGATGCACTCATGGCCCCCACACAAATCTACGTTAAATCACTACGCACATTAATGACGAGCATACCTGTCAAAGGGATGGCGCATATCACAGGTGGGGGTCTCGTCGAAAATGTGCCGCGTATGTTACCCAGTCACGTAGGTGCAGTACTTGAACGCCAAGCATGGACCATGCCCCCTCTATTTCAGTGGCTCCAACAATATGGCCAGGTTGCTGATGATGAAATGCACCGCGTATTTAATTGTGGCATTGGCATGGCCATTGTTGTCAGCGCACCGCTTGCTCAAGCAGCCTTGGCACAACTTCAGGCAAGTGGCCAAACCGCTTGGCAAATTGGTTATATCTGCGAGCGTAACGCAGATCAAGCGCAAACACAGGTACGTTAGCCTTAAGCGCAATCATAATCAGCACATATGATCCCCAGCCTACCCTCACCTCATCCTGTGGGTAGCCATATTACCCACGCGCTCGATTCAATTCTATGTAACCTTTATATCGACATTGGCAACAGTCGCGTTAAATGGGCCTTGGCCTTTGCCGACGCCCAACCGGGTAGCTGGATTTCGCACGGAGCAGCAACACACTCAGCATGGCCCACGGTATTAGCCACGTGGCAATTACCACCCATGCATCGCATTGCACACATTTGGTGCGCTCATGTCGCTAACACAGAGATAACAAACGCACTTGAGCAACAAGTACGGACATTTCCTGGCACGCCTCGATTACATTGGGTAAGGACCCCGACCACAGAACACAACTTACGTAATACCTACCGACCTTCCAGCCAATTGGGCATTGACCGCTGGCTCGCAGCCCTAGCCGCGCGCCGCTATGCACCGTATGTCGATATCTTGATTATCAATATGGGAACAGCAACGACCATTGATAGCGTAAGTGCTAACGGTGATTTTTTAGGGGGCTGGATCTTGCCTGGCCTCACAACCATGCTCACATCTTTGGGAAAAACCACCGCACAATTGCCCCATGTATCGCCTCCCGGGTCGTTCACCTACCCGTGGCCGCATGTTGCAAATAACACGCTGGACGCGATGCAACAAGGTTGTCTTGCTGCACAAATCGGAGCGATCGCTTATTGTCAACAACAGGTATCGCGTCTGCTTGGTAAAGCACCGCGTTGCTTTATGACCGGAGGCGCTGCAAAAGAAATCGCAGCGGGGTCATGGCTTACATTTCCTGTGGAATATATCGACAACTTAGTTTTGCTTGGTTTGCACCGGCATGCCAGCCCCTCATTGTGACCATTTCAATCCAGGCATACAGCCCCACGCCCCATTCAAGAAATCAAATGATTGATGCACATTCGGCAACGTGTTTTTCACGCCTAAAAAACACAAACCAAAATCATTAGCACAACGATAACAAACAGGCTAAAAGCACGCATACGATAATAATCGGTGTATACGCAACGCATATACTCAACATCCGCCGGCGTGCGCAACACCTTATATAAACGGTTTTAATCGTGATAAGCGCGCGCACGTGCTAACAGCGAGGTAGTGGAGCGATCATGTAAAAAAGGAATAGCGCGGGCCTGCCCACCCCAACGCTTTAAGCATTGCGTTTCTTCGAGATGCTCCATCACGTAATCTCCACCCTTTACGTAAAACTCGGGCTGAATACGCTCTAACAAACGCACAGGGGTTTTTTCTTCAAACATCACCACTACATCCACCGCAGCCAATGCAGCCAACAAAGCCATACGATCTTCTTGCGAATTAAGTGGACGATCATTGCCTTTACCCAACAAACGCACTGAAGCATCGCTATTAACCCCAACAACTAAGCTCGCACCCAGTGCGCGTGCTTGATCAAGGTAACTGACATGCCCGCGATGCAAAATATCAAACACCCCATTTGTAAATACGATCGGTTTAGCTAATGTGGCAAGGCGTGCACTTAATGCTTGCGTACTGCACACCTTGCTTTCAAAAGAAGGGATCATGATGTCGTATTAGTACGCTCTTTATTTTTTTTCGACCCAACTACGTCATCTTCATCGCGCAAAACCGTCACAATATTTTCAGGTATTGCCCCAATAGGGTCAGTGGCAGTTGACGACGCAGGCTTTGGCGTTGAAGAAGTAGCTTGTTGTCCTGGTGGAACAAAATTTTGCACCACCGCCGTCGCAATTTGCGTGAATTGCTGTTGCAGATGATTCCACCAAGCCGAGGCAATATCCGCTTGTGTCGTGGCCTGCGTCGAGGCTGTTTGCGCTCCCCCCAACGCACTTGCACCAGCCGCACCGGCTTTATCAAGTAGCGCCGCACGCTGTGTTTCAAGTGCTTGTATGCTACTTTGCAACATCTCCCTATTGGTATTAAGCCAGGCATCTACCTGCTTAAGATGGGCAATACATTGGTCAATTTGCTCAGCGCTTAACATCGGTACCGCTAAATCACTTATACCGGACATTTGATTTTTATTGCGCATCAAAAACTGGTTGAAGGTTGTATTAAAATCAGGCAACGGCGTAAATAAGTTTTCCATTATGTCTTCTCCAGAGATACCACGGTTTGTTCAATCGCCCCAAAAATCGTATTACCCTGCTCATCCAACATCTCAATTCTAATCGTATCGCCAAAACGCATAAATTCTGTGACAGCGTGTTCGACTTCGATCATTTCTAGCGCACGTTTTTCAGCAATACACGCATAACCACGATGGCGGTCTACATTAGAAATTGTCCCCGAACCAACGATAGTACCTGCACGCACATTACGTGTACGACATATATGCGCTATCAATTGCGCAAAATCAAACACCATATCCTCATTGCACAAGGGCGCACCTACTTTTTTTCCATTCCACGTAAGCGTAAGCGGCAAATGTACTTTGTTCTCGCGCCAAGCTTCACCTAATTCATCAGGCGTAATCGCAACGGGAGAAAAAGACGACGCGGGCTTGCTCTGAAAAAAGCCAAATCCTTTTGCCAATTCATCGGGAATTAAATGACGCAGCGAAACATCATTTACCAATAGTAGTAGCCGAATAGCCTGCGCCGCTTGTGGTGCCGTACTCCCCATCGTCACATCGCTGGTAATTACAGCAAGCTCACCTTCAAAATCAATACCAAAAGCTTCGCTCGCACACACGATATTATCCGTTGGCCCGAGAAAATCATCACTTCCTCCCTGATACATCAAGGGATCAGTCCAAAACTCTGGCGGCATTTTTGCTCCGCGTGCTCGACGTACCAACTCAACATGATTCACATAGGCTGAGCCATCAGCCCATTGATACGCACGTGGTAACGGCGCCATACATTGGTGCGGATCAAACGCAAAACGTTCACGCAGTCCCCCTTGATTTAATGCACTCGACAATGTTTCTAACTGCGGCGCAAGAAAATCCCAATCATCCAATACAGCTTGCAATGTGGGCGCAATATCGCTGGCAAAATGCGCATGACGCAAATCCCGTGATACAACGATCAGCTGACCATCTCGCGATCCATCTTTATAACTAGCAAGTTTCATTTTTACGTCCACGCTAATATGTGATGATGCGTAGCTTATCTGAATCTTTTTCGAGATCCCATTTAATTAGGCGTTTAGGCGGCCTTGTTTTTTTAGTGCTATGTTTACATGGCGTGATGTTGCATTATCTCTTGACGCTACCTAGCACTTATACAATGTCATCAACACAGCCACGACCTCTACTCACCGTATCTTTGTTACCAAAACAAGTTACACAAACAACGCCACGTCCCCATCGCCCACCTGTCCTTGCCCCACAAAAACCACAACGCTTGGCCACACCCGCCACCCCGCCAATACCGCCTTCTCCCACGGTCACACCCGACATCCTCCACACACCCACCGTATCGGACACACACATATCGATACATAACTCAGTCGCTAACGATATCGACACAACAGCTGACATCGCCTCACCTACACCAATAGATCCCTCCCATGCCGCTATTTTTACACCGGAGCCCGAACCCACTTTTGCGCCCCCGCCCTCGGCGCGCTCAACCTATATCTCGACGGTCAATGGCTTACGCAATCAAGATGGCAATATTCTCTGGACAACAGAGGGTTTACATTATCAATTAAGTATCGAAATACCTCTGCCTTTTTTCGGCCCTTTTCGTTATGAAAGCACGGGAGAAATAGATACCTACGGTTTAGCACCTATTCGCTATGCCGAGTCGCGTGGCAAGCATGCAGCGATCACCACTCAATTTCATCGCGACGCAGAACAGACCATTCATTTTTCGCGCACACCGACGACACTGCCCCTCAAACCCGGGACACAGGATCGATTCAGCGTGCTGTGGCAACTTGTTGCTTTAGTCCGTGCCATGCCCACGCGTTATACCGAAGGCGTCACACAACATTTTTCTGTAGCAGATACAGATCAGGTTGAAGATTGGGCTATTCAAGCCCAAGCGGAAGAAGACGTCGCTTTACCGCAGGGGCATATTATTGCGCGTCATTTTTTACGTCTACCTCGACGTGCTGATGATGCGCGCAAACTCGAAGTGTGGTTAGCTAAAGACTTGGGTTGGATACCGGTGAAGATTCGCCAAACCGAACCTAATGGAAATGTAATCGAACTTATATTTAAATCCAGTACACCGCTATAACACATGCTTCACTATTGACACATCTGCGCCATGTCTCTGTCACCTACTTATATTGCCGCCTTCTTTTATTTTCTCATCGCGATCATTTAAATCCAAAAAAGATATATCTGGCAATACGGTTTTATGTATCAAGTAAATAAGCTTACCGATTTAATAAAAAGTGATTGTGCGCCACTGCTTTTTTAATGATGCATATCACTTTTATTGCGCTATATATCGATAACATTTTCAAAAAAACACAGGATGATGCAAGCGCTTTTGCACTTCGTCTAAGCACGTTGATAAGGGGTTTCTTCAATAAGAAACACCCACCCCTTAGATGGATCGCTTTTTAAAATATCGTTTTAGTACGCTGCTACTTGCAATAAAACAATCACCGAGGAGTATAGAAAGTCAGAAAAATATTCTTACTA
Organism: Ottowia sp.; assembly: GCA_020853585.1. Lineage (GTDB taxonomy): Bacteria > Pseudomonadota > Gammaproteobacteria > Burkholderiales > Burkholderiaceae > JADYYQ01. The sequence goes on from JADYYQ010000056.1 coordinate 11,446, forward strand.
ATCGCATCATGAATGCTTAACTGCTCCACAGTGCCCCACGGATTGATAAGATTAAGTGCAATAATTTCTCCCGCGGCATCTTTAATGAAACTGTCTAATGTCAATGCATGCCGAGTATGAATCTTTCCTGTCGCATCGGCTTGACCATAATCATATTCAACCGTAACGAACCCATTATTGTTAGCTCTATCGGCCCCTATCTGCCGCTCATCTAAATACTTTAAATGTGTTGACAGCTCATCTAGCTGACTAGGCAAGATATATTCGTGACCATCGCCATAGATTTCTTTGTATTCATTTTTGTAATTTAATAAATTACAAACAAGATCAACATATCGACCTTTTCTTCCTTGATGCACATCAAGAGAAAGCCTTTGTCCTAGCTCCATTCGCTCCTCAGCCATCACCATATTGCCAACAAGGTGCTCCATAATAATGACAGCCAGACTATTTGTTTTTGCTGCAACCGTAGTCGATCCCGCTTGAGCAGTACTGTCATTGAGCATAGAAAGCAGTTTTTCTTTGTTAACCGTTATTGCCAACATGTCTTTATCTTGGGCCAGATCGATCTCAAACCCTTTCGTTTTAAAGAACAATTTTCGGCCAATAAGACCAAACAAAGCTTCTAAACTTTGCCCGCTAGCGCGCCCGCTGTTACTGGTTTTTAAATCCGGCGTGAAATTGATAACTAAATCCCAATTTTCATTAATTTGAAACATGCTCTCTAGCTTGGCATTCCCAGCAGGGTTGGAAAATATCCCCGTCATAGCGGCTAATAAATAGCAATCCCCTACAGCGCCTTGCTTAATTTTAAGCTCACTATAGTTAGGAGCAAGTTCAATTTTGGACGGTATACCTTTTTTATACAAAATAAGCTTGCTGCCATCGAGACTTTTTTGTACGCCCGTGTAAAGACGCCACTCATCCTGACCGCCTGCTGTTTTGCATAGCTTCTCTAGCTTTATCGAACCATCGGGATTGGTAGAGTAAGCACCCGTGACCTGTCCTTGTGTATATATTTTTGACTTGCCATCTACATCAGGACTCGCCGTACCATCAAAAGGTTGTCCATCTTGGTAGAAGATGTCGTTAATAAGACCTTGGCTTAGCGTACTTTTATCGCCAAGTGCGGGTGTAGCACTATCTTCACCCGGTACCCCAGCACGTGCGTTTTTACCCCCAAGTGCTTGAACGACACTCTCCCGACCATACATCCGATCAAGCGATTTTTTGCTGCCAAGGGCTTGCGTATCATGATTCACATCATGCACATCAATAAGGGCCTCGGAAAAAGTGCGTGTCGAACTATTTTTAGGCGTCATACCCAACAATCTGACCACCAAACTCTTAAGCGCAAGATGTGTATTGGACAAATGCCTGAATGCAGAAGCAAATTTTTGAGCCAAAAAAGAGGGGGCTTTCTTAGGCATTTCTGCCGTAGCGATCTTGTATGGCACACCTTTATCAACTTTCATTTTTAGCCTCGCAAGTTATTGCACCTTTAGATAATATTTTTTTACAACCAAACTATTGCAAAAACAAATAAATAGGTAGAGAGCTCGATAACCCAGTAGATACATCATCACAGATGCGTCTGCTCTGTGGCAGTCACATTACGCCTACAGTACACATCATTGCGCGCGTAAAGATCGCAATAAAAAACGGGCAGGATCTAGCGCATTCAATAAATCAGTCTCAATCGGCGCAGGCGCCCCACTAATATGGCTAGCAATCATATCGCCTGCTAATGCTGCCCATGCAAGCCCCCGAGAACCAAACGCCGTCGCCATATAAAGCCCTGACACACGCGGCAAGTGTGCCAATTGCAGCTCACGCAAACGTCCTGTCTGAGTCCATGCAGCGCGCTCATCAACCCATGCACCAATCAGGGGCATACGATCTAAAGTCACACAACGCTGCCCCACAAAACCACCGCTAATACATAACGCATCCGCAACAAGTCCGGGTAATAACGCTGAGACTTTCTCAAAATTTTCATCATGACTACGTTGTCTTACACAATTATCGCCGTCATGCTCATCGTAACTCGCGCCCCATGCAACACGATGGCCATCACGCGGCAGTACATGCCCTTGTCCACACAATAGTGAAGTGGGCCAAGATAAAGATGCATCGATATCGGCATAGCTTAATTGGCCACGCACACCCCGCAAAGCTAAAGAAGTCGCCGAAAGATCGCTTGCCGCCAACAAAGAGGGCGCGCCCAGCGCATTGGCCATCACAACAAGCGGCGCCTGCGCGAGCAACGTTTGCTCGGCAGACCACACTTGCCATATGCCATCGCCATATATCATCCGTGCTGCTGCAACGCCATAGCGGGCACTAATCAATCGGTTATTTAGCCAATGGTGGCAAATAGATGCAACATGCACCCATCCACTTTGCGCATACCAAATCCCCCCAAATGGATGGTCACAACCGCTGTAACGATGCGTTTGTTTGCCGTCAAGCCACTGCGCAAATGCCGGGTCAAATTGATGGCGCATCAGCATCGCCTGCCACTGCATTGCTTGTGCCTTATCCCCCGCCACTTGCAAGGCACCGCAACGATGGAAGACAGATTGGTGCATGATTTGCTCATACCCAAAACGAAGCGCGCGTGAAGCAACATTATCATCTTGACTTAAAAGCGGATGCAGGCTGGCACGTAAATGAGCGCAAGGCACAGCCATTGCATTGATTGCCTGCTCAAGCACCGTCACCTGCCAACCATCGCGTGCTAAGGCCGCCGCCGTAGCACAGCCAGCTAAACCAGCACCAATCACAATCGCATGAGATCTTAAGTCAGCTTGAGCAGCAGGCGGCGTAGTGCGACGATTTTTCCAGCGCGGAGCAAATCGTCCGATCAACATACTGCGCTTTACACCAAACCCGGGCGACTTCTCCACCTCAAATCCAGCAGAAAATAACCCAGCTCGCACAGACGCTGCACAGGTATACGTTGCCAGCGTCGCATGTTCACGCGCACAACGCGCCAACCCTTTACACACAGCAAGCGACCACATATGTGGATTTTTACTGGGAGAAAAACCATCAAGATAAAACGCATCTGCGCCTAAATGCAGTTTAGGTAACAAAGTGGCAATATCACCAAACGCTAATGTCAAAATCACAGCGCCGTGCTCAAACTGTATACGATGCATACCCGGTGTCAGTATGGGCCAATGCACATACAACTGCTTTGCCAAATAATGAAATTCATCTTCATCATGACCCTCAAGACTGGCTGCCAAAGCGCGCACCAAATCAGCTGCACGCAAAGGGTATTTTTCGATAGAGACAAAATGCAGGGTTTGACAAGACTGTGGATCAGCACGCCACGCCGCCCATGTCGCTAAAAAATTAATACCGAGTCCAAATCCAGTTTCGAGAATAACAAATTGAGACTTACCTGCCCAACGCAATGGCAGCTGATTACCCGCAAGAAAAACATGCCGCGCCTGCGCCACCGCACCCATAGCACTGTGGTAAATATCTTGATATTTTGCGCAATACGGCTGACCAGATTGATCAAAACAAATGTCGGCAGGCGTCAACGCACCCGATCGATCCTGTGTAATAGCCTCTCCTATTTATTCACTCAATTTAATTACGGCGATATGCACCGCACAGGGTGCTAAAAAACCAAGCAACGCACGGATCTTTTTATTTTTTGCGCACCATACAGCGCGCTTATTTACCCAGACAAGATACAAGGACACACGCCAATGCCCCGTTAATTCGCCGCCCAACGCGATAATTTTTAAGAAGCCAACCGCTGCGTTAATACAGTATGTGTCGCAACTAACTCTTCTGGCAAATGATAAGCAAGCTGCGTAAAAAATACCCGGTGCAAATTTAATTCTTCGTGCCAGGCAGCCTTATCAATTGCCATCGCACTATGAAAATCTTCTTTCTTAAAAGCTAAATTTACCCAATCTAAATCAGCATACCTTGGACTCGTGCCTAAAAAATGCTCAGTACCTTGTGCAACACCCTCAACACGTTGCAATATCCATTTCAAAACGCGCATATTATCGCCATACCCTGGCCATACAAACTTGCCAGCTGTATTTTTACGAAACCAATTAACGCAAAAAATCTTAGGCATAGCGCTACCCACCGCTTCACAGGTTCGCGCAGATTGTTTGCCAATATCCAACCAGTGCTGAAAATAATCACTCATGTTGTAACCCAGAAACGGCAACATCGCAAAAGGATCTTGGCGCACAACACCTTCAACCCCCATAGCCGCAGCGGTAGTTTCAGACCCCATCGTCGCTGCCATATACACACCTTCTTCCCAATTGCGTGCTTCGGTCACCAGTGGCACCGTGGTACTGCGCCGGCCACCAAAAACAAAAGCATCAATGGCAACCCCTTGGGCACAGTCCCATGCAGGATCATGCGCCGGGTTGTTTTGCACCGCCACAGTAAATCGCGCATTTGGATGTGCTGCACATACCCCATTCGCACCAGCGTCCTCTGGTGTCCAATCGCGCCCCTGCCAATCAAGTAAGTGATCAGGTGGCGACAAGGTCATCCCTTCCCACCACACATCATCGTCATCCGTGAGTGCAACGTTTGTGAAAATCGCATCGCGTTGAATCGAAGCCATGCAATTAGGATTGGTCTGTTGATTGGTACCAGGCGCTACACCAAAGTAGCCCGCCTCTGGATTGATCGCATACAAGCGCCCATCTTTTCCCAAATGAATCCATGCAATATCATCACCAATCGTGCGTACACACCACCCCTCAAATCCTTTGGGCGGAATCAACATTGCAAAATTAGTTTTACCGCAGGCCGACGGAAATGCGGCTGCAACATGGTATTTTTTATTATCTGGCGAAATCACACTCAGCACTAACATATGCTCAGCAAGCCACCCCTGATCGCGGCCAATATTAGACGCGATACGCAAGGCAAAGCATTTTTTACCCAGCAATGCATTGCCCCCATAGCCCGAACCAAATGACCAAATTTCACGTGTCCTGGGGAAATGCGCAATGATCTTTTTCTCATTACAAGGCCAGGGAACATCCAACTCACCCAGCGTCAACGGCTTACCCACCGAATGCATACAGGGTACAAAGTCACCCCTCTCTCCCAATACGTCATAAACAGCGCGCCCCATGCGTGTCATCAATTTCATATTGACCACCACATAAGGACTATCAGTTAGCTCCACGCCTATATGCGCATTTGGCGAGCCTAACGGCCCCATCGAAAAAGGCACAACATATAAAGTGCGCCCACGCATACAACCATCAAACAAGATCTTAAGTTGCCCCCGCATCTGAGTGGGATCAACCCAGTGATTGGTGGGCCCCGCCTCCTCTTTAGTATCAGCACAAATAAATGTACTGTCCTCAACACGCGCCACATCGCTTGGATCAGACCAAGCTAAATACGAATTAGGCCGTTTTGCCGCATTCAATTTTTTAAGGGTGCCCGCAACCACCATCTGTGCGCACAAACGATCATACTCAGCATCTGAACCATCACACCAATACACCTGGTCTGGCTGTGTCAACACAACCATTTCATTCACCCAATGTAGTAAATTTTTATGTTGGATGTAATCGGGGAATCGAAATATCGTTATATCGTCTCTCACAGATTCAGTCATGGTCTCCCCATCTAAAATACTTACATCAATACATCCATATCGATTTCACCCGTAAATACAGTTTGCGCAGGCCCCGTCATCCATACAGATTGCCCAGGTTCCCAGGCAATCATTAAGTCACCCCCATACGTGCTTACACGTACCGGTGAGTTCAATAAACCGCGTCGTATTCCTGTTACCGCCGCCGCACATGCCCCAGTGCCACACGATAATGTTTCACCCACGCCACGCTCAAATACCCGTATGGCAATATGCTGACGGTCCATCACTTGCATATAGCCCACATTCACTTGATTAGGAAATGCCGGATGCGCCTGTAGCAATGGACCTTCGCGGAGCACAGGGGCCTGCGCCGCATCAGTTAAATCATCGACTACTTGCACAGCATGAGGATTACCCATCGACAATACCGACACCCAGCGTGTCACATTGCCCAGTGATACACCATATAAAGTTTCCTCACCCTGTTGCTGGGAAGAAGATGCCTGCGCCACCAAAAGAGGAATCGCGTCTAACGCAAAAATAGGCGCGCCCATATCTACCGTTACCTGCCCATTAGGGCCATAAGATAAATTAATGATCCCGCCCATCACTTCAACACGCAGCGCGTCTTTATCTGTCAATCCCTGGTCACGAACATAGCGTGCAAAACAACGCGAACCATTCCCACATTGCTCAACTTCCCCGCCATCCGCATTAAAAATGCGATAGCGAAAATCAGCATCGCCCACAGGTTTAGCTACCAATAAAATTTGATCTGCCCCCACACCCCATTGACGATGCGCAAGACGACGCCAATGGGCGCGCGTAAACTGGGAAAAATCTTGTGTAATCGCATTGAGTACAACAAAATCATTGCCCGCGCCCTGCATTTTTGTGAATAAGATTTTCATAAAATTTAGTATAAACGGGGAAAGCCTTTAGGGCGAGTTTTAAAACGTCGATGCACCCAATAATACTGTGCCGGATCACGCACAATCTGTGTCTCAAAAAAAGTATTCATGCGCCGCGTATCAGCCATCACACTCTCACCTGGATAATCTAACCAAGGTGGCAAAATACGTAATACATAACCCCCATAATGCGGGCACAACTCCGTCACCACCGGGATAATTTTTGCACCCGTCAACCGAGCCAAGCGAGACACTGCCGTCAAGGTACAAGCGGGTGCACCAAAAAAATCAACAAACTCCGAATTATTCACACCAAAATCCATATCAGGTGAGATCTGCACCCCCACCCCCTGCCGAATTAATCGCAACAGCCCATGTGCAATTTGCGCCCGTGGCAACATGCGTGCTCCAAAACGTTCCCGTGCATTTTTCACAAACGCATCAAAATAACGATTACGCATCGGTGTATACAGTGTCACCCCGCCGCCAAAACCAAGCTCATCAAGATAAAGGGAAAGTCGTAATGCACCTGCTTCAATACCCACCAAATGCATGCCCAGCAAAATATGAGGCACACCTTTAAATTGTGCCAATCCCGCCTGATCATCAATCCATACCCAACGACGTATTCGCGCCGCAGAGCCAAACCACAACATGCCACGCTCGGCAAAGCTACGCACAACATAGCGCAATACCTGTCCCGCTATTTGCCGCCGATACCCGCGCGTCCAATCAGGAAAGCAAGTCTGTAAATTTGTTAACACCACCTGTTTACGTACGCTTGGCAATCGCCAGGCCAAGCCACCCAAACGTGCGCCTAAGCGTGCCGCCAAACAATAGGGTAATTGGGCAAGCAACCAAAATACCGCCATACCCAAACGTGCCCCCAACCATGCGCCCAATTCAGATAAATTCATCACAAAGGTACCTGCACACCTTGCGGTATTTTGTAGCGGTTGTAGCCCCACAAATATTGTGTTGGCGCTATAGCAATTAACGCTTCGATCGCCTGGTTTAGCGCCGTCGCAGCAGCCACAGGCGAGTCAGGCAGCATCGCCTCGTAACATCGTAAATGCACTTGATAGCCCTGCGCATGGGGTAGACGCTCACAACAGAACAACACAATCGGCGCTCCCGAGCGCTGTTGTAACTTCTGCACCAGCGTCACGGTATACGCCGGCTGTCCAAAAAAAGGCGCCCACACACCCTCTCCAGCAGCAGGTGCCTGATCCGGCAACATCGCTGCCATCTGCCCATGACGCAACGCCTTCACCATCATACGTACGCCCCGCGCTTGTGCTGGCGCAAGGTGCAAACCAGGCTGACTGCGTACCCCCTCCATCCACTGCCGTAGCCACGTTTTATGAGGCGGTTTAAATAAAGCCGTCAAACCATAACGCGCAGCCAATGCGGGAGCCAAAATTTCAAAACACCCCATATGTACTGTTAACGCAATCACACCCCGCCCTTGCGCCAACAGTCTTGTGAGAGTGGCATCGTGGGCATCTAACAAGTGAGGAAATTGCGCTAATGGCCTTTTGCGCGCCCAAAAATAAGGCATCTCTAATGCCATGCGCCCAGCCGATCGAGCCGCTTCCGCCAACATGGCCGGCGTGGCGTGTGGATAAGCACGCAAAAAATGCGTACGTAAACGGCGCTGATAACGCCCAGGCAACCAAGCGGCCAGCAACCCCAAACAAGCACCCATATGCTGCAACACACGCAAAGGCAAACGGGAAAGCAGCCAAAAACAAGCATTCAATAGAAAAATCACTAAACGGTACATTGATAAAAATGAAGTAGGTTCATTTAAAAATTAAGCAGATACATATATAATAGCCGGATCGCCGAGTTAAACAGACAACTTGCGGGGCGATTCACAAAATCTGCTAAAGCGTCGCCACAGCACCTCGTCGTTGGCACGCACTGTCAACTTAAAGGAGCGCAAAGCGTGGCACACAATAGCTACTACTTCACTTCAGAATCCGTCTCTGAAGGTCACCCAGACAAAGTCTCAGATCAAATTTCAGATGCCATTCTCGATGCGATTTTGCATCAAGACCCGTATGCACGGGTTGCCGCCGAAACACTCTGCAATACCGGGCTAGTCGTACTTGCGGGCGAGATCACCACCACTGCTAACGTCGACTATATTCAAATTGCGCGCAACACAATCAAACAAATTGGCTATGACAATACCGAGTACGGCATTGACTACAAAGGCTGTGCCGTATTGGTAGCCTATGACAAGCAAAGCCCAGATATTGCTCAAGGGGTAAATCGCGCGCACGATGATAATCTCGACCAAGGTGCGGGCGATCAAGGTTTGATGTTTGGCTATGCATGTGATGAAACACCCGAACTTATGCCCCTACCCATTCATCTCTCGCACCGCCTAGTCGAGCGCCAAGCCCAATTACGTCATAACGGTAGCTTGCCCTGGCTACGTCCCGATGCTAAATCGCAAGTCACCCTTAAATACGTAGATGGTCAACCTTACTGCATTGATACAGTGGTGCTATCCACACAACACGCCCCCGATATTCCGCTTGCCTTTTTGCGAGAAGCTGTTATTGAAGAAATTATTAAACCTGTGCTGCCCGCAGCACTCATTAAAGATGAAATCAAATATCTCGTTAACCCAACTGGCCGTTTTGTTATTGGTGGCCCCCAAGGTGACTGCGGTTTAACGGGACGAAAAATTATTGTCGACACCTATGGGGGTGCGGCACCCCATGGTGGCGGGGCATTTTCAGGGAAAGATCCATCTAAAGTAGATCGCTCTGCTGCCTATGCTGGCCGATATGTCGCTAAAAATATTGTTGCTGCCGGGCTCGCTAGCCGTTGCTTAATTCAAGTCTCTTATGCAATTGGTATCGCTCAGCCCACATCGGTAATGGTAAGTACTTTTGGCACAGGCAAACTTGCCGATGAACAGATTGCACAGCTTGTACGAGAGCATTTTGACTTGCGCCCCAGAGGTATTATCAAAATGCTCGATTTACTGCGGCCTATCTATCAAAAGACCGCCGCCTATGGCCACTTTGGACGCGAAAATATGGCATTTTCCTGGGAACTTACTGATAAAGCCGCGACACTCAAACGCGCCGCTTTAGATAAATACGATGCGACACATACCAACCAGCGTACCCGCACTGCGGCACCAAAAGACACAAATGAAACACGCTCACTTAGCACCTGTTAAGTGATCCATCTTTATCATAACGACAAACGTATCATTTTCGCTCACGTTTTTTATTGGGACATATATGAACGCAATGACTGAAGCCCAGCATTTCAACGACTACATCGTAGCTGATATTAGCCAAGCGGCATGGGGCCGTAAAGAAATCGCAATTGCCCACACTGAAATGCCGGGACTGATGGCCATTCGCGAAGAGTTTTCGGCAAGCCAACCGCTTAAAGGCGCACGTATCAGTGGTTCATTGCACATGACCATTCAAACGGCTGTGTTGATTGAGACATTGCAAGCGCTCGGTGCAGAAGTACGCTGGGCCTCTTGCAATATTTACTCCACACAAGACCATGCCGCCGCCGCTATCGCGGTTACCAACACCCCCGTATTTGCTGTCAAAGGCGAATCTCTAGCCGACTACTGGGACTACACTCACCGTATATTCGACTGGCCCAATGGCCATTACGCCAATATGATTTTGGATGATGGCGGTGACGCGACCCTGCTCCTCCATTTAGGTGCCCGTGCTGAAAATCATCCGCATGTGTTAGCCCACCCCAGCAGCGAAGAAGAAGCGATCATGTTCGCTGCGATCAAAGCTAAATTAGATATCGATCCATACTGGTACTCAAGCCGTATCGCACACATTCGCGGCGTCACCGAAGAAACCACTACCGGTGTGCATCGCTTGTACCAAATGTTTGCAAAAGACGAATTACGCTTTCCTGCTATCAACGTCAATGACTCCGTTACCAAGAGCAAATTCGACAATCTTTACGGTTGCCGTGAATCGCTAATAGACGGCATTAAACGTGCCACCGATGTGATGATTGCAGGGAAAATTGCTGTTGTCGCCGGCTATGGCGACGTTGGCAAAGGTTGCGCGCAAGCGCTACGCGCATTATCAGCGCAAGTATGGGTTACCGAGATTGATCCCATTTGCGCCCTGCAGGCCGCCATGGAAGGCTATCGCGTCGTTACCATGGATGAAGCATGCAGCCAAGCCGATATTTTCGTCACCGCAACGGGCAACTACCACATCATTACCCACGCCCATCTCTACCAAATGAAACACCAGGCCATCGTTTGCAACATCGGGCACTTTGATAACGAAATCGATGTCGCGTCACTTGAACAATATCCATGGGAAGAAATTAAACCCCAAGTTGATCATGTGATTTTCCCTGATGGGCGACGTATCATTTTGTTAGCCAAAGGCCGACTGGTTAATTTAGGATGCGCCCACGGACACCCAAGCTATGTAATGAGTGCGTCCTTTACCAATCAAACCCTGGCACAAATCGAGTTATTCAATAAAACACAGGACTACCCAATCGGGGTGTATATCCTACCCAAACAGCTGGACGAAAAAGTCGCTCGGCTACAGCTTAAAAAGCTCAATGCCAAATTAACGGTACTGACAACAGAGCAAGCTGCCTATATTGACGTTAGCCAAGAAGGCCCCTATAAACCGACCCACTACCGCTATTAAGCTAGATAACATCCTCAACATCACGTACCTCATTTCACCGGGGTACGCGTCTAAAATAAATCTCCCCTCATGAGTCGCAAACCATCGATTAGCTTTGAGTTTTTTCCACCGAAAACGGAAGAAGGCAAAAATAAACTGGGGCGCGTATGCATGGCGCTCGCTGATATGCGGCCCGCATTTTTTTCGGTCACATTTGGTGCGGGAGGTACCACCCAACAAGGCTCTCTTGCAACCGTTCTAAGCATTCAACAATTAGGACAACCCGTCGCGCCCCACTTATCTTGCGTGGGCACCTCGTGTGCGCAGTTAAAAGAAATCTTATTAAGCTATCGCGAACACGGTATTCGTCGTTTAGTCGCATTACGCGGCGACCTCCCTTCTGGCATGGGGCAATATGGGGAGCTACGCTATGCCAGCCAACTCGTCGAATTTATCCGCGAACAAACGGGTGATTGGTTTCATATCGAAGTCGCCGCTTATCCCGAAATACACCCGCAAGCCAGCAATCCACAAAGCGATCTAGAAAATTTTGTGCGCAAAATAAAATCCGGCGCAAACTCAGCGATCACCCAATATCTATTTTCCAGTGATGCCTATTTTCGTTTTATTGACGATACTCAAAAGCTAGGGGTAAATGTGCCTATTGTGCCGGGGATTATGCCCATCACAAATAGTCATCAAATTTTACGATTTTCAGAAAACTGTGGTGCAGATATTCCGCGTTGGATTAAACAGCGTTTACAGTCTTATGGTGACGATATGGAATCTATCCGCGAATTTAGTTTTGAAGTCGTCAGTAATTTATGCGCACAATTACTACGAGGAGGCGCACCAGGCCTACATTTTTATACTTTAAATAAATCTGAAGCGACTTTAAAAATATGCAAAGAGCTTATTAGTCAGCAATTAAATATTAATTAATATGATTTAACATGGAAAATTATTAACCAATTACCACGGCATTTTGCATAATCCTGCATATATACCAAAAGCACACTGTTAAATATTGAGTTGCCTGTAATTAATTAGCACGTATTCATACCAAGCACGCATACAATCGCGGTATGTTTTTTAAATCCACACCCTCTTCATCGGTACGGTTACATCCAATGGCTGAGCTTGCGCAGCAACGCTGCTCAGTCCTCATTGTTGACGACCACCCAGCCATTCGCGTCGCAGTACGCAGCATGCTTGTCAAGCTCGAAATAATCGGTCAAATTATCGAGTCAAGTAATGGCCCTGATGCTTTAGATCAATTTAAAAAATATCAACCTCTTTTAGTTATTCTTGATCTAAGTCTACCCGGCATGGATGGATTAAGTTTAATTCGCCATCTCGCCTCCTCAGGTCATTCCGCAAAATATCTCGTTTATTCTGGTCTTGATCCAAATATTTATGCTGCGCGTGCACGTAAAGCAGGTGCTAATGGTTTTATTAGCAAGGTATATGGACTTGAAATGATCGAGTCAACTGCGCGCTCAATATTAAATGGCGTAAATTGTTTTCCAGTAAACACCGCCGAAAATGATGAATTAGATCAAACTGCTATTCACCGTTTTGAGGTAGCCTGACAAATTCGGACACTCCAACTTGGTATATTACCTAAAATTGGAGCAAGGATGAGCAAGCAAGAAAGCTACACAAAAGAGTATCGCGGCGAGGCGGTCAAACTTGTATTGGAA
>JADYYQ010000057.1 GCA_020853585.1 Ottowia sp.
AGCGTTTGCTCAACCTGCCCTTGGTGCTTAACATTTGAGAGTTTAGGTAGCTTTATCTTTAGCCAGTCGACTGCAACATCCTCAAAGGCAGGACTGCACTTGCTTTGAGCACCTGATTTAAATTCACTATGCACTCGCCGAGCCCGGGCTAATGACAATTCAGGGTAACGCCCATAAGTCTGCGTTGCTTGCTTACCCGAAACAGAATAATTAGAACGCCAACTCTTGCCTCCCGCCACACTGACGAACAGATACAGCCCACCAGCATCGGCTAACTTATATGGCTTGTCTTTGGGATTTGCTGCATCAATTTTCTTAATCGTAAGTGTCATGGTATCGCTCAGTTAATACCATGAAATTTACCATAAGCTAGCACCAGCTTGAGCAATAACTACTCGCACTCTATGAGATTTTGCTCTGGCAGCAAGCCCAATAAATATATGGGCTGCGTAGACTAATCTGAACTTTTCTAAACGACTTCGGACTATATGTTGGCGGAGAGGGAGGGATTCGAACCCTCGGTAGACTTACGCCTACGCCTGATTTCGAGTCAGGTACATTCGACCACTCTGCCACCTCTCCGGCTTCACCTTTGCCAACCACACTATGGCCAGCAATCAAACGAGCGGGGGCGATTATATAGCAAAGTATCTTCCACAGAACATCTAAGTGTTTGCTAAAATTGCGAAATGCAAAGTCAATCAAACCCTATTAATTTTACGAATCAATTTCTGATCGCGATGCCTGGCGTGACGGGACCGCTTTTTGCCGGCAGTGTTGTCTACGTATGCGAACACAACGAACGCGGCGCACTCGGCCTTGTTATCAATCGGCCAACTGATATTAATATGGCCACCTTGTTCGATAAAATTTCCCTCAAACTTGAAATTGCCCCACTACAAAATCAACCGGTTCTCTATGGAGGCCCTGTGCAAGTGGAACGGGGCTTTGTGCTACACGAATCGCGTGAAGGCACAACATATTACTCATCATTGCGTGTGCCAGGTGGACTCGAAATGACCACATCCAAAGATGTGCTCGAAGAAGTGGCCGCAGGTACCGGCCCATCTCGTTTTTTACTAACTCTAGGTTATGCCGGCTGGAGCGCCGGACAACTTGAGAATGAAGTCGCCCATAACGGCTGGTTAACCGTACCTGCCAATCCATCCATTATTTTTGATACACCCATTGAGGCGCGCCAAGATGCTGCAATGGCTTTACTCGGTGTCGGCGTATCACTTCTTACGCTGAGTACAGAGGCAGGGCATGGTTGAAGCCACACTGTTGGCTTTTGACTATGGTGAAGTACGTATTGGTGTCGCGATTGGCAACACCTTAACGCGCCAAGCACGTGCCCTCACAGTGCTGGCTAATAGCAGCGTGGTGGCTCGCTTTGGTGGTGTGGCTAAGCTTATCGACGCATGGCAACCCGCCCATCTTATCGTTGGACTGCCTTGTTACGCTGATGGCACAGCACACGATATGACGCACAAAGCCACGCGTTTTGGCAATCAATTACGAGGGCGATTTAATGTGCCCGTCACGTGGGTCGATGAACGCTATTCAACCGTTGCAGCACGTGCCTCAGGTTTGGTCGCCCCAGGTAAAGCGGCTGATGCACAGGCGGCCTGTATTATCTTGCAGCAATTTTTTGATACCTACACAGACCTTTCTGCGTACCTTATGCAAAACGAAAAAAAATGAATTTACCCACCGCACTAGATGCGCATACTTTATATGCAAACCTGCTCGATAAAATCCGTCGCGCCTACCCACAATCAACTGCATTAGCCATTGCCGGCATATACAGCGGCGGGGCTTGGTTAGCACAACGTCTTGCCCAAGATTTGCAAATACAGGATGTGGGTTATATCAATGTCGCTTTGCATCGGGATGATTACGCGAGCAAAGGTATGCATCGAGGCACACAGCCTACCTCTTTGCCTTTTGATGTCAATGCACGGGAAATTTTGCTGATTGATGATGTGTTTTACAGCGGGCGCACCACGCGTGCTGCTATCAACGAAATTTTTGATTTTGGTCGTCCTGCGCGTATTACCTTGGCAGTACTCGTTGACCGCACCGAATTAAGTACACGTCAACTACCTTACACCGTTGATCTGTCTGGTATACATATGGTACTACCCGCAGACCAAATCTTAGCGTTACAACAATCTCAAGACGGCCTCCTTACATTTGCACTTGAGTCAATATGACTAAAACTTTTCGTAATCCACAACTAACCCAGCATGGCGAGCTTAAGCATTTGCTTTCTATCGAAGGTCTTTCACGTGACATACTCACGCATCTTCTCGATACCGCTACCCAATTTGTTAGCTTGTCAGATGCTGATCGTGATATCAAGAAAGTGCCGCTGCTACGAGGGAAAAGCGTATTCAATTTATTTTTTGAAAACTCCACTCGCACCCGGACCACGTTTGAGATTGCTGCCAAGCGCCTATCTGCTGATGTACTTAATCTCAATATCGCTGCATCGTCATCAAGTAAAGGCGAGTCCTTACTCGACACGATCAATAATTTGTGCGCCATGCATGCTGATATGTTTGTAGTACGTCATACCAGCGCAGGGGCGCCGTATTTGATTGCACAACATGTCGCACCGCACGTTCATGTCATCAATGCGGGAGATGGGCGTCATGCTCACCCAACGCAAGCATTGTTGGATATGTATACGATTCGCCATTACAAAAAAGCATTTACTCATTTGCGGGTGGCGATCATCGGCGATATTTTGCATAGCCGTGTGGCACGCTCAGATATTCATGCACTCACCACACTGGGATGCCCTGAGGTGCGCGTCATTGCACCCAATACGCTTTTGCCAACCGGCTTAGAACAAATGGGCGTGCATGTATATCACGACATGGCAAAAGGGCTTAAAGATGTCGATGTGATCATTGCTTTACGCTTACAAAATGAGCGCATGAGTGGTGCATTGCTTCCCTCCGCTCAAGAATATTTTAAAACCTATGGCTTAACTGCTGACCGTCTCGCGTCCGCTGCACCCGACGCCATCGTGATGCATCCTGGACCCATGAATCGCGGTGTTGAAATCGATTCGGCCGTAGCAGATGGTCCTCAATCAGTCATTCTTAATCAAGTCACTTTTGGCATTGCCGTACGGATGGCAGTCATGAGTATCGTCGCGCACAACAACGATCACTAACCTACTACCCATGCGCTATGAAACACCATATTAAAAACGGTCATCTAATTGATCCGCATAATCAGATTGACGCAAAAAAAGATTTGTTTATTGCCGCTGGAAAAATCGTTGGCGTAGGCCGCCCTCCAGCTGATTTCCAAGCAAACAAAGTGATTGATGCTACCGGTTTAGTGGTAGCGCCGGGCTTGATTGATCTCTGTGCACGACTCCGTGAGCCCGGTTATGAACACAAAGCCACACTTGCTTCTGAAATGACAGCGGCAATTGCCGGGGGGGTGACGAGCTTAGTGTGCCCACCCGATACCGATCCGGTACTTGATGAACCTGGCCTTGTTGAAATGCTGAAGTTTCGCGCGCGTAGCTTAAATCAAGCACATGTTTATCCCTTAGGGGCACTCACGATCGCGCTTAAAGGCCATACGCTCACCGAAATGGCACAGCTTACACAAGCCGGTTGCATTGGCTTTTCTCAAGCAGATATACCTATTGCTGATACACAAGTTTTGCTACGCGCCATGCAATATGCCACCACCCTGGGCTACACCATTTGGCTACGTCCACAAGATGCCTGGCTTGGCCGCAATGGAATCGCCGCATCTGGGCCCATTGCCACACGTATGGGGCTACCCGGTATCCCCATCATTACTGAGACCATCGCACTCCATATTATTTTTGAGCTGATGCGCAGCACCGGTGCACGTATACATGTATGTCGATTGTCATCAGCGGCAGGGATTCATTTAATTAAACAAGCAAAAGAGGAAGGCTTAAAGATCAGTTGCGACGTTGGTATCCACCATGTGCATCTTAGCGATACTGATCTGGGTTATTTTGATCCACAGATGCGGATGGCCCCGCCCCTACGCAGTCAACGTGATCGTGATGCGATTCGCACCGGGCTCGCAGATGGCACTATCGATGCTATCTGTTCTGATCACACCCCGGTCGATGATGACGAAAAATTACTTCCGTTTGCGCAAGCAAGTGTGGGTGCCACAGGCCTTGAGTTACTCCTCCCACTCACATTAAAGTGGGCTTATGAGCAGCAACAAAGTTTATCGCTCGCCCTCTCCAAAGTAACCGCGACACCCGCTGCTATATTGGGATTATTAAATAACAAACAAGCCGGACAGCTTGCGATTGGCAGTACGGCAGATATTTGTCTATTTGACCCAAAAGAACACTGGGTACTCAACGCCCATACTTTACGCAGTCAAGGCAAAAACTCACCATTTCTTGGTCGAGATTTACAAGGTGTTGTCAAAAAAACGCTTGTGGGCGGTCATATCGCTTACGAAAGTAATTAACGCATTTTTCATACACACTCGAGATATCCACTTAGTACATATCAGGTGCATATAAAGACTCGGCATCACTTATTACATAAGCCCTCTAGCGCATTGCCTGATACGCGGCATGCTGATCTATACGATTGGTCGCTAGTCTCTTCGTGCTTTCTTGCTTAATTGCTATCGGCATATCTTCACCGTCACATAAGGAATATAAAGTCAGTCAGTACCCAACTGACTGACAACAAGATCTATTCGGCCTCTTTTGTTAGATCTTCTTACCACCCGTACGCTGTTCGCGCCAAGAGACAATAACCACATATAACACCGGCACAAAAGCGACCGCTAAGATGGTGGAAGCCAGCATGCCACTAAATACTGTCAGGCCGATCGAAACACGCGCGGCAGCACCCGCGCCACTGGCCAACACCAGCGGTAAGACACCAAGAATAAAAGCAAACGAGGTCATAATGATTGGGCGAAAACGACGCCGAGAACCTTCTAACGCAGCCGCAATCAAATCATGTCCTGTATGCCGCAGTTCTTGTGCCACTTCGACAATCAAAATGGCATTTTTTGCTGACAAAGCAATCAACAATACAAGTCCAATTTGAACGTAAATATTATTCGCCATCCCCACCGCCGACAGTGCCACTACCGCACCAACAAGCGACATCGGTACAGCCAAAATCACCGGCACAGGTAACCACCAGCTTTCGTACTGCCCAGCCAATACAAAATAAACAAGCAAAATCGCCAAGACAAAAACAAGGACTACGGAATTACCCACCAGCTTTTCTTGATAAGAAAGCCCAGTCCATTCGTATGCAACGCCCTGCGGCAAAACATCCTCGGCTGCTTTTTCCATGGCCAAGAGCGCTTGACCAGAACTGTATCCGGGTGCGGCCATGCCATTGATTGTGGCAGTCGGATATATCTGATACTGCGCAATCAGTGCCGGCCCCGTCACGTTAGCAACCGCCAGGAAAGACCCCAGTGGCACCATATGGCCACTGGTACTCCGTACAGTCAGCGATGCGATCTGATCGGTGCGCATACGATAGTTTCGATCTGCTTGAATATAAATTGTGTAATTTTGGCCAAATTTGGAAAACTGACCCACATAAGACGAGCCTAGATAATTTTGTAGTACGTCATACACATCGTTGATTGCCACACCTAACATTTCTGCACGCGCGCGATTGATCGTGAGCGAAAGCTGCGGCACTTGCGTGCGCAAAGGCGTAGAAATGTGTTGAATTTCAGGTCGCATTTTAGCCGCACCAATTAAGCGCTCAGCCGCATTTTGTAATTTGTTCAGGTTGTCACTACCATCAGTGAGTTCAAGTTGCATTTGAAAGCCCCCTGACATACCCAGCCCGGGAATAGGAGGCGGGATCAATACAAGTGGGCGAATATCTTTGACCCCTGTTAATTGTTGATTAAGTGTCGTGTAGATAGTACGTAAATCCTGACCCTTATTTTTAGCACGCTCACCCCACGCCTTCAGTGTCAGATAAACCAAGCCAGCATTGGCAAGAGAGGCATTGCTATCGAGTGCAGAAATACCTCCAATTGCGATGGCATGATCAACACCTGCAATGCCTCTTGCAAGTTCACCAATCTGCGCCAAAGAATGATTGGTACGTTCAATGGATCCAGCATCAGGCAGCTGGACTGCCACCATTAAATAACCCTGATCTTCTGTGGGAATAAACCCCGTTGGCAAACGCATGAGGCCAATAATCGCCATCACAATCAATGTAAGTGCCACACATGTCGAGGTCTTACGCGCATTCATCATTCGCTTTATCAAGCGCGCGTATTTCAACTCAATCGGGTTGTAAATTTTGTCAAAAGCGCGAAAGAAAACATTCTTCGTCTTGTTAGGATCGTGCGCACGCACATATTTAGCCGATTGCGTGGGTTTAAGCGTAATAGCATTGATCCCACTAATGAGTGCCGTCGCAGCAATCACCAATGCAAACTGCTTATACATCTGCCCCGTAATACCTGGAATAAACGCAGCAGGAAGAAACACGGATATCAGCACCAGCGTAATACCGATAATCGGCCCCATCAATTCCTGCATCGCCACCACTGCCGCATCACGCGGTGTTTTGCCAGCTTCAACGTGTTTTGCAACACCCTCTACCACGACAATCGCATCATCGACGACGATACCAATACAGAGTACCAAAGCAAATAAGGTAAGCAAATTAATTGAAAAACCCATGGCCGCCATAGCGGCAAATGCACCGATAATCGTAATCGGCACAGTCGTCGCAGGCACTAAGGTGGCACGCCAATCTTGTAAAAACAAAATGATCACAAACAACACCAATATGCCCGCCTCATAAAGCGTCTTGTAAACCTCATCGATCGACTCTTTGACAAAAATCGTCGTATCAAATGGAATTTGGTAACTCAGTCCGTGAGGGAAATTTTTTGCAGCATGCGCCATCTCATCTTTAACTGCTTGCCCAATCGCTAATGCATTCGCACCAGGTAATTGATAAATCGCGATACCACCTGAAGGCTTACCATCAAAGGTAAAGCTTTGACCATAGCTTTGGCTACCCAATTCGATTCGCGCTACATCTCGCAAGCGTGTCACGCTACCATTACCATCAGTCTTAACAATAATGTCCCCAAAATCATCCGCCGAATTAGGCGCACCCACTAAATTAATCGTAAGCTGCTGCGCCTGACCAGGCAAAGCTGGAGGCGCACCAATCTGACCTACGCTAACCGGTTGACTCTGTTTACTCACCTGTGCCATCACCTGCGCAGGCATCAAGCCACGCTGTTTCATCTGTTGAGGATCAAGCCAAATACGCATACTGTATTGACCCACACCAAAGACATTCACATCAGCCACACCAGGCAGTCGACTTAAGCGATCTTTTAATTGCAAGGTAGCGAAATTGCTAAGAAATAAGCCATCCATTGATGGGTTATCCGATACCAGCGTGATGATTTGCAAAATGCTTGTCGATTTCTTCTTCGTGATCACACCCTGTTGCTGCACCGCATTAGGTAACAGAGGGACCGCCGCATTCACGCGGTTTTGTACCGCAACTTGTGCTTGATCAACATCAGTGCCGACAGCAAAACTAACGGTTAAGGTGTAGCGACCATCATTAGAAGAAGTCGACTGCATATAAATCATATTCTCAACACCGTTGACCTGTTGCTCGATACTGCGTGCTACAAGCTGCTGGACAGTCAAGGCACTCGCACCTGGATACGTTGTCGTTACCTGAATAGTGGGTGGCGTGAGTTGCGGGTATTGCGAGACAGATAAACCTAATACTGACACTGCACCAATCAGTAAGGTGATCCATGCAATGACATTAGCAAGAACGGGGCGATCAATAAAAAATTGAGCAATCATTGTGCTTACTTTTCAAGAGCCACGCTTGCTGCGTGGGCTTCATGCGGATCTTCATAGGCAGCAACTTTTTGACCCACACCGACATTACTCAAACCTTGCGTAATAACACGATCACGACGCGTTAGACCTTCCACCATTTCGGTAAGAGGACCAAAATCGGCACCTCTCTTGACATTACGACGCACCACCTTTGAGTCGGCATCCACCACATACACGTAATGACCCATTTGATCATTCAGCACAACATGCGAAGGTATCAACAAAGTAAAGTGTGGCTTGCTGATTCCGATTAACACCTTGCTGTACAACCCGGGAATCAGGTGTAGGTCTGAATTCTCAAAGCGCGCACGCAACTGTAGACTGCCTGTCGCACTCGAGAGATTGTTATCAACAAAATCAAGGATACCGATTTCCGAAGGGGCTCGCTCTCCTTGCAACGCAACTTGCACGTCAATCTTGCTGCTGGTCACACCTGCCTTTTTCGCCTTAGTGGCACTCTGGGCAGTAGGCGAAGTACGCAGCCGCAACAAGTCCCGCTCATTAATACTGAAATTAACATAAGCTGGACGCAAACGTTGCAACGTCGCAAGCGCAGTGCCTCCCGCACTTGCGCCAACATAGTTACCCACATCTACTGTACGTTTGCCAATCACACCGCTAAAGGGTGCCTTGACTTGGGTGTAGTCCAGATTAATCTGCGCTAACCGCAAATTCGCCTCAGCTTGCTGTAAGTTAGACAAAGCTAATTCAAGACTCGATTTCGCTGTGGCATTCTCTTTCAGCAATACTTGCTGCCGCTGATATTCAGCATATGCTTGCTCGCGCTTCGCTTGGTTTAACTTAAGCTGCTGTTGATAAGGCTCGGGCTCGATCACAAATAAAAGCTGACCGGCTTTCACCTCATGACCTTCGATAAAAGGCGCTGAGCTAAGATAGCCACTCACGCGCGCAACAAGATTGACCGATTCACTGGGTGCCACCACACCATCAAGTTGAATGGTATCGGTCACCTCACGATAAATAGGTTCCATAAACACCACTTGCTGTAACGAAGTTTTTGGGGCAGCAGGACGTTCACCACAAGCGAAACAAAATAACGCACTTAGACTTACGAGATACAGCGTTGAACGTGTCGTCATAATCATTGAGCTAGTCTTTGTTGATTGGGAAAAACAAGCGCATCGCCCCAGTCGGTGCGTGCACGCATTTGTCGCGTGATGTCATCGGATAACGAAGCAGTCAACTTACCGTCCCACCCACCACCCAATGCACGATAAGCCGAAACAAACGACTGCAGCAAATTACCTTGCGTTTGCGTTAAGCCATCTTCCACCTGTAGCTGTGCTTGATAAGCCGCCGTGACCGTTGTGAAGTCGCTTTCTCCCGCCTTGTAACGCTCAAGCGCAAGTGCGGTGCTGCGCCGCGCTGCGGTACGTGCATCATGCAGACTGTGTGCTGCCTCACGGTAACCAACGATATCTGATAACGCATCTTCTACTTCTTGTTGGGCTGATAACACCTTCACCTGGTAATTAAGCACAGCCTGTTGAAATAACGCATCTTGTACTCGTACCTGATTCACTATGAGGTGTACTGTCAATAACGGACACTCGCATTTCAAAAAACTACTTAAGCTGCATGAAATTTTTTAGTAAATGCAGCGGGAGACA
>JADYYQ010000058.1 GCA_020853585.1 Ottowia sp.
ACACCAGCGTTGCCCTTGTTTAATTTCAATGACCAGGTCAGTAATAAGATCGCGGCCAGGTACACAGAGGGTGAGATGCTCAAGCGATAGCACTATTTTTTTCGCATCCATGAGGATATCCGTAGCATCGATGGTATATGGAGTGGCACGTATATTGGAAAGCAGCGATATAAGGTGATGTGAGTATGGATGATGTAAACCTCTCTTGTACCTGATGGATGGTGGGTTGATTGGGACGCGCTTATGTATTTAAATGTGTGCCGTTAAAAAATAAATCTCTTGCAACTACCCACGCCCCTTGAATACACTCTTGCGCACTGATGCACTGATGCACTGATGCACTGATGCACTGATGCACTGATGCACTGATGTAAGGCCGGGTACTGTATGCCCACCGATTTGCGAGTGGACAGTTCCTGCTACGCGAGACGAAGTGCGCTTCGTCGTCTCTTGCTTTGACTCTTCTGCGCTGAAGATCAGTCGGGTTTTTGTACATCGCGTGCTTTTTTTGGGCTGTGTGCATTTAATGCGCAACAGTGTCATGTTAATCAATTTATTTCAGTGCACTGGGGCGATGCATTAACCAGAGAAAGCTAGGGACGCCAATACCTGCTGTGATAATACCTACGGGTAGCTGCGCGGGTGCAATGAGTGTGCGTGAGGCAAGATCAGCTAAGGTGAGTAAACTGCCACCTACAAATAAACAAGCCGGTAATAGAAAACGTTGGTCGTTGCCCCACCATAACCGCAGTGTGTGCGGTACAACCATGCCGATAAAACCAATCGTGCCTGCATGTGCTACCGCGCATGCTGTGGTGAGTGCAGCGATAAGAATGATAAGGTAGCGTAGGGGTTTGACCGATAAGCCTAATGTGTAGGCGCGGTCTTCGCCGAGTAATAAGAGATTAACGCGTGCACCTAAATAAGGTGTGCTGATCAAACACAAGATGCACGCTGACAATGCGACCCAGGGTATGGTGGCACTGCTTAGATCACCCATCATCCAAAAAAGCATACCGGGAATACGCTGTGAAGGCGCGATCAGTAATAAAAGCGAAATCAATGCGCCATAGGCTGTGGCGAGCATCACGCCCGCTAGAATTAATCGCGAGGTATGATCAATTTCAAAAACGGTGCGCGTTTTATTTTGCAGTGAGAGAAGGGAGAAGAGCAGACATAGTGAGAGCATCGCTCCGACACTTGCTCCCAGTGTGACCCCCCATGCGGCATAGCCCATGCCTAACATAGCCAGTAGTGCGCCACTTGCAGCGCCGCCTGATACCCCTAATAAATACGGTTCAGCAAGCGGGTTACGGGTTAAGGCTTGGAGCAATGCGCCGGCTAAGGCAAGTAAGCCCCCACAGGAAAATGCAGTGAGTACACGGGGTAGACGTAATTGCGCGATGAATTGCCAATCAAACTGACGGACACTCCCTAACGCCAGTGCGATGAGTATGCTGCTCGCGGCTACGATGATGAGCCCGATCCAACGCCAAAAATAGCTTGGGTTAAGGTGCATCTGATTTTGAATATCCGCAGTGGGGGGATGATGTGGCGCGATATGGGATGCCTCTTGTGTTTTTTCAGATAGATCTGTGGAGTGAGATAAGTGTGAGCGCGGTGAGTTTGGAGGAGATGCGTCTTGCGGTCGATATGTTGTCATGATGTTGTGGCCGGTATATTTTTCCTCGATAAGCATGCGACGTATCTGTGAGTGCCTTGTCTTGCGGTGGTCATAACGGTTGCCATAAGAGTGTGCAATAGAAACTACGTCCTGGGGTGTTATAACGGTAAATAGTTTGGTAGTTACGATTAAAAATATTTTCTAATTTAGCGGCAAGCGTCCAATTTTTAGTGATGGTATGGCGTGCGGTGAGATGAACTAAGTTATATCCCCCTAATATGTGTACTTGACCCGATGACTTATCAAGACGTGGGCCACTGATATGCAACATAGCGCCCAATTGGGTTGCCCCTATTTTTTGGTTAAGTGTGATTTGCCCAAATTGGCGTGCTTGATTAGGCAGAAGCGTGCCATCGATTTCGTTTTTAGGTTGTTGCCAGGTGATATTCGCTTTTGCTTCTGTATTGCCCCATATCGTTGAAAATGTTGCTTCGACACCTTGTGCTAAAGCACGGTGAATATTGTCCGGGGAAAAAGCATAACGAGGTGGACCTGTGTTGGTATAAGCAATTAAATCGCGATATTTTGTTTGGAATAAAGAAAGCTGTAGCAAACCGAGCGCGGGCGCATATTGCCAACCTACTTCTGTTGTACGCGCGTGCTCTGCTTGCAAATTTGGATTGTTATTGTTTGGAAAATAGAGATCATTGAAGGTCGGTGCTCGAAAGGCATTGCTGATATTAAGAAACCCTTTTGTATATGATGTGAGCCGATAGCCATAGCCCAAAAAATAACTATTCGCACGACCAAAATCCGAGTAATGATCTTGACGTAGGTTGAGCTGTACTTGGTGCGCTTGTATTTGTGTTTGATATCCCAAAAAATAGCTGTCAATTGTGCGCTTTGGTGCATCGTAGCTCGTGGTGTTTAACTGTTGTTGCGCATATTCATAGCCGATAAACAGCGTATTTTGAGGTGCGATGGTGAAGGTGTTTTGCCAGGCTAACTTACGATGTGTTGTGCGAAATAATGCGGTGTTTGGGTAGAAATTGCTTACGGTATAGCTGTTATTAGCGTCAATACTTTGCGAGATAGTTAACTGGGTTTGCCACTGTTCATTTGCTTGACCATTGATAAATGCAGAGACAGTCGCTATCTGTGCGTGCGCATAATGCACATCGCTTGGGGAGCCATAGGGTGATGCAAAGTGCGTGGTGGCATGCGTTTGAAAAAAGCGGATACCGCCATCCCAGTGTGCATTGAGATAGTGGCGAAATTGCCCGGAAATAGTTTTATTTTGATAGCCATGATCCTGTTGATTTGAAGAAGGTGCTTGTGCTGCATTGACAGCAGGGAAACTATCGCTATGTTGTTGAGAAACATTGAGATAAAAAGCATTGTTTGCGATGCGGCCCCCGTATTTGGCTTGTACGCTTTGCGTTTGATAGCTGCCGATGCGTACCATAGCGCGCCCCGTAGGGGGGGCTTCTTGAGCGGTTTGCGTGAAAATTTGCACCACCCCGCCCATGGCGGATGAACCATAGAGGGCGGAGACATTGCCTCGAACTATTTCAATACGATCAATTTGATCAGTCATGATATGCGCGAGCTGTGCTGCGCCATTGCTCGCGGAGTTGATTTCGATACCATCGAGGAGCACTAAGTTTTGTGCGCCTCTTGCCCCGCGCATCTGGAGTGATGCAGGTTGGCCCATGCCGCCATTTTGAATTATTTCGATGCCCGTCTCTGCTTGCAATAAGCTGGGTACATCCAGTGCCTGTCGTTGATCAATATCAGTACGGCTAATCGTACTCGTTGCGCGTAAAGCATCTTGCGCATGTTGTTCAACGCGTGCCGCGGAGACAATCAGTGGGTTGAGTTCGAATTCGGTTTGGCTATAACAGGTAGCACAGACCATGCTGCTTAGCAGCACCATGCGACATAAAAACATAAAGCTTATCCAGAAAAGTCCCTGGCCTTATTCCCCGTAAGGTTTTGGTAAACGAAACGCATGCTTTGCGGCATACTTCGCAAGCTGTTATATGAGTAACCGATATGCGGGTAGGACGAAGCGGTGGTTTCCTTATTTGGGCCGGTATCCGGACTGGTGAAAAATTTGAAAGCCTTCCCAGAGAACATGCTCCAGTGACATATTTTTCAAATGTGTAGCGACGCGTTTAAAGGCGAGCGCTACATTCACCGACCGTTGCGGGGACAGTGCAAGTGAGTATGGATTAATCCAATACCTTGCTTCCCGTTTAACTATTTTGTTCATCACAAAAGTAAGCACCCAAACGGCGTCGAGTGTATGCGTGCTGCCATCATTGGTCAACTAATTGAACAATCCGTTAGAATGGCTACCTCCAATACGGGGGTATAGACGATGACTGCGCATGCTGAATTAGATCAACTTGCCGACCGACTTAATCGATTGCTTGATTTGGTTGTGCGTCAAGCGCAAGAGATAGATGTATTGCAAGATGCGTTGACGTTGCTGATGCGCGAGCATGCCGATTTGCTGGCCGAACGAGAACGATTGAGCAGTAAGATTGAGACGGCACAGTCACAAGTACAAGCGATTCTGGAGCAGTTGCCGGTTGATGAGCTATCTCCTCATCAGGGCGATTTGTTGAAGCAGGAAGTGACATCATGAATGTGAAATCAATCGACGTCGTGATATCAGGACAAAGTTATCGACTAGCGGTTGCTTTTGGTGATGAAGGCCCTCTTTTGCAAGCAGTGAAAGTAGTGGATGCAGAAATGTCGCGTATTCGTGCCACGACGAATGCCAAGGGGCAGGAGCGTGTAGCGGTGATGGCGGCGATACGTTTAGCGGCTGATTTGTTGACACTCAAACACACTCAAGGGGCTCCGTCTGAAATACAAGTGGCAACTCAATTAGCGAGTTGGGTCGAGCGTATTGATCACGTCTTGCGTGACCATGAACACATTATTGATGTACCATAGACACTTCCCTGCCTGGTTTGTTCAGACCATTCATTCTTTGAACCGATAAGCATGCATCCGGTGCGGGTCGTACGATGTGGGCGAGCGCGTTTTGCAGTCATAGGGGCAACCCTCCCTGATTGTTATTAATGCGCCCAAAACATCGCCGCCGCGCCGCCTTGAACCCCTGGGTTCAGGATGCGGGTCCGATCGAATTAGGCGGGGATTTTCTTTTGTTGGTGATATGACATTTTTTCTTATTTCCGCCCTGTTGGTACTGGGTGCGATCAGTGGTTTTGCGTCAGGCTTGTTGGGCATCGGCGGTGGTATGGTAGCCGTGCCTTTCTTGGTGATGTTGTTTTCAGCTCAAAATATTCCTTCAGATCTGGTGACCCACATGGCCATTGCCACCGCGATGGCGACGATTTTATTTACTGCGCTTTCAAGCGTACGTGCACACCATCTGCGCGGTGCGGTACGTTGGCCTATTGTTTGTGCGGTCGCACCTGGCATTCTTGTGGGCGTTATGTTGGGAGGGCGTTTATTTGCATGGTTACCTGCCACTTTGCTGACTTTTTTATTTGCTGGGTTTGTTAGTTTTTCTGCTTGGCGAATGTTGCGGCAAATCAAGCTAGTGCCTGGTCGTTCTTTGCCTGGTAAGCTCGGTTTGGCAAGTGCGGGCGTAGTCATTGGATTTGTTTCAAGCTTAGTCGGGGCGGGCGGCGGATTTTTATCTGTTCCTTTTTTCACTTGGTGCAATATGTCCATGCATAGTGCTATTGCAACGAGCGCGGCTTTGGGCGTCCCCATTGCCTTATTTGCGACACTGAGTAATGTTGTCAATAGTTATCACTTAGAAAATTTA
The DNA here is from genome assembly GCA_020853585.1 of Ottowia sp. GTDB lineage: Bacteria > Pseudomonadota > Gammaproteobacteria > Burkholderiales > Burkholderiaceae > JADYYQ01. The sequence continues at coordinate 5,436 of JADYYQ010000058.1, forward strand.
CCACTGGGTGCGCTAGGGTATGTGTATATGCCTGCGCTTTTTTCTATTGTCAGTGCAAGCGTATTAACCGCACCTCTTGGCGCTAAATTGGCACATCGTATGAATGTTTTGCAACTACGTCGTAGTTTTGCTTTGGTGTTGTTAGCTCAGGCTATTTATATGATTGTGCGTGGTATAAACACATTGCTGTAAGCGCTCTGTGGGTGAAGGTGTGTTTTCTGAACTGAGCGCGTAACGATAGCGTCGTTTTGCGTAGATTACCCTGGCTTAAATGGCGTCTGCATATGGGTTTAGTCGGTCGGACAATTCAGCGTTTTGAGCGTTTAGCATATATATCCGCTATGATAGGCGTGCATTTATTTTTAGTATGCTTCGTTTTCCAGTGATGGATGCCTCTCCATGAATGTTGTTATAACCAAAGCAAGTATGAGGCAGGTTTTTCAGCGAGAGGTGTCCAATCAAACTCTTCATGACATAGGAGTCTTCCAGATGAAATACCGCACGTTGTTGCTCTCTTGGTTAAAGCTTATTGTTCCCTGCGTATTTTCTTGCTGGGTTGTGATGGCGATCGCTCAGGTGCAAGAAGTGAAAGTGGGTTTTGCCGCGCCGTTAACAGGTCCTCAAGCGCATTACGGCAAAGATATGCAGAATGGGATCATTCTGGCATTTGAAGAGATTAATGCAACCCGTCCTCATATTGGCGGGAAAGAAATCAAACTCGTATTGTTGGCTGAAGATGATCAAGGTGATCCGCGCATTGGTACGATGGTGGCGCAAAAACTGGTGGATCAGGGGATTCGGGGCATGCTTGGCCATTTCAATTCCGGGACGAGTATTCCTGCATCACGTATTTATAATCAGGCGGGTGTGCCGCAAATTGCGATGGCCACAGCGCCTGAATATACGATGCAAGGTTATAAAACAACTTTTCGTATGATGACTTCTGATACGCAGCAAGGAAGTGTATTAGGCGCATACGTTGTTAAAAAATTGGGGTACAAAAATATAGCGATTGTGGATGATCGCACTGCGTATGGCCAAGGGTTAGCAAATGAATTTGAGAAGGCTGTGAGAGGCGCGGGTGGTCATATTTTGCGGCATGAATTTACCAACGATAAGGCAGTTGATTTTAGGGCGGTTCTGACCAATCTTAAACGCTTAAACCCAGAAATTATTTTTTATGGTGGTGCTGAGATGCAGGCGGCACCTATGGTTAAGCAAATGCGTGAGCTAGGGATGAAGGCAACCCTGGTGTCAGGCGAAATGTCTAAGACTGAACAATTTATCAAATTAGGTGGAGCGGCTGCCGAAGGGGCCATTGTCTCGTTGGCCGGTTTGCCTTTGGAGAAAATGCCTGAGGGCCCGGCGTACAAAATAAAATATGAAAAACGTTTTGATAAAGCTGTCGAGGTTTATTCTCCTTATGCTTATGACGGAGCGAAAGCGCTGTTTGCGGCGATGAAAAAAGCAGACTCAACGGATCCAACGAAATACTTAAATGCACTTGCTGCAATCCATATGAGTGGTATTACTTCTACTCAACTTGCCTATGATACGCATGGCAATTTAAAAGACGGTGGCATCACAATTTACAAAGTTAAAAAAGGTCTTTGGTCGGTATTAGAGAGTGTGGTTGGTAAATAGGGTGATGAAGTAATCATCGGCATGTCCTTTGGACGAATGACATGCCTTTTAGCAAAATATTTGTCTGTGAGGCTGTGTTTTTTTGCTTATGCGATGGGTGCGGGGAGTTCGCTTGCACTTGCTTATTTGGCAAATAAGTGCGTTTTTGTGGTGCTAAAACGTTCACTTGGTGCGAAAGTGTGGATTAGGCCGCTTTGTATACCACGACAGTGTGGTGGGCAGCATTTTTCACGGTTTTCTATATCGCATGATCAGGTGTGATACGTGCCGAAATAGCGTTAACTCGCGATATGCTTTCGTTGCGTGCAATCTGTGTCTTTGAGGTAAACAAGATAAAGCCTGTCTTTGCCTTGTGTTGCACGGACGGTCGTTTAGCTGATATTTGGATATATAAAGCCGAAAGCGCAAGTACTTCCACGTAATGCAACAGTCTTATAAAGATAAGGGGTGTGGCGATGGTACTTATTGTGCTTGCTTATTTGGGCGGGATGTTGACGATTATCAGCCCTTGCATTTTGCCGGTCCTCCCCTTTGTCTTTGCGCGTGCGGGGCAACATTTTAGGCGGCACGGATTGCCTTTGTTGCTAGGGATGGCGATTACTTTTGCGGTGGTTGCTTCACTTGCCACCGTGGGCGGCAGTTGGGCTGTACAGGCGAATGAATACGGTCGCACCGCTGCACTTGTACTGCTGGCATTTTTTGGTTTAACACTGCTTTGGACGGCGTTAGCTGATCGCCTTACACGTCCACTTGTTCGGTTGGGTGAGCGATTATCTGTGCTCTCGGGCACGACGGATGGGGGCGGGGTGCAATCGTTTGTATTAGGGATTGCTACTGGATTTTTATGGGCCCCCTGTGCTGGACCGATTCTAGGTTTATTACTGACCAGCGCTGCGCTGCGTGGCGCTAATACACAAACCCCTCTGCTTTTGCTTGCTTATGCGATGGGTGCGGTGAGTTCGCTTGCACTGGCTTTGTTGGCAAGTAAGCGCGTTTTTGTGGCGCTAAAACGCTCACTGGGTGCGGAAGTGTGGATTAGGCGGGTGCTGGGTGCAGCCGTATTAATTGGCGTGGCTGTGATTGCCTTTGGTTTAGATCGTAGTGTGTTAACGGCACTCTCGTTGGCAAATACCACGCAGATTGAACAGTCTTTATTAAATCGTTTTCATGCCGCTAATTTATTAGCAAAGCCAACGGTGGCTGCGGATACCGTGGTTGGACAAAGTAAATCCGAGCAAGGTGATGGCATTCATATCCAAAATACGGGCTCTAACTTGTCGCCGACAATTCGGCTACCTGATTTATCAGGCGCAGTGGCTTGGTTAAACTCTCCTCCAATCGATACTGCCGCATTACGTGGTCAGGTCGTGTTAATTGATTTTTGGACTTACTCCTGCATTAATTGCTTACGCACTTTGCCGTATATCAATGCATGGGCGGAAAAATATAAAGATCAAGGCTTGGTTGTATTGGGTATTCATACGCCTGAATTTGCGTTTGAAAAAACCCCTGAAAATGTAAGAAAAGCAGTACGAGATCTTGGTATTCACTATCCTGTTGCGCTCGACAATAACTACACCATTTGGCGTGCGCTACACAATGAATATTGGCCTGCGCATTATTTTTTTGATGCGAAAGGTCATTTGCGCCATACCCATTTTGGGGAAGGTGAGTATGTGCAGTCGGAACAAATTTTGCAGCGTTTGTTGGCTGAACGTAATGGTAAGCCGGTATCAGCCAGCGTTGTACAGGTGAATGCGAGTGGTAAGCAAGCACAATCTGATACGGACAATAATCGTTCACCAGAAACCTATATTGGGTATGCTCGATCATCTGATCATTTTGTGTCCGTAGGCGGTTATCGCAAAGCACACGCTAAGCACTATGTGTTACCCAACATATTAGATTTAAATGATTGGGGTTTGGTGGGTGATTGGACCGTAAGAAAAGAGCAAGCAACGCTGATGAAAAAAGGGGGACGTATTGCCTTTCGTTTCCATGCGCGAGATCTTCATCTGGTATTAGGTCCCAGTAAAAATAATCAGCCCGTTCGTTTTCGCGTTACCCTTGATGAAGGGAATGTGCCGGGGGAGGATGCAGGTGAAGATGTGAATGCACTCGGTGAGGGTGTGGTGACGACTCAACGTTTGTATCAGTTAATCAGACAAAAAGGAACGATACGTGAGCGTACCTTTGTGATTGAGTTTTTGGATCCACAACTAGAAGCGTTTTCATTTACTTTTGGTTAAACGCGTACCTATTGAAGGCATTTTGCTGCTGTTATCGGTGGATACACAAAGCGAGAGCTCTGATGATAAAAAAACATAAGCTGAGCGTATCGCATGCGAATAAAATTAGCGGACAACGTTTGCAAATAGGGCGTCGTTTTTTTATGCGTGTGATAGGCATGGTGGCGATAGGAATTACATCGTTTGCGCGCCCTGCTTTTGCGCAAAAAATATTGTCCACTCAGCGTGATTCACAGCGTGTCGTGCTCGTGCCATGTTCCACCAAAGGCCACCGACAAGCTTCGATGTTGATGGAGAAAATTTTTAAAACAAAAGCGCAATGGCAGGCACAGCTATCCCCGGAGGCCTATAGCGTAACGCGCGAAGCGGGTACAGAACGTGCTTATAGTGGCGCATATTGGCATCGTAATGAGCCCGGTTTATATCGATGTATTTGTTGTGATACGCCCTTGTTTGATGCCCGTACTAAATTTGACTCGGGCACAGGGTGGCCTAGTTTTTGGGATGTATTGGCAACAGAAAATGTATTTTTATCAGCAGATCGCACATTTAATATGCAACGCACGGCTGTAACTTGTCGTCGTTGTGATGCACATCTTGGTC
>JADYYQ010000059.1 GCA_020853585.1 Ottowia sp.
CACAAGTCTTATCTTTAACGTTAAGTCAGTGAACTATGCCGTGACAAGTGATACTCATCACACGCTCAGTAAGCACCTGCCATCACTTAAGGTGTACATCGTCGGTGCATCACGTGTATTACGTGTGTAGGCATACTGTTTCTATACCTTGTGGCGCTATGGCAAGCCGCGTTAAAGCGGATCTTTATGATGACAGCATCAACTTATATCACCGGGGTTTTACAAAGATAAGCGTTATGTTGCCGATACGATATCACTCACCGACTGCACACACGAGACGTATTTACTCTGCTCCTTACAATACGATTAGTTCAACAGATGAAAAAGTATTTTTTACTGCCATCGATCACTGGGCAAACGAACCTGTTTATGGAGAGCAGCGGCAAACTGCAGCGACGCGCATTAAAAATGCATATAAATTTAAAGAATTCAACTTATATCTAAGCGCACTTGGGCTCAGTACACTACCTGATCTATCTTCCCTCACTCAGCTTGGCAATTTAATCGTCACTAACAACAGATTAAGCGAGTGGCCCAATCTAGGTGCATTACACGAGTTACGTAATTTAAATATTGCCAACAACCGATTCATTGCTTTACCCGATCTGAGTAAACTCACCCATCTGCGACAACTTAATCTTTCTCATAACGCATTCACCACATTACCTGATTTAGCCGTATTAACTGGATTACTCGCATTAGAGCTCGCTCATAACCGACTCACCACACTACCGGATCTATCCAAGTTAACTAATTTATAGTGCCTAAACGTAACGGGCAATCTCCTTAACACCTTGCCCGATCTAAGCACCCTCTCAAAGTTATCTAACTTATCTCTCACTCATAATCACCTCACTACATTGCAAGATCTCTCTAACTTAAGATGCCTGAGCAGACTCCATTTATGCCACAACCACTTTACTCATATATCAGAGACTTTGCTGCGCTTACCGCAAAACTGCGAGATTGATTTATCTCATAACTTTCTATCAGAAACCGTTATACAACAGATACAAACCACTTCCCTCACACCGGGCTATCGCGGGCCACGTATTCACTTTGCCATGGCGCATCCTTCCGCTCATCCTATGCTAGTGCGTCCTTTACATGAAGCAGTCGCGGATTGGTATCAGCAAGATACAAACAACGCATTTACCTCATTGGTAAGAAATACATGGAGAATGATTAGCGATAGCCATGATTTAAATTCACAGGAAAATATAATCACACTTATTTCTCTGCACGCAGTTTCTGTCCACAATACCGCCAAAGATTTTTCTCTTTTTTTAGACCGTCTACGTCATACCATTAATTTTACTGAATCCACATTTCGCACAAATGTCACGGCTTGGTTAACGCGTTTAGGCAACGATACGGCGCTACGTGAGCAAATTTTTTTAATTGCACAAGATGGACTCGGCTCATGCGAAGACCGCGTGTCATTGACATTTAATACCATGAAGCAAAGGGAACTTACACTCAATGTCGAGCGAGGTCACTACGATAACGCACTCGATCAATTAATCACCTTGGCTAGACAACAATATCGACTTGATCAGCTAGAAAAAATAGCACACGAAAAGATAAGCACTTTACGATTTGTCGATGAGATTGAAGTGTATTTAGCTTACCAAGTAAAGTTGCGCAAAAATCTTGCGCTACCCATCGATACAGCGCGTATGCGCTTCTTTGGTGTAGCAGGCATTACGCAAGATGATCTTGATATTGCGGAGTTAAGCATCAAACAAACTGAAGATCGTACATTTCCCTACTATCTCGCCTGCGACTGGTCACCTTGGCAATCTGTATTAAAGCGCCTCGCCCCTAGACAATATCAACTTACCCAAGACCATATCAGTCAAGCTGCATCTAACGAATTTGAAGCCAGACAAAAGGATTTTTTCCAAGCCGAACATCTCGACGATAATGAATTTAATCGTGCCACCACCGCTGAAAAAGTGCTCAGATCTATCGCAATCGAGTTTAAATACGCGTTTACCCAATCGTTTTTAATCGAACGCAACTTACACACCCTACTTCACTCTTTTTGGAATAGCTGATTAGCAAATCTCCCCGACACAACCCCTATCATCACCAGGACCATAAAACCAATACAAATAACGGTACAGCTGTTTTTAATACTCGGCATACGCCATAAGCGCTCGAAAAAATCGCAACATACTATCGTTTTTAACCCTAGGTAGCAGCGGATTGCTTCGCCTAATTTTATATAAGAGAAAATCGTTACGTAACGATCACCAAGACTAAAAACCAGGCGACCGATCGGGACAGGATGATTTAAGCAATCATTGTATTGAACTTACGCCCCATTTGACGTCATGCGCCAAAAAGAGAAGACGCATTATTTTATTGAGGACTTGGTGGCGCACTACGGATACCTTCTTCTGCGGTGGCACTCGCAAATAACTGCCCACAATCTACCGCATCGAAAATATAACGCTGCACACAAAAATCGCAACCGACTTCCACCGTATTACGTTCACTAAGAATACTAAATACCTCTTCTTTTCCCAACATACGCAACATACGTGCCACACGCAAACGCGAGCAGCTACAACGAAAATGAACACGCTGAGGCGGTAATATGCTGGCACCGTTCACTTGCGCCTCCTGTAAAAATAAACGACGCAGTAAAGTTGGACTATCAACCTCAAGCAACTCTTCCGACGTAACAGTCGTACCTAGCAAGCAAACGCGGTCCCACGCATCCATATCATGCACATGAATCGTGCCATCGTTCTCCGGGATACGCTGCAATAGCAATCCAGAGGCTTTGCGCTGATCCGTCGCCAACCACAGGCGTGTATCAATTTGCTCAGAATGGCACATGTAATGCTCAAATACCGCGGCCACTGTCTGCAAAGGACCATGCTCATCTGTCAGCGGGACAACCCCCTGATAAAGTTGCTTACCCGGCACCGGATCATTGCTATACAGCGTCACAACCAAACGACCGCGGCCGTGCACATTCACTAGACTACTTAAAGGTGCGCGGGCATTAAGTAAAGACGGATTTTGCTCATTATTTTTATCTAAGGTAACAGTGGCACGCAACGATAAATCAGATTGGCACTCCACAACAAGCAGTTGAATCGGACCATCACCATGCAGTTGCATCACCATCGTGCCATCTAACTTTAACCTTGACGTCAATAACACTGTGGCCGCTACCATCTCACCCAACACAACACGTACGGCTTCGGGATAATCATGGCGCGCTAAAATTTCTCGCCAACAATGTTCTAAACGCACCGTACCACCATGGACAGGCGCGGCATCAAACAAAAATTTATACAGCTGATCACTCATAACATTATTTTTTTAAGCGTCGTTTTAAATTTATTTTTACGCACCACATAATGATGTGCATTACGACTTATCGTCGCGCACTCCTCAGCAGAAAGCAAGCGTATCGCACGTGCAGGCATGCCCACAATCAGTGTGTTGTCGGGGAAAATTTTATTTTCGGTCACTAAAGCCCCGGCCCCCACCAAGCAATGACGACCAATAACAGCCCCATTCAAAATGATTGCTCCCATACCAATCAACGAATCATCCCCAATCGTACAGCCGTGCAATACAGCTTGATGACCCACCGAGACATTTTTTCCTACACGTAAAGGATAACCAGCATCCGTATGCAGTACAGCGCCTTCCTGTATATTGCTCCCAGCCTCAATCACAATCAACTCATTATCACCACGTAACACCGCGCCAAACCAAATACTCACATCCGCAGCAAGCTCAATCTTTCCTATCAATGTTGCTTCCTGTGCAATCCAAGCACTTGCATCCACACAAGGTACGGTATCGTCTAATTGATAAATAGTCATCGATCGCCCAATGCTCTTGTCAAAACAGCATATAAAACAAACCCAACACCATGACCCTCATCATGACGTATTACCCATCTAAGAGGGGAGTTTAGAAAAATAATATTTCCAATTTAAAATAAAAAAACAACCATCGACACCTACACTCCATCATGCAATAACAACACCCCGCTTTTATTTAGCAACTCATCTGAGCAGATAGGCTACTTATAAAAATCAAGCTAACCGCACCATAAAAAGCAACGAATATGATTAAGCAAAAGGGGCGATTAAGGTATAACGTTGTCGTACCATTTCAAACAAGCACACCGCTGCTGCCGCCGCAACATTTAAGGATTCCATCCCTCCCGGCTGCGGTATCGCAATTTTCTGAGCCTGAGCGGTAATCACGATATCTAACCCGCTTCCCTCATTACCAAAAGCCCACGCTATAGGCGCCGATAGATCATACTGATACAGCACATCATTCGCTTGACCATGTGCAGCTAAAATAGGTCCTGCAATTTTGCTCACCAATATCTCGGGACTGAGCTGCTCAATAATCGTCAGTTGAAAATGCGCGCCCATCCCTGCCCGTAATACTTTAGGCATCCATACTTGCGCAGTACCGCTCGTACACAAAACCAAACGCACACCCGCGGCAGCGCTGCTCCGCAAAATCGAGCCGACATTACCCGGGTCTTGTATACGATCCAGAATAACGCAATCTTGCTTAATCACATCAGGTAAAACAGCGACAGATGGCGTCACCAGAAACAGTATTGAAAGCCCTTGGTCTAAGCTGCTTATTTCGCGAAATAAAGTTGGACTTAATATCACACATTGCGTGGGCGGCACACGCCTAACAAGCTGCGCGATTTCGGGATTGTCAAGCGCAGCGTGTGTCGTGATGCACATATCGGGCAAACCCTGAACGGCTAACCACGCTTGTGCCAAATGTGCACCCTCAAGACAAGCTTGCTGATATTGTTTGCGTCGAGCACCCCCTTGCGTCATCACCTTTAGCTGTTTAAATAGCGCGTGCTCGCGCGAGCTAATTATTTTGCTCATCATCTCAATTTATCACTTAACCCGCGTCGCGATAGACCACACCTATATCTCGCATCCTCTACACGCAATGATCGAGACCGCTGCACAGCTGGCTGCATCCTCTGATGTCTGTGGTGAGCGGTACTCGAAATCCTCATATGCGCTTGGGTACACTCCACGTTCTGCGCTCCGTCCATCTTGACTTTAAGGGGTTCGCCTAGTTGTACAAGTGTCTCTAATCTACGAACACACTCTTTATAGTGCAACGACAAACCAAAGCTTGATGCCACCATTGTCGATAAGACCAAGAAATTATTCAAAAACGAGATTAATCAAACTGTAACTCGAGCTGATCTGTACGCACAAAAACAGTACGCGCAATGGACTTTGGCGAAAATGGATCTAACGCAAGTAAATCACTCTGACCTGCTGCGGTAAATTGTTTGGCAAGTACCGCTTTAACGGGAGCAAAACTACGACGATGATGCGGACTCGCACCATAAGCATTCAATGCAGCTTTATGTTCAGCCGTCGGATACCCACTATGATTGGCAAATCCATACTGAGGAAACACACGATCAAGCTGGTGCAACAAGCGGTCACGATACACTTTCGCCAAAATCGATGCAGCAGAAATCGCTTCTACCTTATCATCCCCCTTAATAATTGCTTGGGCAGGCATCGTCAAATCGGGACAGCGATTACCATCAATAAGCGCCATCTCTGGCACCAGAGAAAGACCGGCAACCGCACGTTGCATCGCCAATAAAGTTGCTTGCAAAATATTGAGTTGATCAATCTCCTCAACCGTCGCTTGGGCAATATGCCAAGCACGCGCTTGCCGACAAATCACATCATAGAGTTGAGCGCGGCGTTGCGCACTCAATTTTTTGGAGTCCGCAAGACCACCAATGGGTTGCGCGGGATCGAGAATAACCGCTGCCGCAACCACAGGACCTGCAAGCGGCCCACGACCTGCTTCATCAACACCGCAATAGATACAAAGCGGCAAACTAAATTCGACCATATTGCCTCATAACGTTGATCACTACATCGGCAGCTAAATTAGCCGTATCGCGCCGCAATGATAAATGCATCGCGTGAAAAATATCAGTAAGCCTCGCTTGCCCATTAACATCAGCAAACAACTTCAGCACTTCTGCACACAGCGCTTCTGGTGTCGCCGCCTCTTGGAGTAACTCTGGTACAACACAACGACCGGCAATGATATTAGGCAAACCTACATAAGGTAAAAGTGCTTGGCGTTTCATCACTTGCGCTGTCAACCAAGGCACCTTATATGCAATCACCATGGGCTTTTTATAAAGTGCGGCCTCAAGTGTGGCGGTACCACTGGCAAGTAACACGACATTAGCCGCAGCCATTGCAGACTGTGCTTGCCCATGACACAAAATCACATCGAGCTCAGGGTAACGCGCATGCAACAACTGGAGAGGGCGAGTTAATTCTGGTGTCGCAATCGGCACAATAAAGCGCATGGTCGGTTCTGCCTGCTTAATACGCTGCATCGCCGCAAAAAAAGTAGGTGCCAATAAATTAATTTCAGAGTGACGACTCCCTGGCAATACAGCCAGCACAAGATCATGGTCATTTAGCCCAAAACGACGGCGGGCCGCACTCATATCAATCTCAGTAGGAATTTGCTCTGCCAAAGGATGACCGACATATGTGGCAGGAATGCCTGCTTGATCGTAAATGGCCTTTTCAAATGGAAACACACACAACATATGATCAACAGCACGGGCAATTTTTTTAATACGTCCAGCACGCCAAGCCCAAATAGAGGGACTTACAAAATGAAGTGTCGGAATACCCGCGGCACGTAAATCACATTCCAAGCTTAAATTAAAGTCAGGTGCATCCACCCCAATAAAAGCACAAGGCTTGTGCGCAAGTAGATATGCACGTAAAGCGCGGCGAATTTTTAAAATTTCCGGAATATGACGTAAGGCTTCTACATACCCCCGCACCGCTAATTTATACATCGACCAGTGTGCTGTAAAACCTTGCTCCACCATCAGTGGACCACCAATCCCAAAACAAGATGCGGGCAACCGTGCGTGTAACGCTTTGAGTAAAAAAGAAGCGAGCAAATCACCCGACGGCTCACCCGCAACGAAAGCAAATCTATTCGCACCTACGGCGTCATCCGCCACACAAAGAGCGGGAGCATCTATCATTTTATTCCGTTCTAAAAAGCAACCGACTCTTGGGCAAACAAGTCACTTAAATCTTGTCACCACCTTAATTTAGAGCAAGCAAACATCGTACGGAGTCATCACAACATAGTGACAAGGTGAATCTAACGCACTACTCCACGTGTCGAGTTATTTATAAAATTCAGTAAAACTTCGACATGCGCACGTGCGTGACCCGTCTTTGCATCAATCAGACCTGCTAACTCTTCTTTGATTTGACCAAGACCATGGTCGCGTTTGTACAGTACGCGGTAAGCCTGACG
>JADYYQ010000060.1 GCA_020853585.1 Ottowia sp.
ACCCTACGAAGAGATGGCAACTATCTCTAAGTCGTACAAATTTCGTCGCTGTGATGGGACTACTCATTTGTATGTTGGGGCTTTGCATGCTGCCCAATTTTTCTAAGTTTACGGACACAGAAATTTTCGGGACCTTTCTGGGGGGTCTTTTATGTGGACAAGGTTATTTCGTACTTATGCTCGTAAGCATCTTAACTAATCGTGATTCTTTATCAGCGTTATTACGCTCCCTAGCTATTTCATCCAACACTCAAGCATTGACCAACAAGGAGACCACACATGTCTAAAACAACCCTAAAGAATTTACTACTGCTGACCTCGCTGATGCTTGTCGTAGGTTATGCGAACGCCTCAACTGGCACCGAATTTAAAGCGTCCGCAGACAAATTTTGGGGCTGGATTAGTGGTGAATATGGTCGGATGGTTGCCTTGGGTGGCACGGGCGTGGGGGCATTTATTGGCATGGTCTCAAAAAGTTTTATGCCTGTGTTGTGGGGATTAGGTGCCGCAGTAGCCTTGCCTTTAGTAGGCGGCATTATCAATAGCGGATTTACCGCTGTTCTGTAATGAGCCAAGAAGATCACCTGCGCCACTACATCCCACGGCGCTTAGACGACAAAGCTAAATTTCTATTTTGGGAATTGGATGTTGCTGCCATTGCCTTCGCCGGTATTTTTTTAGGCGTTTATGGTGGTCTTGCTTGGGGTGGCGTATTGCTTGGTGTTTTATTTGCCGCCGGTTGGAGTCGCTTAAAGTCAGGCAAACATCCTGGCATGGCAACCCATGTCATGTACTGGTTTACAGGTTATCCAAAGCTGAATGCATTACCGCCGTCTTACATCCGAGAATTGGTAGGTTGATATGACCCCAGAAAAAGCCGGAAACGAGCGCGATCACCTTAAAAATAAACTGCGTTGGCATCGTCTGGTGACACCTGTTGCTATGGCTGTGGCCATGATGGCAATCAGTTTGTGTGCATGGATGGTAGCGCATCAACGCACCTTTATCAGTCCTCCTGTTGTACAAAAAGCCTATTGGATTGCCTCTCAAGAAGCGAGCAAAGAATACATCGAAGACATGGCTGATTACATATTGACCAGTCTGCACACTGTCACCCCGGCGAATGCGGAATACCGTATTCAACGTGTTTTAAAACTCGTGCATCCAGATCACTACGGGGCCATTAGTGCCAAGTTGCATGCCGACATCGACACACTAAAAAGAGAAGGCATTGCTACCGTGTGGGAGCCAAACAGCGTGGGGATTGCTGACAACGCGTTATGCGCTAAATGGACAGGAAACCTACGTCGCTGGGTAGGAGAAAAGCCTCTCGAAACACTGAACAAAACATTTCTCGTGGAATTCGACATTGACCGACAAGGAACCCTTTATGTCAAAACAGCGGATGAATTTACTGCTGATCTGGCTGCTCATAGTCAGTGCCAGTAGGGCATTGGCTGAGCAAACCATCAGTGTGGGCGATATCGCTCAGTTAAGTGCCACCATCTCTTTGCGCGAACCCAATATCTTGGCCATTCAAGGACGTAAGTTGGTTGAGCTAAAAGGTTGGAGTGATGAACTGCAATTACAACTCGATCAAGTCAATGGCCGTGCCACCTTCTTTGTTGCCACACCTAAGCAAGACATGCGGCCCATCACATTACAAGCTAGTGATGATGGGGGCGGTATGTATGTTTTGCATTTAACGGCGAAAGACATTCCGGGTGAGGTCATTGTTCTCAAACCTAAACATCGAGCCAGCGCTAAAACAAAAGAACGTGTTGCAAGCACCCATGCTTATCAGCGTGCGATTAAAAACATGATGCTGGCGATGGCCAAAGACGATGATCCGCAATCGGTTGTGGTCAACAAAGAGCTTGTGCTGTGGCGTGAAGCACGTCTTTATCTACATAAAAAAACGATCGATGACGACATGGTGGGAGAACGTTACATCTTAACCAATGTGACGGCAACCGATATGGGTCTTGCTGAACAAGAGTTCTATCGTAGCGGCGTGATGGCCGTTGCTGTAGGAAAACATACGCTAACACCAGGTGAATCGACGGCGGTGTATATCGTCAGAGCGAGAAAAGACCATGAGTAGCCCAGCTAATCAAAATGCCAGCGTGGGCGGCGCTAATCAAGTAGCCAAGAAACGCCAAAAGAAAATGTTGTGGGGTGTCGCGGGTGCATTGTTTTTAACCTCTGTTGGCGGACTCTTTCTTTTTGGCCCTAAAAAACCACCTGAGCCACCTGAGAAAGTGCGCGAAATCGCGATTTCCACACCGGGTGGCAAGCATAGTGACCAAGAACTATGGCGTAGTCAGTCTGAAGGCATGCTGCGCAATATCAATGATCGGCTGGCAAAAATGGAGGCGGAAGGTAAACAAAAAGACGAGCAGATTCGTGATTTTCAGACGAAGCTCAGTCAAACAGAAAAATCTCATGAAGCAGGGCAGGGCGGCATGTCCATGATTAATGACGATGGGCTACTTGATCAACCTTTACCTCTTGCAAAAACAAAGCAGCCACCACTACCGAATGGCAAATTAAGCGCCAATCATTCCACGAGTGAGGAGGCAAACACAACACCACAACGTCAGTTAATCACGGTGGGTTATCAAATGGCTCCTCATGAAATGGCCACGGCCAGTGCAGGGGAGGGCGCGGCCAAAGAGGGTAAGCCTAATTCTGCACAAACGCTCACTGAAAAACCATTCCTGACTTCTGCCTCATTTGTGAGGGCGGTGATGCTGTCAGGACTCGATGCACCTACCGGAGGACAAGCCTCATCTGATCCGTTACCGGTATTTTTTCGTTTAATTGATAAAGCGGTATTACCCAATCGTATGCGCGCACAGGTTAAAGAATGCCACGCCTATGGCGTAGGGTGGGGGCATTTACAAAGTGAACGAGCGCATATTCGGCTTGAAACTTTATCCTGCATTCTTAAAAACGGCCAGCATATTGATACAGCGATCAAAGGGCATGTCATTGGTGAAGACGGTAAGGTAGGGGTAAGGGGGCGCTTAGTAAGTAAGCAAGGACAAATGATCGCCAACGGCATTATGGCCGGATTGGCATCAGGGATTGGTCAAGGTTTTGCCTCAAAATTTAACACCATTTCTACGGGGGCTGCGGGAACAGTGGCCACTATCAGTGGTGATGCTATCTGGAAGTCAGGGATAGGCCAAGGTGTAGGCAATGGCATGGACATGCTGGCGCAATACTACATTCGCGCAGCAGAAAATCTTTATCCGGTGATTGAAGTCGATAGCGCACGTACAGTTGAGCTGGCATTTACACGACCATTGCATATCAAAGGTTTTTCTGAGGAAGACTACAGCGCACTTGTGAATCGTAATCGGGGACTGAGATGAACTCCATGTTTAAACAGAGAGTGGCGACCATCATCATTGCCTTACTGAGTATCACCAAAGCGATGGCAGCAAGCGACGAAATCATGCTGAAGAAATTGCGTGAGAAATATCCGGCAACAAAATTTTCGGAAGTGAACCTTTCTTCGATCAATGGGATATACGAAGTGGTGATGGGTAAGAACATTGCCTATACCGATGCTTCGGCGCGTTTCTTTATCTTTGGCAACCTATTCGATATGGTAGCGCAAACCGATGTGACAGCGACACGCAAAGAAAATATGCACCGCGTGACCTGGCCAAAATCCCACCTTGCCAATGCCATCAAAATTGTTAAAGGAACAGGTGAGCGCAAATTGGCGGTGTTCTCAGACCCAGATTGTGCTTACTGTAAAAAATTAGAAGCGAGCCTTCAACGCATAGATAACTTAACACTCTATGTGTTTCTGTATCCGGTTGATCGTTTACATCCCCAAGCACGAGAAAAATCCATCAGCATTTGGTGCCATCAAAACCAAGTTAGCGCATGGAGAGATTGGATGCTCTCAGGTAAAGAGCCGACCTTACGCGCTTGTTTAAACCCAATACACGACAACATCGCACTAGCGGCGCAATATCAAATTCAAGGCACCCCTACCCTGATTGCGGAAGACGGTCGCGTCTTAGCTGGGGCGGCATCGGCAACCAAAATTGAAGCGTGGCTAGCCACAACAAAAAATAGTCAGGGGGGCAAACCGTGAGCAAAAACATTGCATTGATTTTTCTATTCCTGTTAGCAGGGTGTAGTTCTCTTTCTGGGTACGACAGTAAAACAAAATTTGCCTGCGCAGCATCAGAAGGTGTGACTTGTATGTCGATGACCGGGGTCTACGAAAATATCGCCGCAGGCAATATCGGTCAAACAAAAAAACGTGAAGTTGATGCCGCAGCCCCGCAGGAAACGACACCTTCCAAGGCAGACGACTATTTTCGTCAAACTGGTCTCGCACATGAGGCTATTAAAAGTGGAACACCCTTGCGTACCGCTACACGTGAGCTACGCATTTGGTATGCGCCTTGGGAAGATGCTGACGGTGACTTAAATGATCAAAGCTATACCTATATGGTCATTGATACAGGGCGTTGGATGATGGAACGCGTGCATGCAGAGATTGTCAAAAATTTTATGCCTGCGCCCGAGCATAACGGTGTTTTGCTTGATTTCAACCAAGGGGTGTCAGAAAAATCTACCTCCGCTAATAGTCAAAACGAACCAAAAAAATCTGTTCCTGTAACTCTGGGAACGAGACAGTCTGCGTCATCAAACAAAAGCGATGCGCAGACAGAGGTAAGTACCAATGGTAATCAATTTCCAAATTTCAATGATGTCTTAAAAAAAATAGGGGTGAGTGATGCGGCCAAATAAACGTGAATTAAGTACTGTAGAAAACAAAACAGTGAGATTGTCTGATCGCTCTGGAGCGCCTGTTTTCATCGACTTTTTTTCTAATAAAGAGGGTAACTTCAATGTGACGATTCCAGGCGTTCCTGGGTCTGGTAAAACTGTTTTGATGAAACACATCATGAAGTCCTATCTTAGCGTGGGTGCTAAAGGATGGATTATTGATATAGGACGTTCTTACGAAGATTTTGTCGTTGCCAATGGTGGACAGTTAATCAAATTTCGCAGAGATATGCCGATTTGCATCAATCCATTTTCTTGGGTGAGCAGTATTGTAGAAGATATGTGGCTCTTAGTGCCGTGGCTCGCAAGAATGGCGCAAGCGCAAGGCCCGTATGCCATGTCTCTGATTGAACGTGCGGTTGGCGATTGTTATAAAGAACATCGTGAATTGACCACTATCACAGATGTTCAAAAATATCTGATGGAAAATTGCCTCGCCTCCGATAACAAAATAGATGAAGAAGCTTATCGCCTTGGGATTCAAATGGCCCCTTTTTGTAAAGGCGGAATATATGCCGATTTCTTTAATGGTCAGCCAACATTTTCAATCAATGCCGATCTCATCGTAATAGAGCTTGAGGACTTAAGAAGTGAACCTGAATTACTGAAGGCAATGATATTTGTTTTGATGAATCGTATTACCCATGAGATGTACTTGTCTCGAGATGCAAAAAAAATAGTGATCCTAGATGAAATATTGTCTTATCTTGCTTTTGAACAAAGCGCTCAATCAGCCGATTTTATAGAGACATGTTATCGCCGTGCGCGTGCATACGATGGCTCGTTTATCACGGGCACACAAGGGTTAGGGGATTGTTTTCAAAATCCATCTGATTGTAAAGTTTATGCATTTTCTGATTGGAAAATTTACGCGCGGCAAGATGCTGACACGCTCAAGATACTCAAACAAAAAGGCCAACTCAATCTTGAGCCATCCCTTGAGCTGATGATTGCCTCACTGGGGACAGAAAGCGGTAAGTTTAGTGAATTTGTGGTGCGTTCACCGCTGGAGTCTGGGTTGGTGCGCCTCTCTATTGAACCCTCACAAATAGAATCAACAGCATTTACAACATTTGATTTTAACCCTTTCAATATTACCGATAACTTCAATGAAACGATGACCGATGTGGCTGCGTCGGAGATGAGTTTCACCGCGTCTTACTTAAAAGAGATGGAGGCTAAACATGCTGCAAAATCAAACTGATTTTGTAAAAAGTCTCATCAAAAAAGCCAAGCGATACGTGCGAAAATCGATTCTCGATGATGGCTTAGATAACGGTAATTATCAGCCTGCGCCCGCATTGTCAGTGACAGATATTCTCCATGCGAGCCAAGGACTTGGGTCAATTCTTAAATACGATGTGTATGACCCGAGTAACGGTCTATTTTTTAATGATGACACCATCGGTTTTATGTTTGAGCTAACGCCACAAACAGGAGCCAATGATGAAATGGAAAAGCGTTTACAAACACTGTATACCTCGGCCCCTGCAAAGACAGGTATACAGATTGTATTAACAGGCATGCCAGACGTAGAGCCTTTGCTTGAGCGTTATGTCGAGATGCGCAAACAAGGTTTTGACCGTGATGAAGTAAATGCCAAGCTGCATGTTGAGTTAGCCAAAAATCATGTTGCGCATATTAGGCAAGGTGCCCTAGCGCCGATGTGGCAAGGCGATCCGTTCACGATTAAAAATTTCCGCGTGCTGTTTTCAGTGGTGATGCCAGGCACCACTGACGATGTTGAAACGATTCACCGCTTACAAACCTTGCGCGAATCCTATCGGCAGAGTCTGCGTACCGCAGGATTTCCATCCGTCGATATGGATGCCGATGATTTTGTTAACTGGCTCTATCCGATAGTCAATGCAGAAAAAATGCTCTCAGGGGAAGAACGTGCGCCCTTAAATTATGACAAAGGGCGCAGCATCAAAGGACAAATTCGTGAGCATGGGTTGATTAAGCAACGCTATGACAAATTGATTTTTAGCGGCAAAGAAGAGATCGAGGTTCGTGCCTATTCTGTACTGAGTTATCCGCGCGCAATGGAATTATTCGAGATGGGTGGACTCATCGGTGATTTTTTTGATGTTGGCATGCAGTATCCCTGCCCCTTCATGATTACCCTGGGCGTGCATACCCTGGAATTTGATGCCGTTAAAAACAAATCCATGCTCAAAGCTGCACGGGCCCAGCAAAACGCAGAATCACCCATGGCGAAGTTTCAGCCAGAGCTACAAGAACAACAAAAAGATTGGAAGGTGGTGTCGTATCGATTGGATGAAGGTCACACCATGTGTGAGTTTTATCACCAGCTTGTACTTTTTTGTCCCAAAGAGCGGATGGAGGCAGCGGAAAGTAGCGCGATGGCAATTTGGCGCTCAAGAGGTTTCACTATCGTGCGCGACTACTTTACGTCATTAGCAAGTTTTTACGTTGCCTTACCGATGACTCTCTCACCGGCTGTACGCGATGATCTTAAAACCTTAGAGCGCATTAGCACTAAGACAACCGATAACGCGATCAACTTACCGCCCATGATTGCCGAGTGGAAAGGGGCGGGCGATGAAGTCATGATGTTTGTAGGTCGTCGCGGTCAACCGGCTTTCCTGGATTTTTTTGCTAATACAGCGGGTAACTTTAATGTGGCGATTACGGGTGTACCCGGCTCGGGTAAATCAGTCACCATGCAATACATCATGCAGTCCTATCGCAGTGTGGGCGCGAAGGGATGGATTATTGATGTGGGCCGCTCCTATGAAAAAATCGTCGATGTGAATGGTGGGCAATTTATCGAATTTCGTACTGATGCGCCGATTTGCATTAACCCATTTTCTTGGGTGACGAATATTACAGAAGACATGAGGCTCTTAAAGCCTTGGGCGGCAAGAATGGCACAAGCACAAGGCCCGTATGCCATGTCTCTCATTGAACGAGCAGTGGGCGCTTGTTATGAAGAGCATCGTGAACTAACCACGATTACCCATGTTCAAAAATATCTGATGGAAAAGTGCCTCGCATTCGATCACAAAATAGATGAAGAAGCTTATCGTCTTGGGATTCAAATGACGCCTTTTTGTAAAGGCGGCATGTATGCCGATTTTTTTAATGGTCGCGCTACGGTCTCAATGAAAGCAGATTTAGTGGCATTGGAGATGGAAGAGTTAAAAGGCTCTCCCGAGCTGCTTCAAGCTGTTTTAT
The DNA here is from genome assembly GCA_020853585.1 of Ottowia sp. GTDB lineage: Bacteria > Pseudomonadota > Gammaproteobacteria > Burkholderiales > Burkholderiaceae > JADYYQ01. Next base: position 8,023 of record JADYYQ010000060.1, read on the forward strand.
TTGTTGTGATGAATCGCATTACCTACGAGATGTACTTATCACGTACTACGCGAAAAATAGCCATCTTGGATGAAGCTTGGAGTCTGTTAGGAGATGACTCTGAATCAGCAAAATTTATTGAAGAAGGCTATCGTCGCGCGCGTAAATACGATGGCTCGTTTATCACTGGCACACAAGGGGTAGGGGATTATTTTCAAAATCCAGCTAGTCGTGCAGCTTATGCATTTGCTGATTGGAAACTTTACTTGCGGCAAGATGATGACACGCTCAAAGAACTCAAACAAAAAGGCCAACTCAATCTTGATCCATCCCTTGAGCGGATGATTGCTTCACTGGCGACAGAAAGCGGTAAGTTTAGTGAACTAGTGGTGCGTTCCCCGATGGGGTCTGGGTTGGTGCGCCTTGTTCTTGATCCCTTCTTTCTTGAAATGGCTTCGACGAAAGCGGCTGACTTTAATGCCTTCCGTGCGCTTAAAGATCAAGGGATGGAAACGACTGAAGCGATTTATCACATGATGCGAGCCAAAGGGTATCAAAGAGGAGGCTATCGCCATGCTGCTTGATCGTTTGTTGACCGCAGGAATTTCCACTTTAATTACATTGTTGCTGCTTTTGCCCGCTGCCTATATGGCTTACAAAAGCCTCCCCCCAGCCCTTGCGACAATAGATTTTACGGCCCTAATGAGAGAGGAAGAGGCTAAGTTTTCGGCGCAAATACAAGGAACAATGGATGAGAGCGCGCGCTCAAAATTATTGCAGTCGGTTGAGGAATATGGGCGACGCTTATCAAGCGAAGTAGATCGATTGTCACAAGACTGTGACTGCGTGTTGATTAACAAAGCGGTGGTTCTTGGCAAGCCGACATTACAAGACCTCACGCACACTTTGCGCGCAAGGATGACGCAATGAATTGCACGCTCAACTTTACGCGCCTTGAGAAATTCATGATTGGTATTCTACTTGGCGGTATCACGCTTTATTGGGTGCACAGACACTACCAAGTGGCCGTTAATTTAACGCCATCCCTGCCTTATAAAGTATTTTTGATTAAGAAGGGAGAGTCAGCCAGACGTGGTGAGTTGCTAGCCTTTCAGTGGCAGGGCGGCTTGGGTTACGCGCAGGGTGTCACGATGATTAAAAAAATTGCGGCGACAGCAGGGGATGTGGTGGTTCGCCAAGAACGTGATTTTTTTGTGGAGGGCAGGCACATTGCACAAGCGATTACACAAACAGATAAAAATAAGACACTCGATGTTGCGCCAGGCGGAAAAATAGCTTCGGGACAATATTTTGTTGTGGCAACGCATCCCGCTTCACTCGATTCGCGCTATCGCCAATTTGGCACGGTAAATCAACAACAGGTGATTGGTCGTGCCTATCCTATCTGGTAAATATCTTCTTCCTATGTGCCTACTGAGCACTTCACTATGGGCGGGTGAGATAGGACATCTTGGCCCAACGTATCCGATTATTGAAGAGGATGCGCTATTGGTCATGCAAAGAAAATTGCAGCATATGGATAGCACGGGGCAATTGCAATCATTGCAGCGCCAATCGCAAGAACAAATTCTTAATGCAATCGAGTCTCCTGCGCCGATTTCTGGGATAACCGAAGCCACATCTCGCGTCACACACTATATCGACCCAACCCTCACCCTGCCTCAAGAGATTAAAGACCATACCGGCAGAATTGTTATTGCCGCCGGTAGCACAGTAAATCCGCTAGAACATATGCGTCTTAGCAAACGATTGGTGTTTTTTGATGGGCGCGATGCGTTACAAGCTGAGAAAGTAAAAGCCATAGTGGCCAAAGAAGGCAGCAAAATCAAAGCGATTTTAGTGGCCGGTTCATTTATGGCAACCATGCGTGCGTGGGGTGCACAAGTCTATTTTGATCAATATGGCAAGTTGGTACGGCGCTTCAATATTACCCAAGTGCCTACCATTGTGAGTCAAGACACGGAAGTAACGACACGTCTAAAAGTAGAAGCAATTCCTACCGAGGAATTGCAATGAGAAAAATCCTTTCGTTTTTATTTATTTGGCTATTTGCACAAGTCAGTGTTGCCGATGGGGGTGTCTGTCAGGGCAAATTTTTTAATCCCATTACTGATATTTGTTGGTCATGCATTTTTCCGATCTCATTGGGCGGCAAGGGCATCAATGCAATGGGACAAGAAGATACAGACAATCCTAAACGCGCTTTGTGCGCATGTAGTAACCCGCCGATGGTGGGTATTTCAATGGGATTTTGGGAGCCGGTACGGTTGGTCGATGTGACGCGTGCGCCTTATTGTTTGGTGTCGTTAGGCGGTATCAAGCTTGATCCAGGTATCAAAGCCCCAGAAGGCGAGGTACGCCAGCAAGCCGATCTCACTAAACAAAGCTTTTGGCAAGCGCATTGGTATACCAATCCCTTGATGTTTTGGTTAAAGGTGCTGCTTGATGATCAGTGTCTGGAGGAAGGCAGCTTAGATGTCGCTTATTTGACAGAAGTTGATCCCCTTTGGAACGATGATGAACTCACACTACTTCTTCATCCAGAAGGATTTTTATTCGGTGGCCCATTAGCACAAGCAGTGTGCGCTGCGGATTGCGTAGCATCAACCGCGGGCTTCGGTATGAATACCTTATTTTGGTGCGCCGGCTGCAATGGTTCGATTTATCCAATGAATGGTCGTGTGCAAGCACACGTTTCTAACATTCAAGCGAGTGCATTGGTTGTGCAGCGTATGGCGGCAAAGCTACACAGAGAGTTACTGATCTGGTCGGCATCTGGGGATGATGGCATGTGTGGTTATTACCCACAGCCGATTATGGATAAAACCAATTACAAGTTTCATATGGTGTATCCAGTAGCACAAACAAAAAAAGACAATCAAGGCCGTTGTTGCCAACCTTTGGGTCGTTCAACCCTGGGCTATGGCGCAGGCAAGCAAATTCCCTATCTTGAGCACTACAGCTACCAGTTATTTAGAAAACGTAACTGCTGCCAAGGGACGGGAGGGTAATGATGGACAAACACTTAGCAATATTTTGTCTTACGGTCTGTTTGTTTAGCCCAATATGCTATGCGCAAGAAACCATACTAGCTTTTCCTGATGACGCAAGCATCGATGCAGAAATGCGGCGTGTGGAAATGCAACGCAAGAAATTATTTGAGCAAGAGGCGCTTAAAAATCCCCCTCCCATGCAAGCACCGGATGTGCCCATTCAGGTATTGCAACAGCAGCAATTAGATGTACTCGATATTGCCAAACAGTATGTACAAAAAGAGCGGCAAGCTAAATCTATACAAGCACAAGGGTTGATGGTGTTCGCGTCTTTTTCTATTCCAGATGCTTCGCTTAAACAATTAGCAAAGCAAACAGAAAGAGCGGGGGGCGTGATGATTTTTAGAGGATTCAAACAAGGCTCTTTGAAAGAAACCTTACGGGCAATTGAGCAATTAGAAATCGCCCACACCAGTTTTCAAATTCATCCTGCTGCCTTTACGCAATACAAAGTAAATGTTGTGCCCACGGTCGTATTAGCAAAAATAGAAGCCAGTAAACAGTTGGATAGTGATGGCTGCGCATTACCCGATACCTATGCCAGCGTGAGTGGCGATACCAGCTTAGATTTTGCTCTCGAAGCAATCAGTCGCCATGAAAAACAATTTGCGCCCGTAGCATTGCCCTACATAGAAAAACTACGTTGGGCGGAATAAAGATGGCGCTCTTTACTCCCACCGGTTGGCAATGTAGACAACGGATTGTGTGTTTATTGTTGTTAGGTAGTCATGCCGTATGGGCAGAAGATGCCAGCATCGTATTCGAAGAGGCGAAGGCATTTGGGCGAACACAGCAGGCGCGCGCTGTAAACAGTATTTCCACGCAAAGCGCACAAGACAACATTCCAAATTACACAACGAGTGCAAAAGAATCGTCTTTATTTGACCAAGGAAAAGGGGCGTTATTTGCCCCAGGTAAAGGAAAAATCACGCATTGTGCAACGGGGCCAAAAGCAGACAGTTCATATCGCCAGCAAGAATGTGATGTCGTCAATTTCTTAGCCAAGAATCCGCAGCAACGACCAAAAATAGTGATTGATAAAAATACTGATCCATTACTCATTAGTGCTAATCATCTTATCCAAAATCTCAGTCAGGTTGGCGCTAATAATGAGCAATGCCGCGTGGTAACAGAAACAACACCGGCTAGTTATGTCACGGAAACCTGTACAGAAACGCGGGCAATTGAAACCATAACCTGCCATCGCGGTGCCAGCGCCAATGTGGGTGCGGTGCCACAAAGCTATTCAGTTAACCAAGGTTCTCAGGTGCCCCCGTGGACAGCAAAAACGTTTCAATTGACGATGACAGTCAAAGGCACACCTAACCGTTTTACTTTAGCGCGTTATCAAATCGATAACTATGGTCAGTTGTGGATCAATGGCACCAAAGTCTATGAAAATGTTTTGCCGGGCTTTAGCGATATGCGCAACGGCAAGGTCGGATCGTGGCAGCCACCCAAATCAAAAAATGTATATACCGCTTTTATTGATGAAGATGGCCACGTCTTGGGTAATTTTTATGACGATGGCTGCAATGGAGGCTGTCGTGGCGTAAGTCCAAATTTGGATATTACGCCGCACATTCAGGAAGGCGATAACCACATTACCTTAGTCTGCGCGAATGCCAATGCTATTGGGCCGTGTGCCATCAATATTGTGGGCAGTAGCAATCAATTTTTAGGTGCCATTCTCCAAAATGGATGTCAGGCATTGGAGGATAGAGTCCAATGAGACATTGGCTACTGCTCAGTTTAATCCTGATTTGCCAGAACGGCCTGGCGGCAGATTGTCAAAAAATAAGTTCGGTATGCGTTGATACTGCCCCTTACAAAATGATTAGCGGAGCACGTATCACATTAGAACAGGCGGGTGGTTGTTGGGATTTTGAAGATACGTATCAATGTCGTAGCCGCTCCCCAATTGATGATTGCCAGTCTTTACGTGATCGCGCGTGTACACAAGTCAATACCGCTTGTATGAGTCAATTAGAAGACGGCTCTTGTGAGTATTCAGAACAAACGTATCAGTGTCAAACAAGCGAAGCAACCCGTGTAGAAAAAACGGTGTGCGATCGCAGTACTTTTTGTGCAGAGGGAATCGCTGGATGTTTCGACACGAGCGCGCCGCCAGACAACGATTTTGGTAAAGCCATTGCCATGATGGAAGCCATGCGTGAGATGGGTACCTATATGGATAAAGATAATTTGCAAATCTTTAAGGGAGAAGATAACCGCTGTAGCAAAAAAATAGGCGTGAGCAATTGCTGTAAACCGAGTAACGGCGGCGGCAACATGACCAATGCCGTTATGGCCGTGAAAGCGGGGTTAAGTGTTGCCGGAGAAGCAGCGGATGCAGGTTCAGGCTATTTATATGACGCGCTCTCAAATAATGGCTCAACGATGGCACCAGGCTTTAAGTCGATGGTCAGTGGTTTAGGTGGCGACTTAAAGTTTAATCCCAGCATTAACTATATGGGTGTTGGCATTTCTTATGGTGCTGCGCCAGCAGGTTCTGCATCGATGGGTATCTTAGGCGGACAAGCGCATCTGTATTTCAATCCCACCGCTTTTTATGTGGCTGTTGCATTGATGGTGGTGCAAGAGGTGATGAAATGCGAGAAAGAAGAACAAGCATTGTCGATGAAGATAGGGCAGAAGCTTTGTAAACAAGTCGGGTCATATTGCTCCACAAAAACGCCGTTAGGTTGTGTGATTGTTAAGGAGACGCATTGCTGCTTTAACTCCCGTCTTGCACGCATTATCAACGAGCAGGGTAGGGCGCAGCTAGGGCAAGGGTGGGGGGACGCAAAAAATCCACAGTGCGGCAGCTTATCCATTGCCGATTTCGAAAAAATTGATTTTTCGAAAATGGATTTGGCGGAGTTTATTCAAGAAATCACACCCAAGATGCCCCATATCACTAAGGTAGCGGATCAAGCCAAGCAATCTTCTCAGAACCTAATCGACAAACAAAAAATTAGCACACAAGTGGAGAACTACTATGCGCAGTAATCATTGGCTTCGCGTATCTCGCTTTGTCTTTCTTTTGTTATGCGCAACCCCATTTCTATCAGCACAGGCAGAAGGTATCAAAGAATTAATGGTGCAGGCTATCGAAATGGATGGCGAGACAGTCAGCGGCGAACTCTCTGGTGAGATTGCGCGGTATGTAAAAGCGCACACGCGCAGCCAAACTGCGGTCAAAGTCGAAGCTAAGCTGATTGAACGTTTTGATACCGAAGGGTGTGGGCGCGTGCAAATGCAGTTTTATCAAAACACGCCGCTCAATAAAGAAAATTCGGCGATGCAATTTCCGATGGAAATGAATTATTGCATCGATGGATCGATCCCCAGTCTTAGAGCGAAGGGGTGATCATGAAAATTATCATATTGCCTATACGTATTATTTTTGGCGTGCTGGTTACGAGTGCTATTTCTCTTGGATTGGCACAAGCCTCGTCTACCAGTCCAACGAGCGGTGATTACCCCAGTGTATGGCAGTGCGACAACAGCAAATTCAATTGGTATTGCGAAGAGCAAGCACGTCAGCGTGAAGAGATCACAGCACCCAGAAAAATAGATATCGCACAGCTCAAAACCTCTAAAGAAGTCCGTGAGGCATTAGAGGCATTGAAAGATCGTGCTGTGATGATGCCCACCGAAGAGAACATCAAAGAGTACGTGGCGGCACAACAGTATGTTTTTGAAAAAGGCGCTGTTTTTTCTGATACATGGAGACGTGTGGTGTGGGCTAACCCTGAGCTAGATTACACCTTGCGTCGTCCGGTGAATAACACCGCTATTCGTACCTACGATCAAGCGCAAGATCAGAAAGAACTTTCCTATCTTAAAAAGTTAGCCAAAGAACATGGGCTAATGTTTTTCTTCCGCTCAGACTGTGCCTATTGCCACAAGATGGCACCCACTTTAAAACAACTCGGTAAGCAATTTGGCATTGAAATCCTTCCTGTCTCTTTGGATGGGCCAGGTTTACCGGACTTCCCAAATCCTAAGATCAATACAGGACAAGCCAAAGCACTGCGCGTTGAACGTGTCCCGGCGCTCTTTATTGCTAGCCGTAAAACAAAAGATATTGCCCCCGTAGGCTATGGCGTGATGAGCCAGACAGAAATTATTAATCGAATTTTTTTGCTAACGAATACGAAACCAGGTGAAACCTTTTAAAGGGTAAGAATATGAATGAAATTTTGATTTACCAAAAAGATAATGGCAGCCAAGTCTCTGTGAGTATGGATGGGGAAACGATCTGGCTTACCCAGAGACAGCTTTCAGAGTTGTTAGACACCTCCACAGATAATATCGGCTTGCATCTGAAAAATATCTTCGCTTCAGGTGAATTGCACGAAAGCGCACCTACCGAGGATTTCTCGGTAGTTCAAAAAGAAGGTAATAGAAATATTACACGTGTAGTGAGGCACTATAACCTTGATGCCATCATTTCCGTTGGCTATCGGGTCAATTCAAAGCGTGGGACACAATTTCGCCAATGGGCTACACGTGTGTTACGTGAACACTTAACACAAGGGTTTAGCATTGATCGACAACGTTTTGAGTCAAATGCGAGTGAATTAGAAGCCGCCCTGGAATTAGTACGTCGCACAGCACAATCTCCCGACTTGAGTGAAGATGCGGGCCGCGGATTAGTGGAGATTGTGAGCCGCTATACGCAAACATTTTTATTATTGCAACGTTATGACGAAGGGCTATTAAAAGAGCCTAGCGGCACAAAGGGTGGAACACTTCCATCAATCTCGCAAGTCCGCAAAGATGTAGCCGTGCTAAAAAAAGATTTAATGGCGCGTGGTGAGGCAAGCGATTTATTTGCGCAAGAGCGCGGGGATGCGCTAGTAGCCATTCTAGGCAATCTTGATCAAACCATTTTAGGTGAACCCGCTTATCCCACCATAGAAAGCAAAGCAGCACACCTACTCTATTTTGTTATCAAAAATCACCCGTTAGCAGATGGCAATAAACGCACGGGTGCTTTTTTATTCGTCGATTTTTTACACCGCAATCATGCATTGATCCGCGATGGTCAAGTAGTGATCAATGATATAGGACTTGCTGCACTGGCTTTATTAGTGGCTGAATCAGCGCCGAATCAAATGGCAACCATGATTCGTTTGATTGAAAATATGCTCGCACAGGTTGCTTGATCATGATGCCCTTTAACGGTACCACGCGCTTGATCAATAGCATGCTTTTAGCGTGCGCGTTATTTGCTGGCGTATCGTTAAGCGCTCAGGCCAACTCGCTTGAAGAAATCTTCAATGGCGTTAATGCCTACTCGAATGTTTCGGCTCCCGCAGCCATTGCCGGTCAGACCATGAATTACTACACCGGCGGTTCTTTGTTTATGCGTGTACCGAGAAAGTCTTATCAGCTTGCAGCGGCAGCAGCCCCCAGTTGGTCAAAAGGTTGTGGCGGCATTGATTTATTTGCAGGCTCATTCTCATACATCAACAAAGAACAATTTGTCGCCATGATGCGTAATATTGGTGCAAATAGTTTAGGCTTTACTTTCAAGTTGGCGATGCAAAACCTATGCCCAACTTGTGACAATGTCATTCAATCATTAGAGGCCACCACACGCGCCGTCAATGGTATGAATATCAATTCCTGTGAGATGGCAGAAGGATTGGTTAATGCAGCGGTACCAGACACCTGGCGTAAGTCCGAGGCCAACATGGCCAAAACATTGGGTAGTGCGACCAATCAGTTTTCAGATGCGCTCGACGCGTGGAAAAATGTGTTTGGTGACGAGACTAAAGCACGCGCAACCAACAAAAGCGCCTCTGAGCGCCATCCTGAACTGAAAGACAAAATCCCAGACGGCAATGTGACATGGAAGGCGCTTAAAAAACTTCCAGGCTTAGATGATGACACGCGTGAAATCTATATGAGCATGATTGGCACCGTCATTTTTGATAGTGAAAAAGGCCAGCCACAATATATTCCTAGCACCGATATTGACGTTAAGACACTGATTGGCATCAAAGGGCAGACAAAAGTCGATCTGCCTGTCTATCGTTGCAGCAATAAAGCGGACTGTAAAACGCTTACGCTAGGCACCAGCAATAAGTACACCGCACTGACAAAACTTGTCGGTGACAAGATGAACAAAATTGCTGACAAGATTGCGCAGCGCAGCGCGTACGGGGCAGACCTTCAAGAGTTGATTCAATTTATCAACGTCACTGACATACCCGTCTACAAAATGATTGCAGTGGCTACAGGACTAAACAATCGTGATGCCGCTGATTCGATGATTGTCAAATATCAGGAACTGATTGCTGCGCGTTACGCAGAGATTTTTATTCAGCGTGTGGCTAAAGATTTGCGTACGGCGCTATCGCAATTTAGCGCTTCCGTTGAAGCAGCGCAAGGCAATGCCATTAAAGAAATGCAGCTGCGGCTCGATGCCCTCGAATCTAAAACACGCGAAGCGGTACACACCGCAACCACTCAAGTCGTTTCAACATTCTCAATTGCACAAGAGATTCAAAGCATGGAGCGTGCTTTAAATAATTCTTTGAGTCCGTCGCTACAGCAGTCATTAAATCTACAAAAATCGCTAGGGGGCCGGTAATGGATTTTGAGATCGCCACATTCTGGAATGTCGAGCCACTTTACTATGTGTTTAATGCTGTTTCAGCGACGATTAAAAATAATGACTATGCTGGACTGATTAAGTTTTGTCTTTACCTCGGCGCTTTTATTGGCTGTATTTGGTGGATACAGGGACGACCGAGCGAGTTCCTTAGATGGTTTATCAGCGCACTGATTTTTTCCACTATTGTTAATTTGCCGGTTGCACGAGTCACGATCATCGATCGCACAGGTTATGAGGGGCCGCGTGTTGTTGACAATGTGCCGTGGACATTAGCACTCAGCGCTTCTACCTTTGCCCATATTCGTGATTGGCTTACTGACACCGCAGAAACCGTGTTGTCTTTGCCCGATGATTTGAAATTTCAAAAGCACGATATTGGCTTTGGTCATCGTATTTTAAAGGCCGCCAACGAAGTGACTGTGACAGACCCAGAATTGCGTGCCGACATCATGCAGTTTATTAAGGAATGCACAATTTACGATATCCGCGATGGCGTGATTCAGCCCGCTAGCCTTTTGGGAAGTACTGATGCCTGGAATACCTTATTTGGTAATACCAACCCCGCACGTTTTGTTACGACCAGGCTGCTATCAGGTGGGGCCATCACCGACACCTGCACTAACGTTGCTAATGGCACAGGTACAGTTGGTAGCGCCAATGGCCTCAAACAACGTTTACAGCTAGATCAACAACAGGTATTAAATGGCTTAGGTCGTCAGTTCAATCCACAAATTACGAATGCTCAAGTAGCCGGTAATTTGCTGGCGCAGCAATTGGGTAGCACCCAAGATTTTTTATGGGCATCAGGCGGTTCTGCTGCGCAAACTATTCGCCAGGCGATGTTCAATAATGTGTGGCGTGAAGCAGGTGGCAATATTGCGCAAATGTTGCAAGACCCAGGAGCTGTGAGTGCCATGAATGCAGCGACGATGGCGGCAGCGCAAACGAATACTACGTTGCGTGCGCAGACCATTATGGCGGAAGAAACCTTACCTCGATTCCATAACGCGATTGAATTTATTTTGATTGCTATTTTCCCCATCATTCTGCCGTTGATGGTGACGCAAACTGCCGATAAAGCCAGAGCCGTGTTGATGAATTATTTTTCGACAATGGCGTGGGTGGCGCTGTGGCCGATGTTATTTGCGGTGTTGAATTTTCTGATGACGATCAATCTTGCCAGAAAAGCTAAGTGGGTATCGGGTACGGAGGGTATTCCTTTTGCAAAACTGGGTCCATTTCAAAGTATGTTGGTCGATGACCAGGCGATGATTGGTTATCTCGTGTGGTTGGTACCTGTTATTGCGGGCGCAATTGTTAAGCTAGGCCAAGGGCCGATGAATAATGCTTTTGATCGGGCATTTCATACGACACAAAGTGCTGCCTCGGCAGCGGGTGGGCAAGCGGCATTGGGCAATTACCAAACTGGCTCGCAAACGCATGACAGTATGTCCTCCAATATTACGCAAGCAAACAAATTTAATACCGACTACGCTACCCAAAATGGGGCTATGTCTTTGCGTATGGGGAATGGCACAACGGTTACACGCTATGGACAAGCGGTATCAACGATTGCCGAAGCCATGAATAGTTTGGCGGTGCAAGATAGTAGTCGGATAGGCCAGCGCATTGGGAGTAGCGTCAATGCCAATCAATCGACAAGCTTTGATAAAGAAAGTTTTGCATCAGCAGGGGGACGCGCTAATGCTAGCTTGCAAAGCTACATGGGTCATGAAGCAGGACGTAGTGATAACCAAAATTTGAGTGATGCTTTCCGTGTAAGCGAGGGGGGTGGAAGAGATGACCGCACCGGTACGGGGCAGCGAGATGCTAGCGGTGCCTTTCAGCAAGATAGTTATCAGCAAATGGATGGTACGACATTAAACGCTGGCGTCAGTGGTGGACTAGGTGTTGGTGGCGGCGGGAAAGGCGGAGGTAGCGGAGGAGGTGGTGGAGCAGGTTTAGGAGGTAGTGCTAATTTGGGTTTAGAAGCAAGCTATAGCTCGAATAGAAATCGCAATATGGGGCGTAGTCGTGATGCAACAAGCGAAGAAAGTTTTAATCAAGATCAATTTTATCGCCAAGATGGTAGCGTTGATAAGAACTACAACGATGGCACGCAATCCCATCAATCCAATGTAGATGGTAAGCGCGCTAGCTTAGAGCAAGGCCAGTTTCATGAGAAAGGGCAGCGGGCCTCTGTACGTCAAGGCGAAGGCATTGATCATCGATCACAGCGCGAAAATTTTAAAGAACATGGTTTTAATTTCGATCAATATCGTGCCGTCGATCTTGCTGATAAATTACAACAGACCTTTGGCATTAGCCCGTTCCGCTTTGCGGCAATGTCCGCAGACCAAAAACGCGAATTACTACAAGAATATTCAGCCATACAACAAACACAACAGCAATGGACGCTGCCTGAGTATCTTGATGGGCAACTACCCAAGACTAACCGCCAAGAGGTTGCTCAATCAGGGAAGGCGAATGTGGACGAGGTTAAAGACTCAACACAAAGCGCTTATCGTGACTACGCCAAACATACAGGAGCAAAAAGCACTGCACCGGTATCAATGCCAACAGAATTCTCTAATAAACTTGATCACCGCATGGAGACAGCCAAAGAAAACATCCATGTAGCCAAAAATCGTGTAGCAGAGACGCATCAAAAAGTGAAGGGGACGGTTGATCCGAATTTGGATAAAGATAAGTCGAGAACAGCGGATGTATCGATCCGGGCATGGGATGACATGCGAGATGTACTCGGATATGACTCTAATGATCGTAGTATTGCGAAAGATTATGAGCATGCGCCAATAACTAAATCACAGACCACTAATAGAGAAAAATTAGCGCAAGCGGAACCTTCCGCTACTACATTTAAAGACCAGGCACGGCATGTCACTTCTAACTACGCTAGCCGTCCTGATGTGGAGGAGTTTGCAAAAAGTTCAAAGCCAATAGCACAGACCAATTCAACTCTTAACACAACAATTGACCCACATTCGGATGATAAGAAATCAACGAAAGCGGGTCTTGCGGAGCATGAAATTGGACATACAAATAAAAGCGCGAATAGAAATGGCGCTAATAAGCGTAATGCCGAAGAGTCTTATAAGAGCCAACCAGTAACAGTGACAGCGCCAAAGAAAGGATCGAAGTGATGACCATCCTTTATAAAAAAATGCGCTTAGATTTAGTAATGGCGGTTGTGATAAATATTCTGCGCAAAATTTCTATATACGGGGCTGAATGTTTCATCAAAGTTAGATTGCGAGCGAGCAGCGGCCGAATAATCCTTCCGACCTGGATGGAAACTATCACCGCTATATCCTGTGCCAGAATATTTGCTCTGCTGATACCACCATATAAATGGGCAAGAAAACAACGAGCCCAACAAAATTCCAGGCAGGAGTGCGGTTATATCATTCGTCCTAGTCGAAAAAACAATACCAAGAGCTATTGGCGCAAGCATCAACATCAAACCAATGACCAGATAAGAAGTATGCGGTTTTACTTCGCATACCTCTTTGGAAAGCAGTTCTCCCTGCGTGTGACCTACGCTTTGCGTAATGTGCTTTCTACTCCGCCATGCATTAAGCAGCCATGGCAAGGAAAAGAGTACGCCACCAAATGTGAAGCCGGAGAGTATCCCCATATCGCTTTTTTCAAAAGCGCCAACAATACCAATCAACATCGAACTCAGTATGACGGCAAGTGCAACGAGCAAATAAGGCGTGTAAGGCTTAATTGTGCGCATTCTGTTAACTCCATAAGGGAGATTGAAAAACCAAGATACACGAATTTTACAGCCATTGCCAGCTTGATTTAGTCACAAAAAAACAAAATAAATAGGAGACAACTCATGCTAAAAATCGCCCTCATTACCCTCGCGGTATTTGCACATAGCGCCTTTGCCGAAGAGGCTATCGTATCGCCCACACAAGCCACGCAAATTGATTGGGCTAGCCTAGATGGTCAGTCAGTACACATTCAAGCTGACGACCCCGCCATCCAAGTCGAATTAGAAAAACACTTTTCCAAAAAAGACATCGCTGATACTGAAACACCGCTACAGCTTCAAGCCAAATCCTTTTATCGCCTTGTCTTTGAACATCAGCAAGGTTATCCAGGAAAAATCATGCCCGTCTCCGATGTGCTTGCCGGACAAGAACCCAGCCGCTTTAAATTAAATTTCTTAGCTTGCGGTAAACAAGACAACACGATTGGCAAACATGAAGCGTGGAATGTCGGCATGAGTAGCGGTGTTTCTGCTGCAAGTGCCATTGCTCCGGGGATAGGCAATAGCGGATTAGCTGGCGTAGGTTTACTCGTTGGCTTAGTCGCAGCAATATTTACCAGCGGTGAAACAGAATTATCTTGCACGGAAACAAAAACGGTCTGCCCATTTTCTGCCTCTTGGTGTGAATGGAAAGAAAGCGTGATTACGCAATTTACGCTTATTCAAAACGACACCACCATAGGTACTGCCACCAAAATCACTGATCGTGTTGGCTATGGCTTTAAGCCTAAAGAAATTGCTGAAAAACATCTCGTAGAACTAGCCGAACAAATAACCACAGAGCGATAAAACCACGCAATATTTTTGTCAGGAGACGGCATGGGAATCTACCTCATCAACGACCAACGCATTCGTAGCGATGATGAAAGTGTTTTGCAAATAGCCTTAGCTAGCGTTTACGAATCAAAAGTCCGGCCGCTTTGTCTCTGTACGGAGACGGGTATTTCGATGTACGTGGCCCGTGCGCATGGCAGATATTTAATAAAACGTATGCCAAATTCTGGTAGCACGCATTTGCCTACTTGCGAAACCTATGAACCGCCAGCAGAACTTTCTGGCTTAGGCGAAGTCATGGGTTCAGCGATTCAAGAAAACCCTGATGAAGGCATCTCGATATTAAAATTTGATTTTTCATTGTCAAAAGGCGGTAGCCGCGCAGCACCCACACCGAGCGATGCCGAAGCTGATAGCGTAAAAACAGATGGCAAAAAATTAAGTCTACGTGGCACTTTGCATTATCTATGGGAAGAAGCAGGACTAAATCGTTGGACACCGGCAATGGCAGGTAAACGCAGTTGGTACGTGATTAATAAATATCTTTATCAAGCGGCCGACAACAAGTTGGCTAAAGGCATGAACTTATCCGACGTGCTGTATATCCCTGAATCGTTTTCACTCGAAAAAAAAGAAGAGATAAATCAACGTCGTGTCGCACGCATGATGAAAAATCATGCGTCACACAAAAAATTACGCAGACTGATGATTGCCATTGGCGAAGTTAAAAGCATCGCCCCCTCTCGCTTCGGACAAAAAATTATTCTCAAGCATCTACCTGATTGTCATTTCATGATGAATGATGATTTACATGCACGCTTACTCAAGCGTTTTAACCTCACGTTGGCGCTATGGGATGCGTTACCAGAAACGCATTTAATAATGATTGGCACTTTTGGTGTCAGTGCCACAGGTATTCCCACATTAGAAGAAGTGGCACTGATTAACGTCACAGAAAACTGGATTCCATTTGAGAGCACCTTTGATAAAGCCTTGCTCGAGGCCCTGACACAAGCACAGCGCCCATTTACTAAAGGATTGCGCTACAACCTGGCAGAGACTAAACCGCTAGCCTGTGTGGTGCTTGCAGATACGCCAACGCAAGCTACGGCCTTATACATCTGCCCACCCACAGCAAGTGAAGAAACCATCAATGAGATGGACACCTTAATCGAAGAAAGTAAATTAGCTTCTTGGGTATGGCGCATAGGAGATGCATCAATGCCAGCGTTACCTCCAAGCAAAAAGGCAGCAGTAAGTCAAGTTCTTTTAACAAAATCTCATGATGTGATTGTCGCCTAAAACTTATCCACATATACAGGGGATAACTCTGTGGACTCGCACTGGAAAGAAAATTAAAACGCTTTAAATAAAAGGGGGTGCCGTCCATGATGTCCGTTAGCAATGGCCGCAGTACAAGCAGTGCCATACATTACTTTAGGGCTGACAACTACTACAGTAAAGAACAGGGCCTAGAAACTTCTGAATGGTGGGGCGCTGGCGCGACAAAATTGGGCCTACATGGCGTTGTTGATCCAGAAGATTTTAAAAAAATACTGAATGGTGAAGTGGGCAATCAACTTTTAGGGCGCAACATTACCAATGCCAAAGGAAAAATAGAACGTGAGCATCGTCCCTATACCGATGTTACCTTCTCCGCACCTAAATCTGTTTCTCTGCTCGCAGAAATACAAGGCAACACAGCGGTACGCCAAGCACATGAAAATGCCGTATATGCCGCACTGGACTATATGCAAAAGCATTTAGCTGGCGCACGTGTAGGGCGTGGCAAACGAACTATATTTGAAAAATCAAGCAACCTGACCGTTGCGCTATTTCGTCATAACACTAGCCGTGAATTAGACCCTCTGACCCATACGCATTGCGCCATCATGAATGCTACCCAATCTGTCGATGGCAAATGGCGATCATTAACCAATGATCCAATTTATGAAGCGCAGCACACTTTGGGTGCTATCTATATCAATGAACTAGCCCTACAAGTTCAAAAAATCGGTTTTGAGATTGAGGTTAAAGATAAGCTGGGTAATTTTGAGATTAAAGGGATCGATGCTGATCAACTCGAACACTACAGTCAACGCCGCACACAAATTAAAGAAGCGCTAGCGAAACGGGGCATTGATATCAAATCGGCTAGTGCTGAATTGCGCGAGAAAGCTACACTGATGACGCGCAAGTCCAAAAAAGAAGTGGATCACGCACAACTCCTACAAGAATGGCAAGATCGCGCTAAATCGGTTGGCTTACGTCTTGATGACATTGAAAAAGCAGCCACAATGCGACAAGCTGAAAGAGCACTTGATCAAACATCAAACCATCCCTCTAGCGACAATCCAAAACAAGCCAGCGTCAACACATTAGAAACAGATATTGTCGGAGCAAAGCCTACGTCCCATCAAATACAGAATAAGGAAGGAAAGGCGCAAACCACAGATATTCCATTAGAAAATTTTGCTCAAACTATCAGTGTTAATGGCAAAAAAATTCAAACACAACAAAAGAACCCGCCACCTCAGCAGTCTGTTAAACAACCAGCCCAAATAGTCTCTAGCAACATATCGCAATCAACAACGGGCAAACAACACGCTACAGAAAATCATGCACTCGAAGCACTGCGTTTTGCTGCTGCGCATTTGCATGAGCGAGAAATGGTTGTGCCTAGTGATTTACTGCTACGTACCGCTACTCAACACGCGGTTGGCAAAGCCTCATTTAAAGAAATTGAAGAAACATATAACGAACTACTTAAAAATGGCACGCTGATTAAATTTGATGACAAGCAAGTGACTACACAGCGCCTATTACAAAAAGAAGAGTGGTTAGTTACGCGACTCAACGAGTCAAAAAAACAAGGCGGCATCATACTGCCAGCAGAAAATATCGACGCGCAAATTCAACGCTACGAAGCACATGAACGCTTACGCACTAAAAATCCACAATTTGCCTTTACGCCCGGACAAAAAGACGCCATCACACTTAGTCTGTCATCCGAAGATCGCTTTGTCGCGATACAGGGTGATGCAGGAACCGGCAAAACCACCATGTTGCAAGCGGTTAGAGTGATGGCTGAAGAACAAGGCTATGTCGTTAAAGGTATGTCTGTTAGTGGCTCAGCAACAAAAACACTTGCCATCGAAACCGGTATCCAAAGCCACACTGTCAAGATGACGCTGATCAACGAGCAAAGAGTTCAAAAAGAAATTGAGACACAACGTGCCGCTGGCAAATCTTGTGAGCGCAATAAAGAACTTTGGGTTGTAGATGAATCCTCATTTATCGGTCAACGCGATATGAGTCATCTCATGCGTCTGGCAGACAACGCTAATGCCCGTGTTGCTTTTGTGGGGGATGTGCGTCAACTTAGTTCCCCTGAAGCAGGAAAACCATTTGAGTTAAGTCAGAAAAATGGTATCGCTACTGCACGCATGACCGAAATACGTCGCCAAAAAAATCCTGAATTACAAAAAGTAGTCAGTGATATTGTGAAGCGGAATAATAGTCTTGCTTTTGAGAAACTCGAATCACAAGGAAAAGTAACGGCGCTTGGTGAGAAAGACAAACTATTTGAGCAACTAGTCTCAAGCTATATGAAAGGTGATCGAGACAACACGCTTATCATTACGCCATTTAATCGTGATCGAGTACAAATTAATTCTCTCGTCAGGGAACAGCTACGCGATATTGGTCAACTTAAAGGCCGAGATAAAGAAACTAATATTCTCGTTAACCGCAGCCTTACAGAAGCAGAAATGCAGCATGCACGTTACTACAAAGAAAAAGATGTGGTGCTATTTCGTCGCGGCTATAAAGCCCTGGGTGTACCTGATAATAGTTATCTCACCGTTAAAAAAATAGACCGCGCAAAAAATGTGTTGACCCTAACAACAGAAAAAGGGGAAGAGGTACGCTTTAATCCCAAAGGCAAGAAAACGATGGAGGTATACGAGCGAGAAGAAAGGCAACTTGCCGCGGGTGACAAGATACGCTTTACGCGCTCAACACAAGAAATAAAAACGGGGGAAATGTGTACAGTCAAATCGATTTTATTTGGCCACGTTAAACTCGAAACCGGCAATCAAACTGTGCAATTTGATTTAAAAGAGTACAAGCATTGGGATCATGCTTATGCGGTAACAGTGCATGCTTCACAAGGTTTAACCGTTGATAAAACGCTCTTTCATATCCATGCGGTAGAAAAAGAGGATGGCGAAAAAACTAAAGCATTGCATGAAATCGCCAAGATATTTGGGGAGCGTAGTTTTTATGTCGGTGTCACCCGCGCTAGAAATGATGTGGAGATTTACACCAACGATAGCAAAGCAGCTCATCGGGTTATTTGCCAGGATCAAGATAAAACAAGTTCGTTAGAAGCTCACCGGCAACAGCAGCAGCACGAGCATGTGATGGGGATTTGACGCGACAGTGCAAACCGTGATTATAAGTGTTACAATTGGTTCACGACTCACCCTTTAACCGTTCGGTTTAGCCGAATGCTTTTAGGGCGGCAGACCGCCTTAGGGCGGTTTTGTCATCTATAAGAAGAAGCATCGGTAAAAGCAACATCACTGATTAAATATATCTACACTAACCACTGTTTAAATATCAAACGTGCAAAGACTTAAGAACGACATCAGGTGCCGCTAGTACAATCCTCAATAACGCCGAAGCTGGGCCAGTTGGATTGCGACGATGCTGTTCCCAGTTTTGCAGGGTCTTGATACTCACACGCATCAAACGAGCAAATTCGCTTTGCGATAGTCCAATATGTTCTCGCACGGCCTTGACATCCGGAGCTTTGACTTCGAAATGACGTGAAGCATCCGCTTTTCCCTTAGAAATGTCTTTAGCTTCTTTCAGGCTTTGCACCAAATCATCAAAAAGCGACTTGTCCATCATAGCTCCTTCACAAATTCCCGCAGTACAGCAGTTTCTTTATCGGTCAGATTGTCTTTTTTAGACTTTGGATATACGACCAACATATAAATAAGATAATCGTCTCTTACCCAGTAGTAAATCACACGCACACCACCACTTTTGCCCCGCCCTTGCACAGCGTAGCGTAATTTTCTAATGCCACCTCCGCCCTTAATAAGATCACCGCGCTCGGGGTCATCAACCAATTCATTTTGTAACGCACGGTACTCTTCATCTGACAACAATGCTGTCACCATACGAGTAAAAGTTGATGTCTCTATAAACTCCATGCATGAAATTATATACGCCAATGGCGTATGGGTCAAGCGACTGAGTTACAATCCAGCCAACACGCCTTTATCCTGTGTCTTTTGGCTATCGTTTGGCCCAGCAAGCACCTTTCCAGATACATTAACATCGTCATCATCCCCTAAAGCGGATGGTTGGTTTTTATCTTGCTCGAGGAACACCTCAAAACCACTCCGCTCAATAAAGCCAGACGCGACTTTTTCGCGGTTACGATAGCTATAGCTGACCTCCGCAACCGGGTAATTTCCTGGTATCGAAAAATATCCTGCCAAATCAGGTAAATGCCGGATTTCCGAGGACATGACAATTTCACGCATCTGCCGACGGGCAAACACACTGACACCATCGCGTTGCGAATTCAACCCGTAGCTGTACGTCTCTTCTTTTTCATCAATTTCTGCTTTACCAAAAAGCTCCTCTAAGACCTTGGCGGTATCTCCATCACCAACCCGCAAAACTAATTTAGTTTGCGACATTGAGATAATAGTCTTAGCCACATGCGGCCCATAAATTTCAATTAGTTGCGAAAACTGCTGCACCCCATTGAGCATCGGCACACCGTATTTTCTGAGATTGGTCAGTCCTAGCTCAAGGGTCTCTAATTTGTGTAATCCTGCCAATTCATCAATCACCAGCCATAAACGTGGCTCGTGCACTGGCTTTAAATCCATTGCGTAACGAATTAGGATACTGACCCATAGTGAAATAAGCGGCTTAAGCGCCGTTTTTTGTGTCTCTTTTGCGCTGATAAATACCCAACTATCATCGTTCTCTTTTTCTAGCCAATTACGCAAAGAAAAGTTTTCACCATCATCACGCAAAAAACGAAAACTATTGATGGCATTGACAACGACCATACGTATGTTGTGGCCGGTTTTCTCTGTTTTAGGCGCAACATAGGATGCACCTGCGGTGCCTTTCAGCAAAGCATAAATTTTGTCGATCTCTTCTAGTGCAATACTTTCATATAATGCCTTATTTGTCATTCTGCCAGCTTCAGCTAATTTAATGCAGACATCCTCAAATAATTGCCGCCCAGCCAATTGGAAAAATGGCTCACTAATGCCATGGGGCAGAGGTATAAGTCCTTCAACAATATTCAGATAATCGTAACTTGCACGTACTTCGTTCCATAACGTCCAACGTGGACA
>JADYYQ010000061.1 GCA_020853585.1 Ottowia sp.
TCTATAACCGGCAGCGGAGACATTCAAGATTAGGTTACTTGTCTCCCGCTGCATTTACTAAAAAATTTCATGCAGCTTAAGTAGTTTTTTGAAATGCGAGTGTCCGTTATTGACAGTACACCTCACCCTGATGGTTACACGTTCTAATACATTAATTATTTTGGCGCGTATTCGTAGCGTGTTTGCTAAGCGCTTTAGCTTGCATGTGGATAAAGCGAATGATGACAAAATCGATGCATATCTGCGGGGTGGTGTTGAGTTAACAGGGGCAACGCCTTGGATTTTAATGTTTGCTATTTTTATCGCTTCCGTTGGCTTAAATGTTAACTCGACCGCGGTGATTATTGGTGCAATGTTGATTTCTCCCCTGATGGGCCCAATCATGGGGATTGGTTATGGGGTAGGAATTTATGATTTTCCACTCATTAAACGATCGTTTGTTAATCTGGGTATTGCGACGGCAATTAGCTTGCTTACCTCGACATTTTATTTTTTAGTAAGTCCATTAAGTGAAGCGCAATCTGAGTTGTTTGCCCGTACTACACCCACTATTTGGGATGTGTTGATTGTGTTGTTTGGGGGACTAGCCGGTATTGTTGGTGCGACGCGAAAAGAAAAATCTAATGTGATTCCAGGGGTTGCGATTGCGACGGCTTTGATGCCTCCGTTGTGTACGGCGGGTTTTGGATTAGCACACGGTAATTGGGGATTTTTCTTTGGTGCGGCGTATCTGTTTTCAATTAACTGTGTGTTTATTGCAGTATCAACGGCTGTGGTGATTAGTTTTTTAAGTTTGCCACATCGCAATTTTGTGGATAAAAAAATTGAGCGGCGTGTTAAAAAAATATTGCTCTTAACGGTTGCTATGACCGCATTACCTAGTTTTTATTTGGCTTATCAATTGGTGGGTGATGAGTTTTTTAAGAATCATGCGCGTGCATTTGTTAAGCGCGAGTTCCAATTTAAAAATACGCATGTCGCTGATGTATCCATTATGCCCACAGAGCGGCGTATTGAAATGACCTTAATTGGTGAGCCGGTCGATCAATCTACATTGGATTTGCTCAATGTAAAGTTAGCAGAAGCAGGACTGCAGGGTGCTTCTATCAAGATTCATCAAAGTACAGATAACAAGATAGATTTGGCTTCAATCAAAGAAGGTATTTTGGGCGATTTGTATCAACGAAGTATGCAAACGATTAATGAGCAAGATAAAACGATTCAGAAATTACAGCGACAGCTCAGTGAAAGTGATGAAAGCGTCACAGTCTATACAGACATATTGCATGAGCTACAAGCACAATATCAACAAATTAAGCGCGCTACGGTGGGCCGTGGACAGGTACTCAGCGAGACCTCTTCATCAGAGCTAAAGCAGGCGTATATATTATTTGTTAGCCTTAGCCAAGCCTTATCAACAGAGGATAAAAATAGGCTTACGCGATGGTTTCGCGCGCGTACGAAAGATGATGATGCACAAGTGGTGATTGAGGCAGCCAGTACAGTGACCTCTCGTAGTCGTAGTCGCGCTCGAAAGTAAGGCCTGCGTTTTAAAATATTTCGTTAAAGCCGAGCAAGCGCCATTGCCCCACGGGTAGATGTCCTAAATTTACTTGACCAATACGTACCCGCTTAAGTGCAACGACGCGTAGTCCTACCTGTTCACACATACGACGAATTTGGCGTTTTTTTCCTTCACGCAAAACAAAGCGGAGTTGTTCACCGTTTTGCCAACTGACTTTTGCGGGTTTTAATGCTTGGCCATCGAGCATCAGGCCATGTCGTAGTTGTGCAAGTTGCTCGGCAGGAAATGCTTGATCAATTTGTTGTTCAATAAGCCCAGTGGGTGTGTCGTAAGCAACGCGCACTAGATATTCTTTTTCAATTTTTGAATCGGCACCGATTAAGGCGCGTGCAATGCGGCCATCTTGGGTAAGTACCAATAAGCCTGTTGAATCAATATCGAGTCGTCCTGCTGGCGCGAGTTTATGTAGGGGCCACGTCACTTTCCGATAGGTATCTTTTTCCCAACGATTATTGTTGGTGATCAGTGTCGCTGCGGGTAAATACCCGTCCTCTGCCTGACCTGAGACATATCCCATGGGCTTGTGCAGTAATACGGTATAACACTGTGCTTGCGTGTGGGTGGCTTCTTTTTCAATTTCAATCTGTGCATTTGGATCGATGCGTGTGCCTAATATATTCACAACCACACCATCTACTTTTACCCAATTTTGAGTAATCCAAAATTCCGCTTCTCTGCGTGAGCATAAGCCTAGTTCGGACATGCGTTTTGATAGACGCACGCCGGTTTGCGCTCCTTCTGCAGAAATCGTCGGTGCGTGCAATGCGTTACGCGTATTTCTGGGTGTGTTTGCTTTTTCGATGGGTTGTTTTTTATTGTGCGTTGTTATTTTTTTCTCGGCATCAATAGCGCGTCTACCTTGGTTTGATTGAATAACATGTGCATGTTTTAAGGATGGTTTGCCTGCGCTCTGTGTTTTGCCAGGGAGGTGAAGGGTCGTTTTTCGCATAAGGCTAATAATAAAAAGAAATCAATGGAGCTAGTTTGAGGGTAAGCAATTATTGTGAAGAGAGCGCGGTAAGTAGATCCGTTTTCAACTGTGCTTGCTGTTTTTTGTCTTGTAAGGTCTGTCCATCTAGTAAAAAAATATCTTCAGCCCGTTCTCCCAGAGTATTGATACGGGCCATATGCAAGGAGATTTTATGTTGTGCCAGTACTTGCGCGATGCAATACAGTAAGCCTGTACGATCACTTGTGCATACGGTTAAATGAACATAGCGGTGTTGTGTATCCGCTTGGAGTGTGACTTGTGTTTGGAGGGGAAAGCTACGTGATTGACGCGAGCTTCGACTCACAATACGGGGAAGAAAATAATCAGGCTGCGTGAGTTGCTTGCTTAATTCTGTTTCGATCATTTCATGCGTCGTGTGGCCGGGTTGTTGATGGGCTATATCGATCTGGGAATCGGTAACTTGAAATGTATCTAATGCATAGCCATGAAGCGTGGTGTAAATTTTTGCCTGAAGAATGGTGATATTTTTTTGAGCAAAATAAGCGCATAGACGGACAAATAAATCAGCTTGATCTGAAATATAGACAAGCACTTCTATTCCTCCGCCAAATGAAGCTTCGCGTGCTTTGACAATGGGAGCATTACTGGTTACGTGATGACATAGATACTGACTTAGCCAGGCAATTTGGTTGGTATCATGATGTAAGAAAAAATCGTTATCAAGTTGTGCCCAGAGGGTTTTTTGCGTTGCCTCGGTTAATCCGTATTCGCGCAATATTTCTAAGGACGCATTCTTTCGTTGCATGACTTGAGTATCGTTGTTGGGTACCGTACGACTAAGTGTGTTTAGCGCGATGTAATAAAGATCTTCCAGTAACTTACCTTTCCATGCACTCCATACTTTAGGACTGGTGCCGCACATATCAGCGACGGTCAGTAAGTACAGTGCGGTGAGTGTACGTTGATCTTTTACTAAGTGAGTAAAGCGCAAAATGACGCGAGACTCAGAAAAATCTTCTTTTTGGGCAACACGACTCATACTGAGATGGTGCTCGACAAGCCAGCTTATTAATTGGCAGTCAGTTTCTGCTAAGCCGTGTTGATGACAAAATTGTTTAGCTAAGCGCGCACCTAAGTGAGAATGATCACCCCCTTGGCCTTTGGCAATATCATGAAATAGGGCGGCAATCACTAAAACCCAGGGGCGTTCAAATTGCGAAATTAATTGGCTGCATAGTGGAAACTCATGATGATGCTCAGTCATGGTAAAGCGGCGTACATTACGAATTACCATCAAAATATGTTGATCAACGGTATAAACATGAAATAAGTCATGCTGCATTTGCCCGACAATGCGACGAAAGCTAGGCAAATAAGCGCCCAGAATACTCAGCTGATTCATTAAACGTAATGCGCGTGTTACGCCGTGTGGAGCTTGGATAATGCTGATAAACAACATTTGGTTAACCGGGTCGCGGCGCCAACGTGCGTGCATTTGGTTACGTGCGTGATATAAGGCATCTAAGGTACGAGCAGATAAACCGCGTAGACCCGGCGTTTGGGTGTATACCCAAAATGTTTCCAGACTAGCGTAAGGGTGTGTCTGGTAAATATCTTCGCGAACGAGGTCAATGAGACCTTGACGTTCGCAAAAATATACGCCTAGAGGCTGTGCATTTTGCTCGATGCTGGGAAATAATTTTTCCTCAAGATTGAGTATCAGAATGGTGTTGAGTTGTGTGACTACTTTTGCTGCACAGTAATATTTATGCATTAACTGTTCGCTTACCTTGCGGATATCAGCGCCAGTGAATGCCATACGCTGTGCCAATGTCGGCTGCAAATCAAAGCGTAAAACGTCTTGCTGTCGTTGGGCAATTAAATGCAAATGGGCACGTATCGTTTTAAGAATTCGATTACTTTTAACTAACTCACGTAGTGTGTGCTGTGTGAGAAATCCATTTTCAAATAATGTTTTCCAGCTTTCCCCAAGTCCTGCTGCTTGCGCCATCCATAAAATGACTTGCAAATCACGTAACCCCCCAGGACTCTCTTTGCAGTTGGGTTCAAGACTATAAGGACTATATTCATAACGTGCGTGGCGCTGCACCATTTCTTGTTGTTTGGCTAGAAAAAAAGCACGTGCATCCAGAGATTGATGATAGCGATAACAGAGTAGATTAAACAAGACTGCATTGCCGGCAATTCTACGTGGCTCAAGTAATGCAGTTTGTATTGTGATGTCGTGGTTAGCTTGATCAATACATTCACTTACTGTACGTACGGAAGAGCTGATTTCAATGGAAGCGTCCCAACATAATCGGACAAACGCTTCTATATGTGCTTTGTCATCCGCACTCATGGTATCGGCGACCAATATCAGTACATCAATATCAGAATATGGGAATAGTTCGCCACGCCCATAGCCACCGACCGCAACCAATGTACAGGAGGGAGGCATAGGTATGGCATACCAAGCTTGCTTGAGTAAACGATCTAATAAACGGCGCAAGCCCAAAAAGAGAGGGGCTAGCCGGCCATTTTCAATAAAATCGGCAAAGATTTTCTCTTTGCCCACTTGCAGTTGCAAACGTAATGTTTGGCGCAATAGGGTATGCACCATCCGCATTTAAAGTACAACAGAACGTTGATTGATCAGGTCTGGGGGAGGGGGACTATGTTCAGATAAGGTAAGAACCTCGTAACCTGTCTGCGTCACCAATACTGTGTGTTCCCACTGCGCTGAAAGACTACGATCACGTGTCTTGACTGTCCAATGATCTGGCATGATCCGAATGTCACGTTTGCCGGCATTAATCATAGGTTCAACCGTAAAAATCATGCCAGCTTGGAGTTGCATGCCTGTCTTGGGATTGCCATAGTGCAAAACTTGAGGCTCTTCGTGAAAAACCGTACCAATACCATGGCCACAATATTCACGCACCACGCTATATCCAGCCGCATGCGCATGTTTTTGAATCGCGTAACCAATATCCCCGAGATACGCTTGATCACGTATTTGTGCAATACCTAACCACATGCACTCATAAGTTACTTCGCATAAACGCTTTGCCAAAATAGACGGCTCGCCAATAAAAAACATACGACTTGTGTCACCAAAATAACCTTCGGGTGTAATGACGGTGATATCAAGGTTTACCGTATCTCCCGCTCGCAATACGCGCTCCCCCGGAATGCCATGACAAATAACATCATTGACCGAAGTGCAAATGGCTTTAGGATAAGGAGGGTAACCAGGTGGTTGATAATTTAGTGGCGCAGGAACTGTGCCTTGTACATCACGCATATAAGTGTGGCAAAGGGCATCTAACTCGCCCGTTGTCACGCCCACTGTAACAAAGTCCGTAATGTAATCCAATACTTCAGAAGCGAGTCGGCAGGCAACACGCATATGAGCAATGTCTTGTGCTGATTTGATAAGAGTGCGCATAGATTATGGCTGCATAGGTCAAATAAGCTGCACATTATCGCATCAAAATGCTAGGCAAGTTCTGCGAGTACTTGTATAATCTGCGTCTTGCCAAATCGGCAAGACTACCGTGGTGGCTGTAGCTCAGTTGGTAGAGTCCAGGATTGTGATTCCTGTTGTCGTGGGTTCGAGCCCCATCAGCCACCCCAATATCTATAAAGCTTTGCGAGCTCTTAACGGTTATGTATTTCTTTTTGGAAGATGGTATTCCAAAGTTTGAAATTTGATTTATTCGTAGCCCGCAAAACGCGTATTCTTCGACGATCATAAACCCTCGCGATCATCGCACCATCTGTACGGACGATTGCGTTCTTTTCTTCGGGGGTCTTATTATATGGCTCTGGTTGACTGATCGCACAGCTTAGGTGATGACTTGATTGCGGGTGTGTTTCGACCCTATTTTTCCCATTGGGCGACTTTCATTAGAATACCCCCATTTTTTTGACGATTCTTTGCGGGGCACATTAGGTCTGGGGCACTCATATTGAGATCGCAATAAGGTTGTGCAGAAATATTCGATCCAATAAATCCCACTAAAGAGGAAAATAAAACGATAAATTTTTATCTAAATTGCTCTGGGCATTGCCATTTATACATTGCTAATTTAAAGATTTTCCGATAACAGACGATATGCTTCGCTATTTCCGGGAAATTATTTCGATGGTGTTGTTTCTTTTTGATATAAGTTAGGTGGATTATGTCGATTTTCGTTAGGGTCCACTGTTCCGCTTCGCCCTGTATATGGATTAATATTTCCTTGCGCACTGTAATTATTAGATGGATTGCCATCTGGTGCTGTTTTGTAATGCCCTTGTACGTAGGTGCCATCTTGGCGTGTATAGCCATCGACCCAGATATCGTGGGCAATAACTACTTGTGTTACGAGCAATATGAGTAGTGTGGCGGCTAATTTTTTCATTTTCTCCCCTGAGGAGTTGGCCTTACAAGGTTAAGCTTGTTGTATAACTACACTTTATAACCTGCGCTTTATTGCCGGGTATCTTTTTAATCTCCGTTTGAGAATATTTTCCCGGTCGTTAATGTATCGGCAGTATCGCCTTTGATTGCTATTTTGTGGTCGGCTGTGCTAATCCAGCCATTTAATATAAATAGATTATTGAATCTTACTAATGGCTCTAGGAAGATCGGTCGCGGTACTTTCTGAGTTTTTATTGATGAAATAAATTGACACAATAAAAACTATTATTGTTAAAGCAATTGAAAGTTTGTTATTCAATATTTCTCCCCTCAACTATCAACGATATTTGATCAATAAGTATAATATTGATTTCACTATGTGGATAGTACATCAGTATTTTATAAAAAGGGATATGTAATTACATATTAGTAGGTGATATTTTATATTGCACATTAGATTTTAATGTGAATTAAAAATAGATTTGTGTGGGAATAAAACCAAAAAGATCAGTTGCGCTATGAAAATATGAGCGGTTTTGAAAAGAAAATGGGCTTTTTATACTGGGAAGGTGATGGTATTACCTGGGTAGTAAGGCTATTTAATTGACGGGGTAGGTTGCTATTTAAATAAGGTTTTTCTTGTTTATTAAATTTATAACGTATTTCAATTGTATAAATATATCGCTGTGATAATTTTTTCTGCTTGAGCTAGATCGATTTAAATCAATATCTAATAATTGCCTTTTTTATTGGCGCAGAATCGCTGAAATAGCATGGCTTGTTTCAGCTAATGGATGTATTCGGGTTGATCTGGCTTAAATAAGTAGGGCTTACTTTATTTAAAAACAAAAGGGGAGCTTTGTAAGCTTATGTATGTTTTTAAATGAACCAAGTGATGGATTGATCTCGCTCTGTTGCCTACTATCTTGTCTGCCCTCTATTGTGATAGAGGGCAGCATTTTTTATTTTTGATTTGTTTTCAGCTTAAAACACATTATCTGTAT
This sequence comes from Ottowia sp., assembly GCA_020853585.1. Classification (GTDB taxonomy): domain Bacteria; phylum Pseudomonadota; class Gammaproteobacteria; order Burkholderiales; family Burkholderiaceae; genus JADYYQ01. The sequence continues at coordinate 7,950 of JADYYQ010000061.1, forward strand.
CGAGTTCTGTTGCCAATTTTGGCAATGCTGTTTGTGGGTGAGAGTAGACTCTTTTGCCTGCTAGCCATGTTTCGTGTACGGCAATATCGCGTAATGCTGTGATTTCTGGATCAAGCGGATCTTGCTCTAAGATGACCATATCCGCTAGTTTTCCCGGTTCTAAGGAGCCGACCAGATGATCTAAGTGACATTGCCAAGCTGCATCATAGGTAATCGCACGTAGGGCATCGACCCTTTCAAGGCATTCTGCCGGATTGAGGACTGCATTTTTCCCCGGTGGTGCGGCTTCCATCACACGTGTTACCGCTTGTTCCATCAAACGCAAAGGTCCAAGAGGTGAAACAAAATGATCTGAATGTAAGCTGATACGCAAACCAGTTTGTTGTGCGGTATAGCATCGATCTAATGTATTTGTCCGTTCGGGACCTAAAATAGTTTGTTGTAAAACATATCCCCAGTACCCAACATGACCGATTAAAAAACTCGGAGAAATACCCAGTCGTGCCATGGTTGCAATGCTTGTATCGTCTAATAAAGAAGCGTGTTCAAGACGATGGCGTAACATATTTTGGTTGCTTTGGTTGCTTATGGCGATTTCATATGCAGCAAGAACATAATTAACAGCTTGGTCACCGTTGGCATGTACCAATACAGGCCAACCATGGTCAATTACTTTTTGCAAACACTGGGTAAATGTGAGGGGTGGCTCAAAATTAAAGAGCCCTCGCGGTGATACGCCTGGTAGCGGATGCTCCTTTGCGCAACAGTAGTCCTCACGTTGATATCCGGTGAGACCTTGATTAGATCCATCGGAAACCAATTTGAGTGCTTTAATACTAAAGCGCTCATCATCACCAATATTGCCTGTTGGTTTATATAAATCTAACCATTTTTCTAACTGTGCGTCTTCATTCGAAAAAAGAGCAGCAGCCATGCGTACAGGCGTAAATGGGCTGTGTGCCAAGACTCTAAGCAAATCGACTTCTATCACTCCTAAAGCTGCACCCAGGCCAGCATCAAACAGTGAAGTAATGCCTAAAGATGTTGCATTATTCATCACCGCTTGAAAATTTTTAAGAAAAGAAAGGGGGCTAGGCTTAGGTAAAAAGGGAAGTATTTTGCTAATTTGCTCTTCAGTCAAAATACCTTTGTCAGTGTGGACGCCCGCGATTTGCATTGCAGCTGTATTGGCATAACCTATATGTCCTGAAGAGTTCATCAAAAAGATAGGGATGCTGCCGCTAATGCTATCGAGAAAAGTTTGGTCGGGATCCTGCCATACCTCCATCAGCGATGGGTCTACGCCTGCACCTAATAGCCAGGGTTGTTTCGCGCCGGGCATTTTTGCTGTGGCAGGCAATTGTGTGAGCGCTTGTTTAAGCTGCTGTGCTATCCATGCTTTGTTATAGCCCGGGCGGAGACGTTGTCCCACAAAAGGTCCTAACTGTACCCAAGCTAAAAATAACGCACTGGGTAAAACATGCATATGGGGTTCGATAAATCCAGGCAATAACGTTCTACCTTGTAGATCGATCTGTGTTGCCTGCGGACCATTTTTCATGGCTGCTTTGACTTGCTCTAAAGTGCCTGCTGCTTTTACCTTGCTATCGACCACACTGAGTGCGGCAACCCTATTGGGTTGCCCATTTTGCATGGTGTAGATGGTGCCATTATGAAAAATAAAAGCCGATGGATTACTTGCTTGTGCATTTGATATCGTTTTGGCGGCCGTCTTTTCTTTTAGTACGGTTTGAATTTCTGCTGCCCAATGTTGTTGGTCTTGCTCATTGTTTCCCACTAAGGCTAATAAGGGCAAAGTACAACATGCACAAGAAGGGGTATGCGTATGACTATGTTTCATCTTATTAGTCTCCGGTTGTTTTGGCAGATTAGCTGTCACGACAATTTGTTCGTTGTAAGACCAAGACCATTTATCTACCGCAAGCGTAATTTAACATGTGTTTAAATTCTGAGGATATGCGATGGGTAAGCGGCGTATCAGCTGCTTGCTTTTTGTGATAGACGTAAATGCTTATTATTGGGTGAGTTAATCCCCATCACCGGATACACGTCGTCTTATTCTTATTGACGTAATTATTATCGCGCACTGTCGTTATTTGTGCAGCGATGAATGTCCCCCAGCGCTTGCTCAAAACTAAATTAATGCTATAACTTAGAACACTAAGGAATATTCAAAATAGTTGAGTTTGTCCATCCTTAGGTTTGTTCTTTATCAAACGCTCCCTTATTAAAAGGAAATCCATGTTTAGATTTTCGCGAAAATTAGTGCCATCGTTTATTATTATTTTTTCTGTTTGTAGTTTTGCTGCGCCACAAGAATGGGTAGTGCGTAGTGATGCGATAGCCAAACCACTGCTGCATAGTATTGCTAAATACACGCCTGAAGAGGCATCTTTCCTGGGCGAAGAGCAATACGATATCGAAGTAAGCGATTTAAAACCTCATCGCTATAAAAGATTACTTGCGGATACGCAAAAGCAGTTATCCAAAATTCAAGTGCTAAAGCGTAAAGAGAAAGACAATAAAGTCAGACAAGATTTGGATATTTTGATTGCCGCGTTGTCAAAAAAAATGGACAGTATGCGTTTGCATCACCAACATGTGCTGGACTATATTGATGTCGGTGCGTTGGCATACTCGAGTTTGCGTGATGTGCTTGATGCACGTAATAAGCCTGCTAGGCAAGCTAAAGCATTGATACGGTTACGTCGTTATGTGGGTAATGAAAGAGGCTATACGCCGATCGCAACCTTAGCACGCGATCGTACGACGGAGCAATTGGCGCGCTCTGGATTAATCGGCCCCTATATTGATCAGGTAAATGAAAGTTTGAACAATGCTGACTTTTATTTAAAGAGTACAGCTGATTTATTTAAAGATAGCCAGATTCAGGGATGGGAAGGTGATTTCGAAAAACTAACTCAGCAAGTACGTGAATACAACGAATGGTTGCGTGCTCATGTGTTACCTCGTGCACGTACCGAAGTGCGGTTGCCCCGAGCGCTTTACGTGGACGGGTTGAAAAATGTGGGCGTTGATATTACCCCTGAAGTGTTGATTGAACGAGCCACATTTGATTATCAAGAAATACGAGAACAATTACAGGTCGTTGCGGCTATTGTGGCGACTAAGTATCAATTGCCCTCATCGGATTATCGCGATGTGATTAAAGCGTTGAAGAAAAATACTTTATCTGAAGAACTGCTGATCTCATATTATCAAACACGTCTCCAAGAAATCGAAGCGATTATTCGTCGGGAAGATTTGATTACGCTGCCTAACCGGGGTGTGACAATTCGCACCGCAACGGAAGGTGAGGCAGCCAGCATACCGGCACCGTTTATGAGTCCACCGCGTCTCTTAGGTAATACAGGCGAATATGGTGAATTTGTTATTCCTTTAAGTGATCCCAAAACCAAACAAAAATTTGATGATTTTAGCTATGACGCTATCGCGTGGTCGCTCTCGGCGCATGAAGCACGGCCTGGTCATGAGTTGCAGTTTGCTTCTATGGTTGAACAAGGTATTTCTATTGCGCGTGCCCATTTTGCTTTTAATAGCGCGAACGTTGAGGGATGGGGGGTATATGCAGAAGCGATGATATTGCCCTTTATGCCGCCTGAAGGACAACTGGTTTCTTTGCAATTTCGCTTACTGCGTACTGCGCGTGCTTTTCTGGATCCGATGATTAATCTTGGACAGATCACACCGGCGCAAGCCAAGCAATTTTTGATGCGTAATATTGTGTTATCTGAGCCTTTTGCGCAATCGGAAGTAGATCGCTATGCTTACAAAATGCCTGGCCAAGCGACAGCTTATTACTATGGCTACGCACAGTTATGTGCCTTAAAAACGCAGGCAGAGTTAATACTTGGAGATCAATTTGAAAAAAAGCGTTTTAATGATTTCGTTATCAAACAGGGATTGTTACCGCCTGATTTATTAAAACAAGCTTTACTCAACGAGTTTGTGCCGAGCGAGAAAATCGTCGCAGAAAAAAGATAGCGCGTATTTTATAAAGCCCACACGCTATGTAAGTAAAAGGGCAAGTGCATTGCGTTTGCCCTTGCAATATTGCAATAAGTTAATACAGTGCGTGTGGTTAATGGGTATGACTGATCGATATCCAAAAACGATGGTATATACATAGAGGGATTGTGCACCCAATGTGCCTATTCTGTAGTGCGCTGATTTTTTTCTTCTGTGTGTTAAACAGCGCTAATAAAAAGCGATCGCTCTTAACGTAACTGCTTAACTGAACCTATAAAAATATGACTCACTTAATAGATGGGCGCATGCTTTCTTTGGTTTTTTGGGCGGCTTGTATGGTTGTTGCACATGCAGTTGAGCCTGAGCAGGGCCTACATAAACCGCTTGTTGTCTTAGTGAGTATCGATGGTTTTAAACCGCATTATTTAACGCGTGGGCTTACGCCGACTTTATCTCGCCTGGCTCAATCGGGGGTTGTAGCGAAAGGTTTAAAACCTTCTTTTCCGTCTCTAACATTTCCAAATCATTACAGTATGGTGACCGGGCTTTATCCAGATCATCATGGTATCGTGAATAATAAAATGTTGGATCCTGAGATTGCTGGACAAGTGTTTCGGCTTTCTTCTCGCGAGAGCGTAAGTAATCCAGCATGGTGGAAAGAGGGTATACCGATTTGGGTCACGCTACAACAGCAAGGAAAAATTGCCGCTACCCTTTTTTGGCCTGGTTCAGAAGCGCCCAATCAAGGTATACAGCCGACATACTGGTTGCCTTATAACGAAAAATTAAGCTCTCAAAATAGAGTGGATGTACTACTCGATTGGCTTAGTCGCCCTGATAAAGAAAGGCCTGACTTAGCGACACTTTATTTTTCGGAAGTGGATTCGGCTGGTCATCGATATGGTCCGAATAGTCCACAAGTGAATCAAGCGATCCGTAATGTGGATCAAGCGCTGGCGCGATTTTTGCTGCAACTTGAAAAAATGGGATTAGGTCCATACACCACGCTGATTATTACTTCTGATCACGGTATGGCAGACGTACGTGATGATCAAGTCATTTATCTCGATAGCTATTTAAAAGATTACCCCCAAACGACGATTCAATGGTCAGGTGCGCTTGCCGGTTTTGATTTTGGGACAGAATCGCCGACTGCTATTTTTGCGAGCCTACAGCAAGAAAAACATATGCAGTGCTGGCCCAAAGAAAAATTACCTCAGGCATTTCATTTTGGGTCGCATCGTCGTATTCCAGATGGAATTTGTCTCGCGCAAATAGGTTGGATAATTAGTGGTAACAGGTGGTTGCCGCAAATCAATCGAGGACAACATGGTTTTGATCCTGCGCATCCTGATATGCATGGCATATTAATTGCAGCAGGCAGAAAAATTGTCCCGCAAAAACTGGGTGTGATTGAGAATATAGAAATTTATCCGCTACTGTGTGCGTTACTGACTATTCGTTGTGAAAAAAGCGATGCGCACAAGGTATTGCTAAAGATAATTTCAAATCCGCTGCCCGAAAAAATGTAGTTTTAAACAGTGCCCTATCTATAACCCCTATTTTCCGTGTGTTATGCCGCCGTCGTTCGAGTCCCCTTGAGGTGTACTGTCAATAACGGACACTCGCATTTCAAAAAACTACTTAAGCTGCATGAA
>JADYYQ010000062.1 GCA_020853585.1 Ottowia sp.
AAATTTGAGTCTATTCATCGAAGCGTAAGGTGTTTTTGTGAGTGGCTATTTTTAAAAATATAGGAAGGCAACTGGAGTGTGGATAACGGGTTTATCGTTATACACACGTAAGGCGTCAGGCTTTTGAAGTACTGTGGTCAAGTTCGGAACCGGCTTGCCGGTTGTCCCACAGCCCGTGTTCTTCGGGCTGTGGGAAACGAATCTTGTCCATAGTTGTCCGTCTATACTATAGACGCATCAAATTCTGAAATATTCGCGTTGTGTTTTTTTGGTGGAAAAATTTGCAAGCCAATTTTGTTTGTTTCTGAGAAATCTATTCCCCAAATTGGGGTCCAACGTTCAATATTGCCCGTTTTGTGATTAGGAAACCAACGTATAGTTTGGCCTTCTACCTTGCCCAATGGGTGGTTATTTTTGTCGATTAAATAATACCCTTGTTGATTTTTAATGATGTGTTCACGCTTATTTTTGTTAAAGACAAGTGCCATTTCGTTTTCAATATTGTTTTTTTCTTGCTTTAACAGAAACGCAAAATCTTGGTTTTTCCCAATGAGTGCACGAAGATAAGCTTTGATGTTGCTTGAGCCTTTGGCTGCGATAGGTTCAAGGTATCCCCAGGCATAGTTCATTACATCCTCTAAACGCTTTTGATGTTGTTTAGCTTCACGCATTAGCCAACAAATCGTTTTGGGTGTTAACCCAAGGGTTGTGAGTTTGAGCAATGGTTTTGGAAGTTTTGTTTCTGGGTCAATTTCATGAAACGTTTGCTTCAAAATCTCCCGATTTGTTTTTCCTGAAATTTCTTCTTGAGGTGATTCTTCTTTAGAAGTTGAGCTTTTTACTAAGTTCTTTATATGGCCGTCTCCCATTTTGCAAGACGGTGAGTTGTGGATAAGTTTTTTGTCGCCAAGATTAAGCAAATTGATAGCTTTTTCTGTGAGGCCAATCCGACTAATATGAAAGCGCCCATTGCGTGCATGATGGAGTTGTTCCTCCCGTGACACGTAACCTTTTTGTTCTAGTTCCGCTAGACCTCGATAGAGAGAAGCATCCGAATTTAGTCGGCACTGTACTCTTAACGTTTCTCTCTTGGGCCATATTTTTTTAGATGGAGTACGAACGCTGACAAATGCTAAAATACCAGACAAGACGGATCGAGCCGTTTTTTTTAAGTCCATGACAGCTGTTTTTTGAAAGCACAGGAATTGCGCTTCTACGAGAGGTAAGGGCAGAGCAGTTGGCCCCGCATGGGCGAGTGAAGCACTGAAATTCATGAGAATCTCCTTTTTAAGACAAAGAAATCCCCTTAGTGCTTGACATCAACTTTTTAAGAATCTATGATTCTTAAAACCAATCGTGGAAGATTGAGGTGTTGTTGTGTCAGACACCGCAGAAGCTCAAGGCTAGAACCTTGGGCTTTTGTTTTAGGGGGGTAGGATCTGTTGGTTAACCGATAATGAATCTCCTTAATAAGGATTTAGTTAGTTTTTCCGGATTTAATAAAAGAGACAATTCTTTCTTGCCAAATTTTTGCTTCTGAAGGGTTTTTGAAGCTGAGAATTATTTTCCCGGTTCTTGTTTTAACTGTGCAAAAGCCATCCTCACCTATTTGTATGTCGTCGTCAGAGTGAGTAATTTCTTTTTTGCTAACTTTCAGAAAAGTAGATATCTTTTTTTGGTCTAATTCGCCAATCGATATTTTTTGTAGGGCGATTAAGATAAGTTCATCTGATGTTTTCAATGAGGCTATTTTTTGGGCTGTATTTGCGCCAATAGTCTTCGGGTATTTAGATAAAAACTCTTTAGCAGGGTTGGGTAATCGTTCGAACGCAAAATAATGCCCAACTAATGATTTCGATATCCCCGCATCTTTTGCTAAAGCATCATACGATTGGCCTGTTCGTTTTCTTATGGCAGCGAAACCTTTGTATTTCTCAAAATCAGGCAGATCAGGTGCCATAAGATTATCAAAGAAGATGCGTTTTGCTGCTTCGTCATCATCCATTGGGCTGATGATGGCATCAATTTCTGATCTGCCAAGCTTTTTAAAAGCTTCAACTCGATGGTGCCCGGCAATAATTTCAAAACATTCTTTATTTTTGGGGTCTGGTCTGACGATAACTGGAGTTGTGAGCTTATTGTGAGCCAAGTGTTCAGCTAATTCACTGATACGTGTCACATCTATTTTTCTAGTTTGCAGTTCTGATGGTAAAAGTTTATTGATTGGTAATACCAATGGTTTTCCTTGCGTCCCTTTAAGTTTTTCTAACTCTTTTTCAAGCTCCTGTATTTTGCTCGGGGTATTGAAAGGCTCCTTTTGAGCTTCTTCAAGAGCTTTTGTTAGTGACTGAATTTGCTCTACGTATTTTTGAGCTTCAAGTCTAAAGGCACCAAGTTGCCCAGGCATTGTTATAGGTGCTTGTTCAGAGATTGATTGGCGTGGAGTTGCAGCTACTTTGTTTGCAAGATTTGCTGTCTTTCCAAGAAGACGGTCTTTTAATTTGTTACTCATTTTCTGAGCCTTTCGCTATTTGATGTGTCCATGCGTTTTGAATTTCAATTTCTATTTCATCAACGACTGCATCAAATGAGTCGATGGCGCGATTGTATGTTTTCATGCTGCCATCATATGTAGATAAGTCATAAATCGTTTTAAATTCAGCGCTGGCATTCATCACTAGGTCTGTTTCTAAAAATTCAGAGTTAGCCAACACCTCAGGATAGGTCTGACGAATCCAAGATTTGACCACGTCAGTAGTAGATACTTGTGGTTTGACTTTTGAGGGAATGACTTTAATAAATTCGAACTTCTTTTTTACTGAGCGCTCGGCTCTTAGTGATTTAAATAGTTCTGCAAATTGCCTAAAAAATTGAGTACTTGATGCGAAATCTAGGGTTTCCGGAGGTAGTGGAATGATCATGCCATCTGTAGCCATAAAAGCACCTATAGCAAGACATGAAAGTGTAGGTGGACTGTCGATCATAATCACGTCGTATTTTTCACGAAGTGGCCCCATAGCATTTTCTAATACTTTCCAAAATTCATATTGTGGATCGCGCGATTGCTTGTTCGGTAAATAAAGATCAGCGCCGAATAGTGCTGGAGATGATGGAATTATGTCCAAATTATCCCAATAGCTAGGGATTGCGGCATAGAGAAGATCAGGTTGGTCCCCATATACTGCCGGCATTATTGTCATTTCTTCAGTAACTTCAGCGTCAGGTACATATCCCATAAGTGTCGTTGCTGAAGCTTGTGGGTCAATATCCATGAGCAATACTTTGTGCCCATGCAATGTTAAGCCTTGTGCGATAGTGACAGCGCTAGTGGTTTTTCCAACCCCCCCTTTAAAGTTACCATCGCATATGACAATAGCTTTCGCGTTTGCTGGCCTAGATTTATACTTTCCTGTGACTCGGATGAACGCCTGCGCTTCTGATAAAGTAAATTCCCTGTTGCGACTAGCTCCTTTTAGGTTGCCAACAGGGTATTCCCCGTTTTTATTCCCACGTGTACACAAATAATTAATTTGAGAGCGCTCTATTTTGCATATTTTTGCTAAGCGAGATGCCGTAATGGTTGGGGGTATTTTCCTTGGCCATGGCTCTAAAAGGTCGTCTCTAAGCCGAGCAAGAGTACTTTGGGCGCGGTCTGCTATAGCAATGAGTCCATCAATGTCAATGGTAGAGCGAGGGGGTGGTGGATTTTTCAATGCCATGCACAATTTCCTATTTATATTGCTGTATACGAAATAACCTTCTTTTTGTTGTTTTCGATTACAGAATTGCTTTTCGGATAATACAAATTAGTACATAGAGTTGCAAGTGGTAAAGTGATTTAATTTTTAATTCCTTGGCTTTGTGGCATCTATAAAACTGAGGAATCAAGTATTTTAATACTTAAGATGTCTTTTATGTTTTGTTTATAGATAAACAAAAGTATTTTTAGGTGGACTTGCTGAACAAGGAAGCTTGTTATTGTGATGATCATCTTCTTTGAGTAGCGATTACCTACCGAAATTAAGATCTATGCGTTGCTAAATTAATAACATTAGAGTTTTTACTGGCTTTTGATAAAAGCACTTCCTGGGTTATTTTTTTGTTTTCCTGAATAATTGCCTTTATTTCATGTGAAAATTTTCTGCCCTTAATAAATCCGGATTGGTAGGCAATTTTGCAAATATCAGAATGTGAGACATTTGCAAACATATCAATGTTTGTACAAATGTGTTCACCAGAATAAATTTCCCGAACTTTTTGATTTGAAATTTTATATTTATTGTTTCTGAGGTTTTCAATTACATAGCATTTTTCTGTCTCTTGTTTGATCAGGTATTCGTTTAAGTGAATATCCATTAGATGAATAGGGTTGATGGCCGACAGAATTCCATAGTTATTTAAGATGTCTGCATAAGTAATTTTGATGTAATCGTGGCCACCATACTGTTTAAAAACATAGATTGTCAGGCCGGACTTTTTGTCCAGGGTTTTGTCACTAAGAGATAGCTGGTATGGTGGGTTAAAAACAGAGATTAACCATTTCTTAAAATTCACGAACACTCTTTCGTCTCCAGTCATCGTATTTTCAAAAAAATCAATACACTTTTTAATAAGTGTCCTAAAAGAGCCAGAATTTAAGTCATCCTTGTTGTGCATGACAATAGCTACGTAGTCACATAAAAGATATTATATCATCAACGAAATTAGTGTGTTATGTTTTCGGCCATAGAAAAATGTTTTGTGATATAGTGTTAGCAATATAACTGTATATTGGCTGACAAATGGACAGCAACGTATCAAAAATAACTAATGATGATAGTGGTGCCCTTATGACGGTGACCGCCAGGAATTTGGTGTATTTGATGAGTAAAAATGGGGTAGATATTGCCGCATTGAGCGAAGCAACTCAACTTGGTACCGCCACTATTGGTAGTTTGCGTCGTGGCGTTGGGAATCCAACTTTATCTACTTTATCGGCGCTTTCTAAATTTTTTAATATTAGCTTGAGCGAGTTAACAGAGATTGATTTGTCTGCACAAAAAAAGAAAATTAATGATTTTGTCAAAGAAATACCATTGATTAAGATTAATGACCTCAATAAATTTATTGAGAGAACGCTTGATCATTATGAAACCTATACGACTGAAATTGAAGAAGCGCGCGACAGAACTTATTTTGCAGTATTAGTTAACAATGATTCCCTTTATCCGCAATTTTCAACGGGTACGGTCTTTATAGTCTCTGAAGATGATGAACCTTACGACGGCGACACAGTGCTTGTAAAAATAGGTAGCCATGCGCCATGCTTCAGAAAGATATTGATTGATGGAGACAATTTTTTGTTTTCGCCGATCGCTATAGAAAATGATGTCTCTCCGTCCATCTACCTACATTACAAACTTATAGGTGTTGTACTAAAGGCGATTAAGACTTTTTCAGAAAGATAAGTCATGCAAAAAAATCGCTTAAATAACTCACACAATCCAGAGAGCTATAAATTGTATGGATTAATTGTTGGGTTGACCGTGACCATCATGATGGTATGCGATACGCTCGTCTACAAAATCATTGACGTTGGTGGGTTCAAGATAACAGCAAGCGGTATCGTATTTTCATTGTGCTATCTCTTGTCCACGATATCCACGGAGGTCTACGGGTATAAGCTAGGTGGAAGGACAGTTTGGATTATTGTTGTTTGCCAAACCATTTTTGTATTGTTGATTAATTTGGCTGCTGTCATACAAATTGATCAAAACAATATTGCGCAGCAGTACCATGCTTTGTTTCACGAATTTTGGAAAGTGATGATTGGTACGTGGGTGTCTGTCCCTGCTTCTTATTTTTGCAACGGCATAATAGTTTCAAAACTGAAGATTTACTTTAACGGTCGACTCTTTATTGTCCGATATCTTATATCGTCAATGGTTGCGCAAGCTGTATTATTAATCACAGCTTATCCCATCAGCTTGTCTTCTAAATACGATGTTTCAACACTAATCAATGTCATTATCACAACATGGTCTTATAAGGTTTTGATGTCGATTATCTTATTGCCTGTTGGGAGCTATCTTGTAAACGTGATTAAACGCATAGAAAAAACTGATTATTACGATTGGAAAATTTCTTATAACCCATTTTATGTGTTTGGAGAAGATGGTGCGAGCGTTAACAGAAACTTATATAAACAATAAAAATCACTTAAAGATTATTCAGATCACGGATATGCATCTCTTTGCTGATAAAGCTCAGAAATTGCATGGATACTGCACCTACCGGACGTTATCAGACACGGTTGATTACATCATCGCATCCGAACAAAATCCTGATTTTGTTTTGGTGACGGGTGATATTTCGCAAGATGAGACAACAGCATCCTATCAATTAGCGCGAGAGCAGTTTGAAAGATTGAATATACCTATTTATTGGATTCACGGTAATCACGATGATGAGACTAAAGTGCAAGCCGTTTTTAATGCAACTACACATCTCAAACAATTAAGCAAATTAACCACACCATTTTGGGATTTCGTTGGAATCAATACATGTCGCCGCGGTACGGACAGTGGTTATATCGAAAATAGTGAGATGGCCATTTTTTATAAAAAACTAGCGGAATCAAAGATAAACGATAAAAAAATAGTAGTTGTTATGCACCATCATCCTTATCCCGTTACGACACCGTTAGTAGATGCCTGCATGTTACAAGAGAGTGAATATTTTTTAGGGCAATTAAAGGAAAATAAGCAAGTTAAGCTCATTCTTTGTGGTCATGTGCATGGCGAATATCAAATTACACATGACGAGCACGTACTAGAGGCTTGCCCTGCTACTTGTTTTCAGTGGGAGAAAGGTACAGAGAAAGTCACCACAGAGGATAAGAGAGGTTTTAAGGTGATTGATTTTTATGTGGACGCATATGAATCAACCGTTTCTTTTATCTAAAAATTTTCTGAGACGAGAATTTACCAATCAAACAAATTTTTTTGTAAGTAACTTTCTTATTAAGGGAATCAATTGACTCTTGCTCAGAAAATGAATTTTAGTGGTGTTGATCTAAAAAAAAGTAGAGGAATTTTTGAATGGCTCACTCAAACACCTATCTCAGAACCGATTCTTGTTGATGCTATCGAGCTATATGCTAACCAAGAAATTTCTGACGATGATAAGGATGAGTTTTTAGAAAAATATACAAGTCATCCTCAGTATGTTTTTGTCAAAAAAGCGGTATTAGATGTGGTTGCTGCTGTTATTGCCGCAGATGAAATTGAGAGCGAGGATGTATTTGAGGAAACAATTAGTTTGCTCAATGTGTACGAGCATGATGAGATTATTTCGAAAATTAAAAGCGTCATGCTTCATAAAATGATGGGAGATGCTGTGGACGATATGCCCGCTGCCAAGGAAGGGCGTTTTTTCTCTCGCATGAGATACACTGAAAAATGTTTTTCAAATAGAAAAATTTAGTATTAAATAATAACGGGATATGTTTATACAGGCATCTTCTTTTTCAGCAAAAAATACTTCAATAGACGAGCAAAATCGTTGTGTTTTCCTGTCACAAGCGCAATTTCTTCGATTGCGGTAAGCAAAGAAGATTTACTAGAATGCTTATCAAGCAAAAATCTAACAAGTTTTTTCATCTCTTCAGGAGGTAGATATTTTGCTGCATTTTTTCTGGCTGGCTCCATCAAGTGAAGCAAAGTCAATTCAGGAGTTGCGCAGTACATCTCAAATTTTTTCTTTGGGCCAAACCCATCTTGGATATTCAAAATTTCATATAAACGCTTATCCGTTAGTTCGGGCTGAATTTTGCTTTGTATGATGCAAAAATCGCCTGCATCTGGGGCAATGACTTTTTTGTAAGAATAGTCTCCTCCAACAAAAACACGACCATATAAGGGTGTTCTATACCAAGCAGTTGAATGAGTAAGTGCTACGTTTTTAAAAAAATAATTTGTAAGGCGCAAACCATATTCGTTGAATGTTTTTTCTGCATCAACCCCTGTGCGGAAATAAACGCCATGAGCCGCACGAACAATATCTTTACCATTTCGAGCAGCTAAGCTGGCATCTAGCTTGGTAATGTTGAGTCCGACAATAAAAACATCTTGACCCATAGTCATTTCTGCTGCTTATCAATAAATACAGTCATTGATTCCTCTCATAGTTGTGCGGACAAAAAGCGCTTATCTCGAGACACTTTTGTCAGTTTTAATTACGCGCTTGTTGTTAATCAAATCAAAAGTACAGGCATCTGCACCCGAATGTAAAGCATGCAATAAACCATGCTGATCGCAGTAGCTATTGTAATAGCAGGCTAAACATGCGAAGAATTTTCTTTTTACAGAGAGTGATTGCAGGGCCACAAATTTACTGAAAAAAGAATATTAAGTAAGTGTTGAAATACTTTTGTTTGTAATGTAATATTAGATACATAAAAACAAAAGTATTTCGATTTGTGGTGTTCTAGGAGATGTCTAAATGAGCAAAAAGCTACGTTTTAAAAAAGTAGATGCTGCCAGACCCGAGGACTTCCTGGCGTATTTAGAAAAAATATTACCTAGCGATGTGCCGCCATCCAAACAAAATCTGTTCAGCAAATGTGGTGTCTGGATGATGGATGCGGCTTTAAATTTTTGGAATGACCCTGTGCTTACATGTGAAGTTATATTTTTTACTTTAGCCAGACCTATCATCAAACCAAAATGGTAAATCGCACGATTCCGTTTCTATTTTTAAGCTTGGCTGTATTGCAATTGCTTGATATGCACAGCACTTTGGCCGCCCCCCAGGGACGGGCAGAACAAAACAATTTTATCGCTTGGTTGGCAAATAACTTGGGCATGGAATTGGCTGTTTTCTTGATCAAGATGCTTGATCTGATGGTAATTGGATTGTTCTACGGTGTTTGGAAAAAAAGCCACGGCATTTTCAACAAACAATTTTTTGTCTGTCTAAGCTTGATCGTAGCTGCTTATGTTTTGGTTGTGACGAGCAACTATAGCGGGTGAGCATTGCGTTACAAAATTTTCATGATGTCCGTTAAAGCAGTCTCTCGATGTGGAGAAAAAATGCTTCGCTTAACCTGGCTTAAAAATCTATGTGTCTGGGTATTAGGCTTTTTATCCATGCTGACACACGCTGATTTTGCACAAGACCTGATTATTAAGTTCCCAGGCATTTCTGATGTAAATGAGCGCGTAGAGCTTCAATTGGTCGTGTTGAGCCAATCATGATTGGTATGAGCGCACAACGCATCCTTATCATGAGCGTAGCAATTTTCTTGTTTAGCTATGTTGGTGCTGCGCAGGCATTTTGCTTTGCCGATGCTGCTAAACGTTATGGGGTTAATAAGACGCTGTTGATGGCGATTGCAAAGGTTGAGAGCAACTTGAACCCACAGGCCCTTAACGTTAATGACAACGGCAGCACCGACCACGGCTTAATGCAAATCAACTCCCAGCACTTTAAAAAATTAGCTGCATTCAATATTACTGAGCAAACTATTATGGAACCCTGTACCAATGTGCATATTGGTGCGTGGATGTTGGCTGATGTGATTAAACGACATGGCGCGAAGTGGTGGTCAGTAGGCGCTTATAACGCAGGGAACAAACCAAGTAGCGAACAACGTCGTATTCGCTATGCACAAAAAGTAGCAAAAATATACCGTGCTTTGGAGAAGAAAAACCAACCCTCTCTTGTCGCCGCAGCACAGAATCAATTCACCTTGCAGGTGGTTGATTGATGCTTACATCGATGACTCGACTGTTGATAGGGCTGCTAATTCTGCCAGTAGGTGTGAGTGCTTGGGCTGAAGATTTGGGCAGAAAAGCGCAGACTTATCAGCTAGATCGGGATGCGCGCGAAGCATTTAAAGACATGGTGCGACAAAGGCAGCGTACAGGTGAATTAGACCAATTTTGGAAAGACTACCAAAGTAAAACTATTGCGGCCATTAAAAATCCAGCACCGCTAGGTATTAAAAGTGACTACACGGTACGACAAGAGTTACGCGATATCCGTTTTGTGATGACGCGTGATATGCATAATGAAAAAGGTCAGCTCCTTGTCAAAGCGGGCACGGTAGTCGAGCCACTTAAAATTCAACCTTTAGTTTCAGGCTTAATTTTTATTGACGGTCGCGATCAGCAGCAAGTTGAGTATGCTCTTGCTGAAGGCCGTAAACAACCACTCAAGATAGTCTTAACCGCAGGCTCTGCCTATGAGCTGCGTGTCAAATATCAACATCATGACTGGTTGGGTAGTAAAACGATTCCCTTCTATTTTGATCAGCGCAAGATGATCATCAATACATTGCATCGCTTATATGGTGTCGATGTTAATTCTGTTCCGGTGATGCTGACTCAACGTGGTGACAAATTGGCGCTTGCCTACGGGATGCAGCCATGAGGTTCAAAACGGTCTTGGTATTTTTCCTAAGCATCACTTGCGCAAGCGCTGCTTTTGCACAAGCGGCGTGCAGAGGGGCATTCCCCAATTTGATTAACGATATTTGCTATGACTGCCTATTTCCAATGCGATTGTCTGGTGGCTTAATCAATTTTGGTGTGGCGGGGGATGACTATGATACGGGTGCAAGTCGTAGCCCAGTGTGCGTATGCACTAATAATCTGAGTGCGGGTACACCGATTAGCTTTTGGGAGCCACGCTATATGGTGGACACCACCAATAAACCGGGTTGTATGCCTTTGCTTGGTGGCATCGACATCCATCCTCCCTATAACGCGGCTGAGTTTGGTGGTGAGAAAAGAACGAATCGACAAATTGGCGGGTCTGCAAAAAGTGCTTTTATGCACGTCAACGAATATATCAATCCAGTGATGACGACTTTGGGGATTATTGCTTCCTCACCGTGCTTTGATTCACGCTCTTTTGATACACCGTATATTTCCTGGGCAGACCCTACTTGGAATGACGATGCACTTTCTTTGATGCTGACCCCCTACGCTTATCCATTTGCAGGGATTGCCAGTATTGCTGCGGAAATGCCCGATGCCATTGCGGCAACGTTTGGTTTTCCATTAGCCTCGCTTTTTTGGGTGGCGGGTGCTTGGGGGCCGATGTATCCGCTCACAGGCAATGTGGCCGTGGCCAACACACCAGAACAAGTATCGCATTTACTTCTCGCTAGATTATTTGCAAAACTCCATGCGGCGGGCGCACAGCAAAGTCCTGCTGGACAAGGAGCACTGCAATCTTGTGGGGCAATGGGACTTCCCCAATTGATTATGGATAAACGGCAATACAAAACGAACCGCGTTTTTCCATGGCCAGACAATATGTGTACCACGATAGGCCGCCCTTTATCACTACAAGAAAAGGGTACGGCACGCCCCCAAGATAAAGATTATGGCTATTTTGTTTTTCAGCGCAAAGATTGTTGTGCACCTTACCCGATGAATTAACCTCATGCAAAAAATAATCATTACGATTGCATTCATCTTCTTTACGGCTCAGGCATCAGCACAAGCTTTGGCGGATGTATTGAAACCGCCTGTGTGGCATACCTATATCTTTGTGACGACCAAGATGCCGCGCGCTAATTTGATCACGTTAGCACGTGAAGCATCGCGTACAAAAGCGGTGTTAGTTTTTAATGGTTTTGAGGAAGAGGGTGGTGTCGCTGCTTTGCAAAAGAAGATAGCGGAGATCAACGTACTTTGCTGTGATAAGCGCGAAGTGTCATGGATTATTCATCCAAAACTATTTGAGCGATATCGCGTGAAATCTGCACCTACATTTGTGATTGCGCAAGAACAGGGGGAAACACCCAGTACGGAGGATTTTGTCATGGTGTCGGGTGATATGACACTGGCAAATGCTTTGAAATTTATGGCGCAAGAATCCAAAGTAGCGGTACTTAAAAAACGAGCGGGTGATGTATATGGCTTATTTTGATACGACCCGTATAACTATTTTAGTATGTTTTAAAACAAACATAACGCAATGAAGAAACATAATTATCTATTTCAACGCAGCATAGCAAAAAGTTTATTGGCCGCATTGGCGACATGCTGCTTGCCAACGAATGCACAACAGTCCGCGCAGTCTGCTGAATTTGTTGCGCGTGAATCCGGTTCATCTGCTTGGGTTAATCGCGTCTTTCCTGAGGGGGGTGAATATGTGTACACAGCGCAGGGGGCTGATGGGCAAGCGTACAGCGATAGACAAACCACGCGCGCATTTGCGCTTAATCAAGTGCCGCGACAAAACTTTGATTTTTTTAGTATTCAAGAAGAAGAGGCATTGTGGTTGGTGCGTGAAGCGCAACTTACCACCATGCACGTAAAAGCAACGCAGACAGGTGCAAAACAGCGCCACACCAGACGCAAGAAACTACATATCAATTGGCCGAAAGTCATCGTAGAAAACGCACAGGTTTGTGTACCAAGAGTAGAGAACTCGGATGCGAGTGATTGGCGAGAACACCTCCTATGCTGGGCGATGGCTACGCATGATGACAAAAGAGGAGGGCACCATGAGTAATCTGAGCTATCGCATCCCGCGTCATGCCGATGCGGGTGTGGCTTTTCTGGGTGTGGAGTTGAAAGACGCATGGCTGCTCATCATCTCAGTCTTTCTTGGTCTGATTGCCGGTGGCCTTATGAAGCTTGGCTGGATGGCTTTTGTGGGCATCCCTGCCGGTGGCTATTTTATTAATCGCGGATTCATCGAATGGAAGAGCCAATACTTACCAGGCTTTGTGCGTACCTATTTATTTAGCCGGGGCTTGAGTGGATATACCGCTGGGATGAGCGACCAACAAGTGGTCTATGTGGGGGACGCGGTAGCAGTCAATCCTGGCTCAGCGCAATTCTTGGATGCATTGATTGAAAAAACCAGGGGAGATCGACGTGGAGATTAGTGTACGTAATCAATCCATCACTGAGCTGAAATCACGCAACCAAATGCTGACATTGGTCGCTGTTGGGCTGGCGGCGACTATTTTTATGATGGGCTTGAAACTGGTCTTTCAGAGTGAAATCGTGATTATGCAGACCCCAGGGATGCCAAACAATACGGTGATTGAGCGCTCAACTTTCGACAAAGGCGCGCAGATGGCAACACTGCTTGCTGTAACCAATGCTGTGTCACAAATTAACCCAGCCAATGCGGAACACCAAAAAATATTTTTACGCGCATTTTTATCACCGCCTGCTTACACGCGTATTGCGAGTGAGATTGACTTCAAGATTGAGAAAGCCAAATCAGAGCGTGAATTGGGCAGCTATTACTTTGTCTTTCAGCGTTACGAATACGACCACAAGCTTAATCGGCATTTTGTGATTGGCGAACAACATACCGTAAATGCTGCGCGCGATACCGCACAACCCTATGTCTATGAATATACCGCGCATATTGAAAACTATCGCTTATGGGTTGATGAACTCACCGCTTATCAAAGTGATAGGCCACACAACAGTGAATGGTTGGAGGCGAATAAAAAATGAATTTTATCAACAAACGTTTTACTCAAAAATCTAGATTACTGGCCACTTTATGTTTGGCATCCTGCCTCGGAGGAATAGCCTATGCAGATGCGGGAATACCGCCAGACATCAATGCCTTGCCAAGTAAAGCAAGCACCGCAAAAAAATCGTCAGTAAAGAAAGAAAAATTTAATCCATTGGCGGTGAATGCGGATGTAGCGATTAAAGATAATACAAAAAAAGAAATTGTTCTGCCTGGTGTGATGCGCATTGAAGGTGAGCGTAAACAAGCGCTTGATTTTTCACGAGCACGCATGATCAGTATGACGAATGGCGGCAGCGTTTCTGTCTATTTAAGTGCTACGGAACCCAACCGTATTCAATTACCTTTTTCGAATCCACACATCATTGGTACGACTGATTTAGTGATCGATAAACGCGCGACTAGCAATAACGTTTATATCGGATTTAAACAGGGCGCTACGCGTGCAACGCAAATTTTCTTTGAGTCGCCAGAAGGTGGCCCTGTCCTCGGCTTGCAATTAATACCTAAAAATATTCCAGCGCAAACCATTATTGTGGAAGACGCGGCACCGGCATTAACGGCGGCGCAAAGTAAAGCCAATAAGAGTAGTGATTACATCACGGCGGTGCAGTCTCTTATGGAAACAGTCGCGTTAGGTGCGACACCGAATGGGTATGCCATCGTTGAGATGGATATTCCCGCAATTGCAATGAATGGCTTGATGATTCAATTAGAGAAAAAATTAAGTCATCGTGATGCTGATATTTATGTCTATCAAGTGACGAACCCTACATCACAGATGATCACTGTGCGGGAAGCAGAATTTGATGGCGAGTTGGTGCAAGCCGTATCCATCTATCCCACCCCACTACTGAAAACAAATGAGTCAACGCGCGCCATTGTGATTGCTAAAAAAGAGCAGGGTGGTGGGCAATGAAAAACTTTATCCAACAATGGCATGACCTAGACCTTAAATTTAAGATCACGTTCATTGCGTTGATTGTGGTGGGCGCTATCTTGATATTTTTTCAATCAATGTATCGAGAAGAGATTGCGCATAAACTCGTTGCTGCTGAAGAGCAAAAACATCCCGCTGCGAGTACGCAATTTCAAGCACTGCCTAATACCAATCGTAACCAAGGCTTAGAAGACTTAACGGCGCAAATCTCAAAACTCAATGATGAAGTTAACCGTTGGCGCATTGAAAACCAAAGTAATGCAAACAAGTCGCAGCTCTCTTTACCTTTGGGTGTCGAAGCACCTATTGATTTAAATAAAACGCTCCCCCCTCTGGGTGGCGAACCCGGTGGTGTTGCGTTTGATGCGTTTGCTGATGATAAGACATCGGCATCGGCAACAGGTGCGTCAACGCAAGCAAAAGAAGTGTCATTTTTAAAAAATGATCTGCCCAGCGAAAGTCATCCGCTCGCACACATAAAAGTTTGGCAAACAGATAAAAATCGAGAGACAGAAGCCCACATAAAAGAACCCAAACTGATTATCCCGGTTAATTCAGCACTGGAAGCTGTGATGTTGTCAGGCATCAATGCACGGCCTCCTGGTTCTATTTCTGGTGCAGTGGGTTCGGTTAATTCAGCGAATGATGTTTGAGGTGTACTGTCAATAACGGACACTCGCATTTCAAAAAACTACTTAAGCTGCATGAAATTTTTTAGTAAATGCAGCGGGAGACAAGTAACCTAATCTTGAATGTCTCCGCTGCCGGTTATA
>JADYYQ010000063.1 GCA_020853585.1 Ottowia sp.
CAACGCTACCCTAAATGGAGTAAGAACGAAAAATTTCAAGGGGAAAATACGAAAAGATCGCCCTCTACCTAAAAAAACACTGCTGGAGCGCCTTATAGAGCCATATTACTAATAAAAAAATACTATTTTCAATAAAATCAGCGCATTGCCTATTACCTTAACAAAACAAGTACCTCAGCTCAAACCGATAGATCCAGGTAGGCCAGTGGCGGCTGATAAGAACATCATACGGAATGGTACCCATATTTTGTTTTTAGTTTCTCTTCAAGGTTATCGCGTTAGAAGATTTGCAGAGCAGAACCGGGGCTGTTGCATACAAAAACGCCCACATAATCGCTGATAGAAATAAAACTTGACCTAGCAAAGTCGTATGCAACATCACGAATATAGATCGTAGAGAATTGGACATCCCCCGTGACGCATATCTCGTTTATGATTTCCCACCAAAAAAACAACTAACGCCATTTCCTCAAAAAGAAATAAATAATAAGCGAGTCATTTTTGAATACGGGAAGCAAAAAATTTTGATGAAGCTGCTTTTATTTAGCGCATCGTTTTTTTGAATATTTATTTTGATGAAAAGGGCTATTATTTGTGAACAATCTCTTAGATAACGTTCCACACAAGGCAGATAAGGAACTTTTTACAACCTTACTTAAGCGTCAAGGTGTACGTATCGAGCGAATAGTTTCGACAGGACAAACTACACCTAATGACGCGCCTTATAAGCAAGATTACGACGAATGGGTACTACTCGTTACGGGATCGGCGGACTTGTGGATTGATGGAGAAGGTGAATTCAATCTTTTGCCCGGCGATTATGTACTTATTCCAGCTCACCACGCCCATCGAGTCACATGGACGGCGAAAAATGAAGCGACAGTTTGGCTTGCCATACACTTCGATACTCTCCTATAGAATCAAGTTTTTTAAGGAACTCTTATGAGCGTAACGCAAAGATTGCAGCAACTCGGCATCACTTTCCCCACAGTAAGTACAGCCGCAGCCGCCTACGCGATGGCGGTACAAACAGGTCATTTGATCTTTGTCTCAGGCCATATTGCTAAACGCGACGGCAGACCCTGGGTAGGCAAACTCGGACAAACACTTAATACCGCAGATGGTCAGCAAGCTGCACGCGCCATCGCAATCGACCTTATGGCAACCTTACAGCAACACTGCGGTGACTTAAGCAAAATCAAGCGTATTGTAAAAGTAATGGGGCTCGTCAATTCGACGCCCGACTTCACCGAACAACACTTAGTTATCAACGGCTGCTCTGAGCTACTCTCCGAAATATTTGGCAGCGCACATGCTCGCAGCGCCTTTGGCGTAGCACAAATCCCACTAGGCGCTTGTGTTGAAATCGAACTTATCGCCGAACTTAACTAGCCAAACAAGTTGACTCCTTGCATCCTTACCGCGCGCTATGCGTGTACTTATTTCTGGATAAGCGATGCAAGAAAGTCAGTCACAAAGCGCAATTTAAAAAACAGCGCATGTAAAATCAACCCCTTGTGAACGCTACTGGGCCGTAGAAAACAGTGCTCTTCATCACTTCACCCAAAAGAGCCCCATAAAAAAAGCAGAGCAATATCTGCTCTGCTTTTTTACTTACACAAGTCTCAACAATACTAAGCCTTGTAGTCCAACTTTTCTTTAATACGCGCCGATTTACCGGAACGGTCACGCAAGTAATACAGTTTAGCGCGACGCACATCACCACGACGCTTCACTTCGATACTAGCAATCATAGGTGAATACAACTGAAAAGTACGCTCTACGCCTTCACCAGAAGAAATTTTTCTAACAATAAAAGCAGAATTAAGACCGCGATTACGCCGTGCGATGACCACCCCTTCATAAGCCTGAACCCGCTTACGCGCACCCTCTACCACGTTCACATTCACAACGACGGTATCACCGGGAGCAAAGATAGGAATCACTTTGTTTTCGGTTAATCGTGCAATTTCTTCTTTTTCAATCTGTTCGATGATATTCATCGTTTTTCTCCTAAATCATCTTATCAGCGCAACAAGGGAAAATACCCAAGCCTGACAGAGGATGACGCCACAATCGCGCAACTTAAACATCAAGCCACGCCCACCTTCACTTACTTAGCAAAGCGAGAAATGCCTCGTCTGCTAAGCTGAGTAAACCTGCTGCACGCGCCGCAACCAACAAATCAGGTCGATTACGCGCAGTCTTAGTTAATGCCTGAACTCGCCGCCACTGCATTATCTGCGCATGATGTCCAGACAACAAAACCTCTGGTACCGCCATCCCTTGATAAACTTCAGGACGCGTGTAATGCGGGCAATCTAGCAAACCATCAACAAAACTATCTTGAACTGCCGACTGCCCATCACCCAACACACCCGGCAACTGTCTAATCACTGCGTCCATCAAACCCATCGCGGGAATCTCGCCGCCCGACAGCACAAAATCCCCTACGCTAATTTCTTCATCGACACAACGCGCTAACACACGCTGATCAACCGCTTCATATCGTCCGCATAACAAAACAAGGCCGGGCTCTCGGCTCAGTGCCATCACAAGTGCATGGTTAAGTACTCGCCCTTGAGGTGAAAGCATTAACACCCGTGAATTCGCAATCCCTGCCGTATTTTGTGCCTGACGTGCTGCTAAAACAGTATCCTCAAGCGGCTGCGCTAACATCACCATGCCCGGCCCACCGCCATATGGACGGTCGTCCACAGTACGGTGCCGGTCATGCGTAAAGTCACGCGGATTCCACAAACCCAGCTGCCATTTATTCTGCTGCAAAGCCCGCCCCGTTACACCGAAATCACTCAGTGCACGAAACATATCGGGAAACAAAGAAATGATGTCAAAACGCATACATCACCCCCTCCCCCAGCACCAGATTAATAATCTAGCTCCCAATTAAGGTGGATTTGCTTTTTGTTTAGATCAACATCAGAGACGATAGCCTCAACAAAAGGAATCAAACGTTCCCGGATAACGCTTGCACCACAACTCGCATCCCCTTCGGCGTAGGTAATACGCAATATAGGGTGCGCAGCATTATCTAACAAACCCACTACTTCGCCCAACAGTTGACCTTGCACAGTCAATGCAGTTAGACCAATCAAATCAACCCAGTAATACTCATCTTTAGCGGCCGCAGGGAACTGACTCCGACTTACCCAAATGCTATGACCTTTTAGCGACTGCGCTGCATCGCGACAAGTCAAATCACGCACTTGCGCAACAATCGTTCCACTATGATTTTTCGCAGCCAATAAAACAATCGGCTTAGGTGCGGCGACATCGCGCTTAAATGCTCCAGTCGATGCGGGGGCTAACCACCATTGCTTCACACTTAGCAACGCATCGGCGGACCGAGAATGCGGCTGCACTTTTAGCCAGCCACCCACCCCGTAGGCGCCCATCACGTAACCAACTTCAATCAAATCAGTCGGCAAAAAACTTTGCTGATCGAGCGAAGCAACAGACGAGGAAGAAGAAGCCTTATTAGCAACAACAGAACGCCGCAAGCGTAAACCGACGATGCCAGGCCGCCCCGGAGGCGATAGGCCCTCACGCATCATTGTTAAGCAGCAACGTGCGCGACTTCGCCTGATTGTTGTTTAACCAAACGAGCAACCGTCGGAGACATCTGTGCCCCCACGCCACACCAGTAACTCAGGCGATCATGGGCAATGCGTAAGCCCTCATCTTTACCTGAAGCAACGGGGTTATAAAAACCAATACGCTCGATAAAACGCCCATCACGACGACTACGTGAATCAGTCGCAACAATGTTAAAAAACGGACGATTTTTCGCGCCCCCACGTGCCAAACGAATGACCACCATGCCAAAGTCCCCAAAAAATACAGCTCTTAAATCACAAACGGGCGATTATATAGGAAAAACGGCGCAAAACACAGACGGCCCAGACACCTCATCTTACTTAGCCAGTATAAAGAAAGGCCGTTACGCCACAAGCGGCTTGCTTTAAACCATCATATTGAGTTTGGTCAGAGCCAACGCCCACCTTTTACGCTCTTTATCAGGTGGTCAATGGGCCCTGCACGGAATATGGCTAAGAGATCAAAATGCGCGGGGCATACTGTGCGTCCACCTATTGATCTGCTTTCTCGCGCAAAGCGAGTGCTTTATTTTTTGCTTCTCAGGCGCCCACGCCTTATTACGGCTTATAGGGCAAGAGGTAAACGCAGCGCGAACGGGCTTCCTAATTTACATAGACGGCGGCGTATAGCCTGAGGCCACATCCGCCCCTTCCCCAAAAAAATAATTTTCGGTTTGTTTAATCAAATACTGGCGTGCACGTGCATCGGCCATATTTAAACGATTTTCATTGATTAACATCGTCTGCTGTTTTAGCCAAGTAGCCCACGCTTCTTTAGAAACATTTGCCCAAATCTTTTTCCCTAACTCTCCGGGTAAAGGCGGTAAATCAAGGCCTTCTGCCTCTTTATTGAGTTTGATGCAATTAACCATGCGAGCCATAACAATCTCCTTTATATATGTGTATTGCCACGCTAATCAAATCCCGCGGCACATTATTGCGAGATGACTAAAAAGCATTGTCGTGACACTTTGCCTATTGAGTCTAGCGGGGAATGGAATTACAACTTTTTCATCAACACAACCGAACGACGCTTCCAGTTGTAATCTTCTTGGCGTGCCATTGGTAAATTTTCAACGCTTGCGCGTACAAACCCGCGCTTTAAAAACCAGTGTTCAGTACGCGTCGTCAGTACAAAGAGTTGGGTCAAGCCCTGCGCGCGGGCGCGTTGTTCCATCCGACGCAACAAACGCTCACCATCACCCACACTTTGCGAAGCAGGATCGACGACCAAACAAGCCAGTTCACCAATTTTTTCTTCCGCAAAAGGGAATAAAGCAGCACACCCAAAAAGCACGCGATCATGTTCAATAACAGAAAAATAGGCAATATCACGTTCAACCGTCTCAAGCCCTCGTGGGACTAACGTGCCATCCAGTTCAAGCGGTTCAATGAGCTGCAAAATACCGCCCACATCATCCAATGTCGCGTCCCGCAAATACTCAAGATCTGTACGTACCAACATACTACCCACACCATCATGAGAAAACAGCTCAAGTAACAAACTGCCATCCAGACCAAATGGAATCATATGCACCCGCGGCACCCCTCCCCGCAATGCAGTAATCGCGTGCTTTAAATGATCAGCGACGATGGCTTGCGTAGGCTCGGTCAAATCAAAATTCTGTAATCGCTCTTGGGCTGCTTGCAAAGAAAGCTCGGCAATCAACTTGCCCTGTGCATCTAATACGCCGGGAATTTCACCGATAAAAATAAGTTTATGCGCCTTAATGGCAATCGCCGCTTGCGTTGCCACATCTTCAAGTGCAAGGTTAAACGCTTGACCTGTAGGCGAAAATCCCAGGGGAGAGAGCAAAATAATTTTGCCATTTTGCAAAGAGTGCTGAATGGACTCCGCATCAATTTTCCGCGTTAAACCCGTATGCAAAAAATCAACACCGTCGACAATACCGATGGGTCTAGCCGTTACAAAGTTACCCGACACAACAGAAATCCGTGCGCCCGCCATAGGCGTGTTAGGCAAGCCCTGGCTAAATGCAGCTTCAATATCAAGCCGAACTTCTCCCGCGGCTTCTTTGGCACACTCCAGTGCAGCAGCATCGGTAATACGTAAATGGCTCATCGCACCCTGGCCATAGTGTCCTGCAATATTGCGCAAGGCAAGCTGTTCTTCTACCTGCGGACGAGATCCGTGAGCAAGCACAATTTGCATACCCATGGCATGCAACATGGCAACATCTTGCACAAGCGCATTGAGTACATCTGCTTTGACTAACTCACCCCCAAACGCAATTACAAATGTTTGGCCCCGAAACGTGTGTACATAAGGCGCAACACTACGCAACCAGTTAACAAACTGTTGATGAGAAAAAACAAGGTGCTCGGCGGAAGAGGAATTATGCATATGGGCATTATAATTTACCGCCTATGCCCCTGACTACTACTCCTTCCAATACGCAATTGCCCACATCACCTCTCACGCATTCCGCAGACCTATTGCCGCGTCTTAATTTTCCAGAAAATCTCCCTATTTCTCTGCGAAGAATAGAAATTGCGCAAGCCATTGCACAAGCACAAGTGGTCATTGTCTGCGGAGAAACCGGCTCAGGAAAAACCACGCAATTACCTAAAATTTGTTTAAGTCTCGGGCGGGGGATCGGTGCGGGGGGGAAAGGTCTGATTGGTCATACCCAACCTCGTCGGTTAGCCGCCACGGCGACTGCCCGCCGTATTGCGCAAGAATTAGATAGCCCTCTTGGCAAAGACGTTGGTTTTAAAATCCGTTTCCAAGATAAGCTCTCTCGCAGCACCTCAATCAAACTGATGACAGATGGTATTTTGTTAGCGGAAACGCAATCAGATCCGCTGTTATCCGCTTATGACACGCTTATTATTGACGAAGCACATGAACGTAGTCTCAATATTGATTTTTTATTGGGTTATCTAAAACAGCTATTACCCAAGCGCCCCGATCTAAAAGTTATTGTGACCTCAGCTACGATTGATGCGGATCGTTTTGCTAAGCATTTCGGGAGTGCCACGCAGCCAGCCCCCATTATTGAAGTCAGCGGTCGCCTATATCCTGTTGAGGTACGCTACCGCCCCATCTTGCAAGATGGGCTTGCTTCTGCTTTATCAGACACAACCACAAAAACAAAAGAAATAGGCAAACCAAGTAGCCCCGCCAATACACGCAATAACACGACAGAAGGCAAAGCGCGTGAACGCGATTTATATGCTGCAATCGTTGACGCCATTGATGAACTTTGCCGCGAAAGCAGCAAACAACTCGGTGATATTTTGGTATTTTTACCTGGAGAAAGAGAAATCCGCGAAGCAGCGCAGATTTTGCGTGGCCATCACCCTGCACATACTGAAATTTTGCCTTTATTCGCACGCCTTTCCGCGCAAGAGCAAGAGAAAATTTTCCGCTCAGGGGCAGCGCGCCGCATCGTATTAGCCACCAATGTTGCCGAAACCTCATTGACTGTCCCCGGCATTCGCTATGTCGTCGATACCGGATTAGCACGTGTTAAGCGTTACGCTTATCGCAATAAAGTTGAGCAACTGCATATTGAGCCAATCGCACAATCCTCAGCAAACCAACGCGCGGGGCGATGTGGTCGCGTTGCCAATGGTATTTGTATTCGCTTATATGCTGAACAAGATTTTTTAACGCGCCCCCGTTTTGCTGATCCAGAAATTTTTCGCTCATCCCTTGCCGCCGTTATTTTGCGTATGAAATCGCTCGGCTTAGGTGAGATCACCGCTTTTCCTTTTTTAGATGCCCCTTCAAACAAAGCCATTCATGATGGCATGCAATTACTCCAAGAGCTAGGCGCAATCAACGATACGCAGCAACTCACACCGATTGGCAATCAACTCGCCACATTACCGCTTGATCCACGTGTGGGCAGAATGCTTTTAGCGGCACGTGACCAACACTGCCTGCGTGAAATGTTGATTATCGCCAGTGCCCTCTCTGTACAAGATCCGCGGGAACGCCCAATCGATCAACAAGAAGCAGCAGACCAAGCACATCAAAAATTTGCTGATGAAAAATCAGAATTTCTCTCCTTTTTAAAAATATGGGCTTGGTTTAATGATGCGGTCGATCACAAAAAAACCAACAGACAGCTATACGAACACTGTCGCAGTCATTTTTTATCGCAGATGCGCCTACGTGAATGGCGTGATGTACACACCCAGTTGGTCAATGTGATAGAGCAGCAGCAATGGAAACAAAATGAGTCCTTGCCCACATACGAACAATTACATTTGGCTTTGCTCACTGGCCTCTTAGGGAATATCGGCTGCAAAGCGGAAGGCGAAGCACACTATCTTGGCGCACGAGGCATTAAATTTTTTCTTTGGCCAGGCTCACGCTTACATAAAAAAATAGGCCAATGGCTAATGGCGTCTGAATTGGTAGAAACCAGCCGTCTGTTTGCGCGCACCTTAGCGCGCATCGAACCCGCGTGGCTAGAAAAAGTGGGCGCACATTTAATTCGTACCAGTGTAAGTGACCCGCATTGGGAAAAAAAAGCAGCGCAAGTATGCGCCTATGAACGTGGCACTTTATACGGATTAACTGTATATCAAAGAAGACGCGTTGACTTTGCCAAAATCGATCCGACAGAAGCGCGCAATCTCCTTATCCGTCGCGGCTTAGTCGAAGCCGAGCTAGATATGCCCTTAGCTTTTTTTCGCCATAATCAAAAACTAGTGCGTGAAATCGAAGCGCTTGAACACACCGCACGCCGCCAAGATGTGTTGGTTGATGACGAACTTATTTTTGCCTTTTACGACCAACATATTCCCGCCCATATCACGAGTGGCACCCTACTTGCGCAGTGGATAAAAGAACAAAACAAACAAACACCCCGTCTATTATTTTTGTCGCGAGATGATCTTATGCGACACGAAGCAGCGGGCATTACAACCGATCTATTTCCAAAAAAATGGATCGAGTCGGGTATCGATATGGCTTTGTCCTATCACTTTGAGCCAGGCAGCACACGCGATGGTGTGACCTTAACCGTCCCACTTTATGCTCTCAATCAAATCAACGAAGCGCGTTGCGATTGGTTAGTGCCGGGCATGCTAAAAGAAAAAATTCATTTACTCCTCAAATCATTACCGCAAAAATTACGCCGACATTGTGTCCCTTTACCGGACTACGCAGCAGGATTTTGCACACGCGCGACACCCGGAAATGATCCACTAATCGATGCGCTCATTGCTGATCTCCGTACACACATACACCTAAGCGCACAGCGAAGTGACTTTAAGTTAGAAACGCTGCCCATCCATCACACCATGAACTTTAAAATTGTTGATGAAGAGGGTCGACAACTTGATATGGGGCGTAATCTTGCCACCTTGCGTGCAGCGCTTGGCAAATCAGCGCAACACAGCTTTCGCGAAACACTGCATAAGCAGTGGCAACAATCACAAAATGAACGTCAAGCCAATACATCACAGGCCCATTCGCAAAACCATTCGATCAGCACATCTGATCTCATCACCCCAGCACAAGCAGCGCCCATCCGCCCCTCAACAGTGGGCAATCCGAGCCACACACATAGCATCACAGATTGGCAATTTGGCGTACTCCCTGAGCTACTGGAAATCCATCGCGATACGGAAACACTTTTTGGTTATCCCGCACTTGTAGATCAGCTCACACATTGCACCATTGAAGTATTCGACACACCGCAGCAAGCCCAAAAAGCACATCATATGGGTCTATTGCGTTTATTTTCTTTGCAACTACGACAGCAAATTAAATTTCTCGAAAAAAATATCCCGCATTGGCAAGAGATCACCATGCACTATCTGCCCCTAGGCAGCCAAGAACAATTGCGCGAACAACTTGTGCAAATGGCATTAACCCATGCGTGTTTGGGCGCGCCCCTTCCACATGATGCCAACACATTTGCACAACGGGTCGAACAAGGACGTAGTCGCTTAAATTTGTTAGCACAAGAGCTTGCACGACACGCCTTGTCTATTTTGTCGGAGTACACAAGCGTTGCAAAAAAATTGCAGCAAGTAAAAAATTGGCCCGCCGCTCATACTGATATGCATGCTCAACTACTTGCATTAGTCGGCCCCTATTTTTTACGCGATACACCCGCACACCAACTCAATCATTTACCTCGTTATCTCAAAGGCATGCAACTGCGTATCGATAAGCTACGCGCAGACCCGGCACGCGATACCGTTTGTTTAACAGAACTAACGCCCCTATATCGTGAATGGCAACGTGCCACCGCACGTAGACCAGCTGGGCCCGATACACGCCTGGAAGAATTTCGTTGGATGCTCGAAGAGCTACGTATTACCTTATTTGCACAAACTTTGCGCACACCCATGCCGGTTTCTGTGAAGCGCCTACAAAAAATATGGCAAAGCCTACAAAATTAATAGCGCCGCCGTATTAACGCACTGTATTCATGATTAACCCGCTTACAACACCGCTCTATTGAGGACGAACTAGGAGCGGCGTTACCTGCCTAGCACACACCCACAACTTTTATATAGTAAAAAAATGGAACTATGTGCAAGACGTGACCCACCCATAGTGCACACCGGCAGCCAGGCATTTCACCGTTTACATAAGACATGTCTCCCAATAAATGCAGCACGCCATAAAAAATAGCGATGTAAAAAACATGATGAAATAAGTAAGAAGCACGCTGGCGTAGGCCATGTAAAAACTGAATAGCTCTTTAAGATAAAAGAGGGAATGGATCATGTTGCATAAAATTGCTGCAAGACACACATCTTATTCAGACCCAGATATCCACACACAGACAAGCGTGCAGTACCTTGTAAAAAATGCGTGTTCGACCACCGAACTCTGTGATGCGCTACAAAAATTAGGGCCGCAGCATCAGTCCGATGTACGCGCAGCATTAAGAGAAAATCTCGATCTACAAAAAGTACTCCACATTGATATCAGCCCAAGCCATGAGGGGGAAAGCATGCGCACCTCGGGCAGTATGTGCGGCACCTCTATGCCATCCCCGATTCCAACGATAGAGATAGAAAGATCCATCTGGTTACTTGAATCACTCATCGCCGATGTACACGAACACTATCCAAACGCAAATACACGCTTACAAAAACGTCTTGTCTGGCATGAACGCATGCTGAGCAAACCCACTCAGCATCACACCGAATTAATTCAAAAAGAAAAAGCACTTAAACAACTTGCTACCCATTTAGCGAAAAATTCTTTTGCTAATGAGCATCGGGTGTTAGCGCAACATATCCTTACACACAGCATAAGCGAAGCAGAAATCGCCCGCTTACCTGCGCCTACCCGTTTTAACGCAACGATGCGCCAAACCCTGACTGGCCATATGCCCAAAGAAATCATAGATGACCTTTTTCCTGGTCAACTAGAAAAAGAAATCAAATATCAATTTCGATATTTAAGTCATCGAAGCTTGCATGAATTGATACGCCCAATCGATATCGATATCGAAAAATCCGTAGCTGAAATTAATGTAGGCAATACCACCGCTGCAAAACGCTGGCTATACAACAGCGCCTTATCAAAAATTAATACGATTCTTACCCAAGAAGACAGAGCCATTTTGCATAGCGCCGGCATACTACGTCACCCTACAGATAATGTAATGATTATGTCGCCCAAGTTAGCCTGCATCATCAAAAAAATTGGCGCCAAATCTCAAGTGCCGCATCCGTTCACTTCATTGGAGCGCGCTGTTCAACATTTTTTAGTCATTGATCACGCATTCGATCAAGTCACCCGGCTGGGTACACAGATAAAGAGCGTAAGCCTTGCATCAAAAATATCCTATCACCCTGGAAATAATGGCAAGTATCCAATAAGAGATGAGCGCGGAAATAATATTCGGATGACTCAAATCGCATCGCTATCCAATGAGGGGAAACACCATGCCGATGGGGTAAAACCATTTATTACAACGCAGAAAACAGAAGCAGAAAGAGCTGCTTTATATGATGACTATCTGCTTTGCCGTCCATTTTCCAAAGAAAATCAACAGCACCCCAATGAAAAAACCTTACTCGGTCAAAATACCGTCATCGCTAAAAAAGAGATCCACAAACGCCAATGTTTGGGCGTCTACGGCGGCACAGTCAAGCCCACAGAAGCGTTACGAGATGAGGATACGTATGCAATGAGTATTACTGCCAAGCGCGATCTCGCCATTGACGGCGACAATATCCTTTCACGAATCAATACCCGACTTCACTATGATCAAACAGGCAAAGCCTGTGCGCACGCGAGAACAGGCTACAACGTTACATTCATTACATTTAATACCGTATTAGAAAGAGAAATAAAAGGACAAAAAAATGTGATGTTGCCGGTCGTATGTGCGACAAGCGATATTAAAACAGGCGAGGAATTACGCATCGATTATGGTTACAGCACAGATCTAGTAAAAACAATGTTTGCCTAAATCAGCGCTACGCTTAGGATCAAAAAAACTGCGACTGTATTCAACATACAGAGGTTTCCCCAGCCACAACACAGGCTCAAAAACTAAACATTCCAATTTCTATCACGCTATAAAACAAATACGCATCTCTCTAAAAAAACATACATCACAAAGATACTTATGCGAGCAACATAAATAAATCCGCACACCTTTCCTATTTTTACGCATATCTTCTAAAAAGAGACGCTTTTCACACCGTTATTTAAAAACACGCGCAATAGTAGGTTACCGATCTCTCACGCCCATCTCTTATTCTTTCGCTAAGAAATGTTTCCTATGCGAACTGCGCAGGTTAACTACACACTACGCATGTCCTATTACATGCACACTGCACAATAAAAAAGACACTTATCATGTTTCATATTCCCCCGACCACCTATGCCACTCAGTCACGCGCCTCGTTTACCCCAAGCGCGACGCGCCCCACTCAGTCACCCGCGATATCCCGCACTTTGTCTGACACCTCCATCCAACCAATGCATCTTGCTACGCCGTCACCTCTTGAACACACACAGTTAAATTCAGCCCCTGCCATCCACCATGATGCAGCAGCGTTGCAATCATTGCGCAATAAAGTATGGTCCTTATATGGCATCCCTCAAAGTAAATGGCCAAGAGCGCATCCACCTCTTGCAACAATAGATACGCGTGCGGGAATGGAAAAATTAGATGCCACCAAAACCAAAACATTAATTACAAGCATTCAATCCTATGCCCGCACACAGCATATTCCTCTGCCTTCTATTGATGTGGAAACCAAAATTGCGAAGATAGGCGCGCATCATATTTACCTCGATCCAAATAATGACCAGAATATTCTTGCGCAATCAAACGAAGAGGTGCAGCTAAAAATACTTTTAGATCATATTGATCCTAATCTTGCGCGCCTCGAAACAAACGGAAAGCATGGTTACGGACTCTCGTTTGCTGATGCAGATATTCTAAAAGTGTACGAACAAGACCGTCCTAAAAAAATAGAAAAACAATCTGGGCAAATATTTTATTCTCACGAAATCAATAAAAAATCAGTGATCATGCAACAAGCAACCAGAGGTTGCACAGCTGCTGTAACGACGATGTTGATTTGCGACGAGGGAGGAGAGCTAAACCCCACGCTCTTATCAGAAAGAAATATAGGTACGCAACAGGACATGATTGCCGATTTTCATCAA
Source organism: Ottowia sp. (assembly GCA_020853585.1). Classification (GTDB taxonomy): domain Bacteria; phylum Pseudomonadota; class Gammaproteobacteria; order Burkholderiales; family Burkholderiaceae; genus JADYYQ01. Next base: position 13,252 of record JADYYQ010000063.1, read on the forward strand.
GCAGGATTTGGCGCCGTGCTCACAAACAATAGTGATCTCTCTGCACTTCTACACGCTGTACAAAAAAATGGTCCTGCCATTGTGTCATGTGATAGTGGCAATGGGGGACATGTAGTGATTGTCGATGCGGTTGATATAAACCAAGGGGTCCTCACAATCAGAGATCCTGCCCACGGCTGGATGGTTGATCTCAACGCTGCTGCGTTCCGATTTGAACCCGGATGCCTTCACATTGGCCCCGCTTTATCCACCCATACGCTATCCGAACCCTTATATAAATATCTTCAACCAAACCTAATCCAAACGCATACAAGCACGGCACCCAATAACGCTCAGTTATCCCCCATGCCGACAATATGGCCAACTACACAGATATCCGGCTTTGACACAACGCCCACCTCTTTGTCAAGAAACACTCTCTCAGCAGCACCCCCTCTGCCCGCGCGTACCTATCTCACCGCAAGCGCTCACGCGACTCACTCCTCTTCTTCGGAAAATAATTTGCCAGCAGCCCCCCCTCTGCCCGCGCGTACCTATCTCACCACAAGCGCTCACGCGACTCACTCCTCTTCTTCGGAAAATAATTTGCCAGCAGCACCCCCTCTGCCCCCACGTACCTATCTCGCCACAAGTGCTCACGCCACTCACTCCTCTTCTTCGGAAAATAATTCCCCAGTAGCGCCCCCTCTGCCCACACGTACCTATCTCACCGCAAGTGCTCACACCACTCATCTCTCTTCTGCGGAAAATAATTTCCCAGTAGCGCCGCTTTTGCCCGTACGTACGAGTCTTGCTAAAAACACCCCCCACATAACAACAATGGATACGACTTCCTTAACAAAAAATATCGATAGCGAAAACGCAGATTTATTACGTCAAGAACAAAAATTAAAAGACGAACTTGTCGTATTACGCTTACAGAAAAAAACACAAGCCAGATGCAAACATGCTCCCAACCCAGCACTCCGTTCACCCTCCTCTATCGCTCAGTCAGCGAAAACCCAAGAGACATCACACAATGCAAACCAAACGAGCATGGCATCAGCCCAAGCAGCACATATCCACACGTCGCTACAACGGGCGCAAGCAGCAGTAACCAGCACAACCGCAACCGGCTCAATCAAAAAACAAACAAAGGAGAAAAAGCTTGTGCTAGCAGAATAAATTGAGCGATAGAAATATATCGTTTTCTTTTTTAGATACGCATGCAGCCGACTTTAAACGAGATTTACAACGAGACAAGCATGGATCTTAGATAGGTCGAATGCAGGTACGAATAGATGTGTGTGATAACTGAGGATATCAATTAGCTTGCCCACTCATTTATTGTTACGCGCATCGGCACGCTTATAACGGTAGCATGCGGACTAAAGATACTGCACAGGAAAGCGATAGATAAATACGAAGAAGGGTACGATGCATGCGTCTTTGATAGCGCAGTACAGATCAGCGCCTTAAAAAAGATTTATTGTTAAGCGCATCAATCGATCGGCCATTGATTGATGCGATGATGTCGCTCATGTGATGATGCGCAAACAGCATTTACCCCATTAGTTGATCGACACGGACAACCCATTCATCACCTACTTTCATTAAGTGCCCTTTTGCCACACACTGATTTTTATTCATTAAATTGACGTGTTCATAAAAATGGGTAGGTATCTCAAGCGATTCCCCCACAGACAAATAACTTAATGCATTCAAATCAAAATTCACTTGCCCAATTTGCGCAAGCAAAGTCACCCGGTCGCCGCCATTCTGAGATGCAGAAAAATCTGTTGCGTCAACCACTTGCTCTACGCGATACTGCTGATCTTCCTCTTGCTGCAAAACATAGCGCTGCTCTCCGCGCAATAACCATACCTCTCCTGCATCAATATGGCCTGCTTGCTTTAACACCACTGCATCACCCACCCGTAAATTGTTTAACGCAGTCAAACTCAAACTCGTCTGTCCCGCAGCCAACACCATAAGATAGCGCTCTTCAGACGGTTGATTCGTGGGCGTCGTTAAGGCATCCGCTAAACCAAATAACCAAGATGAGGGCGCATCTAACACTCTTAACGAAAGCCGGCGGGTTGATTGCTCAAGTGTAATTACCCAATCCGGTTCTCGATTGACCGCCGCACTCACAAATAATTGTGCTTGTGGAAGCGCAATATAGTCATCCCCCAACCAGTCAGACAAGCTCGCTACAGTACGTTGTGCCAAAGCCATCCGTAGCTCTTGAGGTGCTTTATCCAAAGAGGGCAAACTTAATACAGGTCGAATCCAATCACACCACTGCGTCTCGTCCATCCAAAAACTAATAGGCTGATCGTTCAACATACCGGTAATGCTAATACCCGGCCCCCCTAGCGAAGAAAAATGTATCGATAAGATCCCTTGATCATTTTCAAGGCAGTGCCCAGTGCCCACTTTTTGCAGCAGCGCAAACGCTGCTTCAGTGAGATACGGAATCTGCATGATGGATCTCCAAAGTCAGGGGCATATCTAAAGCATTACCAAAAAGCGTCATCAACATACTGTGTTGTGGCTCTATTTTTTCGAAACGCCGACGATCTTGTGCATTTAATTTTAATTCTAAGCGACCGTTTTTCATGGAGGCTTCCAAAATAAGACCTGCTAGAGGACCTTGTGTTAAACGCAAGCTCACATTAACAGCATCAGTTTGACTAAGCAACGTGGTTAAATCATACACAGCCGGTGCAGCAGCCGTATCACCCGCCACACGAGGCGTTGTTGTCTGCGCTGCACCCACCGTATCATCAGCCCCTTCGCCCACTGACACAGGAGAAGGTGTGTTTTGTATCACCACCGGCGCACCATACAATGGATTATCCACACTATTCGAGCGCTCATCGTCAACTGGATCATCTTGCTTTTGCAACAACAGCTTTGCAAAATCGCTACTTAGTTTATTTATGGCACCCGAAGAAGTGCTTGTGCCGATCGCTTGCGGGGCGGTCGTACTTGGAACACTATTTGGTTTAGAGATCGCCATCGCTATGCTCCAATAAATATTTTAGTTTCTCTTGCCTACGCATTACTTCACGCAGTAGCGCCTCATTCTCAGCTTTCAACAACTCTAATTCATGCAATTTATTTCTTAACGTAACAAGTTGGTCAGCGATCGTCAAATCATGCTGGTAATACTGCTGAAGTTCCTTTTTTTTGACTTGGAAATCAGATTGATCAAACACTTCACTTTGCCTACTGCTATCGCTCCAGGTCGCTCTAAGCAAACGGTGCTCATTGTGTAACCTTACTTTTTCTTCCAATAAAGATTTTTTACTGGCTTGTATACGAACCAAGGTTAAACGCAAGGACTGCTCGCGGTGCTGCTTAATTTTTAAAAGTTGATGAATCATCATGCACCCAAAGTATGTTCAAGTGCAGCAAGTGTTTCATCAAAGCTTGGCTTCTCACCTACTCCTTGACAGAGAAATTGGGCAATAGCATCACGACGCGCAATCGCTTCATCGCTCAGTGCGTCTTGCCCCGCTTGATACTCGCCCACACGGACCAAAAACTCAACCTCTTGATATGTTGAAAGTAATTGCCGCAGATGCCCCGCTAAATGCACTTGTTGCGGTGAGACGATTTGATTCATCACACGACTCACACTACCATTGATATCGATTGCTGGATAATGATTTGCCTGTGCTAATTTTCGTGAAAGCACGATATGACCATCAAGAATAGAACGCACTTCATCAGCCAGTGGCTCATTAATATTGTCGCCCTCAACCAACACCGTATACAGCCCTGTGATACTTCCTACATCGGAGGGACCAGCACGCTCCAACAAACGAGGTAAATGTGCATAAAGACTTGGCGGAAAAGATCCTGCGGTAGGGGGCTCACCCGCCGCTAAACCAATCTCACGTGCAGCACGCGCAAAACGTGTTAAAGAGTCCATCATCAACAAAACATTTTTTCCTTGATCACGAAAATATTCCGCAATCACGGTCGCGGTATAAGCTGCCTTTAATCGTTCTAAAGCAGGACGATCGGAAGTTGCCACCACCACAACGGTACGGGCCAGCGCTTCAGGACTTAAGTTATGTTCCAGAAAATGACGGACCTCGCGTCCCCGTTCACCAATTAATCCCAATACAATGACATCAGCCTGCGTGCCATCACAAATCATGCCAAGTAAGGTACTCTTACCCCCCCCCGCTGCGGCAAAGATACCAATCCGCTGACCCACGCCACACGTCAAAATACCATCTATCGCCCGTACACCAAGCGTCAATGGACTATCGATTACCTTACGAGTAAGCGGGTCAGGTGCATGACCATCAAGCGTGCGATAAATACAATTCGCATCCGGCTTATGTCCACGCAATAGGCGACCTAATCCATCCAAAATGCTGCCCTGCAAATAAGCGCCCAGAGCAATATGATGAGCATGACCCAGTGGGCGAACCAAATTCCCCACCATTAAACCTGTGGGAAGAGAAAAGGGAGAAAGCGTTGCATAATTTCCATTGATTTGTATCACCTCTGCCTCAATATTGGCAGGCTCAATCATGCATACTTCACCCAACGCAACGCCCGGCAATGACGCCGTTACCAAGGTCGAATTCAATTCAGTGATTCGACCAAAGCGCCCTTGGCCACTTGGCATATCACGCAAATGAAATGATTGAGTAAGCGCTTTATATAAAGCGGTTTCGTCCAGATTAGGAATGGGATAGGCCATCTTATTCTTCCTCTTGCACTAAACCAATCGCATCAATATTGCCCAAGACTTTGAGCTGCGCCTCTTCACCCACCTCTTGGTAAGACAGCACGGGAATATTGAACAGCTCGCGCTCAATAATTTTTCGCACAAATCGTCGTACATCCATCGTCGCTAGCACGACACAATACTGACTGTCTGCACTCTCAATGGCCATACGTATTTGCTTAAGAATCGCTTGATTTTGCGTGGGCTCTAACGAAGAGTACGTGCCCACAGAAGTTTGTCTTATCGATTCACGCACGGTATTTTCAATCGCATCGCCCAACATCCAGCATCTGATCCAAGGCTGACCATGGCGGTTTCGTTCAATAATATGGCGGCGCAAACCCAGTCGTGCATATTCAGTCAGCATCACCAAATCTTTCTCTTTGGGCGCCCACTCAATCAGCGCTTCAAAAATAGCACGCAGATCACGAATAGAAATATTTTCTTCCACTAAGCGCTGCAAAACATTGGCTATTTTCCCAATAGGCAACTGTCGTTGTAGCTCTTTAACCAGCTCGCTATAACGTGACTCCATTGCATCCATCAAAAAGCGCGTTTCTTGTACCCCAATAAATTCAGCGGCATAACGATCAATCGCCAGAGAAACGCAATGCGCAATACTCGCCTCATCTTGGTAAGTCGCAACACCCATCACCGCTAAAGTAGCGATATCAGCCCGCTCAACCCATTGCAAAGTCGTGCCATTCATTGCTAATGTTTCGGTATGCACTGCTTGCGGTATTTTTGTAGCGCTGCTATCCACTAAAGCCAGCCCTTCAGGAAACACAACCGTGCTCACCAGCTCGTGATACAGCAAAATACGCAAGGTGCCATTAGATAAAGTAGTCGATGTCTCTAGTTGAATTTCAGGCAGGGGAATACCTAACTGCTCAAATTTTTTCTGGCGCATTTCGTCCAGCTTAGATGACAGCTTAGCGCCACGATATATATTTTGCGCTAAGACAAGTCGCAAGGGGGTCGCGCCTGGATCCATCGTAATGGTGCCACCCTTACTATCTGCTTCGCCACTTTCTGTCTGTGTTTTGGTCTGTACAACACCGCCGCCCGCCTGACGAAGTTGGTACCGCCCCCACCACAATCCCGCAAAAATTAATCCCGCAAGCAATAAGAAGACCAGTGTAGGAAATCCAGGAATCACAGCGAAAATTAATAGTACTGTCGCGGTAATCGTTAGGGCTTGCGGATGGGCACCCACCTGCTCACCTAACTCTTTCGCTAAATTTTTACGCTGCTCGCCCGGCACACGTGTCACGATGATCCCGGCGGTTACCGAAATCAACAGCGATGGTATTTGTGCAATTAAGCCATCACCAATCGAGAGCACCCCGTACAACATAGCGGCATCACCTGCGCTCATATTTTGCATAAACACGCCGATCGTGATCCCGCCCAACAAGTTCACGATGATGACAATAATGCTGGCAATGGCATCACCCTTTACAAATTTCATCGCGCCATCCATCGCCCCATAAAGTTGACTTTCTTTTTGTACTAATCGACGCTGACGACGTGCTTCATTCGCATCGATAATGCCTGCGCGCATATCGCCATCAATACTCATTTGTTTGCCTGGCATCCCATCTAAAGAAAAACGTGCGCCCACTTCAGCCACACGCTCCGAACCTTTAGTGATAACGATAAACTGAACAATCGTGATGATGCTAAAAATAATGATCCCAACAACGAGATTGCCAGACACCGCGAACTGACCAAACGCATACACAATTTCACCGGCATCGTGCTGCAATAAAATCAAGCGACTTGTACTGATCGTTAGCGCTAATCGATACAGCGTCGTAATAAGTAAGGCGGAGGGAAATGCTGAAAATTCAAGTGGATCGCGTAGATAAATCGCGACCATCAATAACACAATAGAAAAACTTAAATTAATCGCGATCAGAACATCGACCAGCGGTGTCGGTAAGGGCACAATCATCATTAGGACCGCGACCAACAGTAGCACTGCCAAAATGACATCTTGACGTTGTGTTGCCAGCGCCAGTAGTTTGCTAAGTTGCTTCATTATGCAGATCCTTTGGCTTGGCTGAGCATTTTCTTAAGCTCACTGTAAAGCGAGAACCATGCCTCTGGGCTAAATTCCGGATCTGGACTACAACTGATCGTCAATCCTGGCTGGCTCAAAAAACAACGCATGGGAATACCTTGGGTACGCTCAGGAATACAACGCTCTAGCAAGGCGGAAAGGGCAGCAAAAGATTGGGCTTTATCAATCGGCAACACAACCGCAAACACGACTCGATCTTGTTGCGACTCTACGTACAAACGAAAAGGCGGATCAACAACTTCCATACGCGATTCCATTCGAATAATGGGTAGCCTGGCTAAGTAAAAAAATTGCTCCAGCCGACGCTCGGTTTGCAAATCCATGAGCCTTCCTTTTGGAAATACGTACAACCATCGCAACGCACAAAAATACAGTACAACTCCCTACGACATGTCACTTCATCCCGCTGGATATTCCCACATCAATTCGGTAGGAGTAATTAGGGGAAAGCCTAAATTTGATAAATTCAATTGCAGGACGCGCATCACAATAATGCCCAAGTCTTAGCAAAAAACAAAACACATAGCCCATAGCGCACAAACCTCGGTAATACGAGCAACACAGCCTATTTGGCGAAGCACAGCACTCAATATATAAGGGAAACACCGTGCTTACTCCCCTGGTTTTCATGGGTTTAACGGCTATATTGCCTCAGGTCATACCCTTGTTTTCTGTAAAAAAACTTGCCCAAAAAAATAGAAAAGAAGACGCTAGTGAAAAGGCTTAAGCAGATTACACGCGCAACCAAATGTACAAACACCAAAATAATTATTAAATTTAATATTAAGGTGATCACCTGATTGTTCGTTAAGCACCTCAACTGCAAAAATCTGCACCAGTCGCATAAATAAACCAAGGAAAAGCAATGAGCGTAGTACGGTTTGTTTTTTGCCCAGAAGGGGCGGAGATTTTTGCGGACGGTCAGACTGTGACCATCCCCGAAAATCATTTAGCAGTAACGCAAGACACGGCGCAGATACATGGCGTCGGGTGTCGTTACTTTGATTTCCATACAGCAGAATTACAGCACCTCTACCACGAGCTACACGGATTAATTGATGAGAAAACGCATCATCAACTTTTTAAGCGTCTGCCCGTGTGTCACGTATGTATTGATGCGGAAGTCACGCGAGTGAGTCTACTTTTGGCAGAAGTCAATCCGAATGCATTACTTTGTTTTATCTACGTCTATTGCTTGCTGCAAGACAAAGAATACTTTTCAAATTTATTGGTTCAGCTCACGGCAGGTGGATCTGAATTTCTCTCATTTATTAAAGAAAATCTTTTGCAGCCCTGGTCGGTTACACAGTTTGCTAAAGAATTTGATATGCCGGTGCGCAAATTTAATTTGATGTTTTACGAGCAATTTGGCACCTCAGCAAAACACTGGCTACTGCTACAACGCTTAGGTCACGCGAAAGAATTACTGGAGTCCACATCCATGAAGGTACTGGATGTCGCATTGGAATGTGGGTTTAGCAATCATGCGCATTTCACAGGATGTTTTCGCCGACATTTTGATTTAAGCCCCAAAGAATGTCGACGTGGACATGAACGCGCAGAACATAGCGTAAATGTAAACGCGCACTGATTTTTAAAAAGACAACCCCACTACCCAAACACAATGACACGAAGGAGACCATCATGACAGTCGATATTTCAACCATTAATGACCAGATAACATCACAAGCCGCACAAGCGGGTAACAGTATCAACACAACAACCGCTACGGTAGATGTCAACAACCCTGCTTCCATGTTGCAAGCGCAGTTTGCTGTACAAAAATATGCGGCCCTGGTCAGTTATGACAGTGCCATGATGCAGGCCTTTAAAACGATGATTTCCGGGATTATTGCAAAAATTGGATCTTAATAACCTTGACGCGGACTGCCGACGTCTTATCGTGCAAGCCGGACTTGCGGCGGTTAATCACGGTTTATACCAAGATGCCGAAGCAATTCTAAATGCGCTGCCACTGCTAGTCAGTGACACCCTAGATTGTGCTTTGCTAAGGGCTTGCTTGTTGTTTGGCTTAAACCGTGTCGAAGAAGCGATGACCTATTTGGATAGCTTGCACAACGAGCAAGCTGATGCACTTAAGGCCATGTTGCAACCTAATTACGTAACTGTTTCGCAAGGAGCAAAAAAATGGAAATTGAAGCAGCAGGTCTCATGATGCCAACGGCCGCTAGTTCAGGGCAATCCATCATACCTAGCGCATCAGAAGCGGAGTTATTCGCGCGTGCGCTATTTGGCAACCAACCGCAAACACCCGAAATACAAGCGGCAACATCGCTACAAGCACAAGGCACCAAAATAGAAAGTACATTTTCCGCGGCTGCTAGCCAACCCAATATACTCAATGACCCTACGCGTATGCTAGTTACACAAGCGGCAACACTACGCACCATTGTTGAAGTCGAATTAACCTCTAAAGTCGCAGGATCAGTCGCAGGATCAATCAATAAACTAGTGAGCATGCAATGACCCTCTCTCTCCGTGTCCGTGTAATCATACTAGCCGCGCTACTTTTGCTTTCGGCCTGCAAAATAGAGCTGCATAACGGGCTATCGGAGGAGGATGCAAACCAAATGCTGGCATTGCTCTTACTGAATAAAATCGATGCTGAAAAGCTGACGGGCAAAGCAGCCGACGTAAAACTTATGGTAGAGCAAGATCAATTTGCGAATGCCGTCGAAGTATTGCGTCAAAACGGCCTGCCCCGTATTAAAGTTAAAACGATGCAAGATCTATTTCCATCGGGACAACTTGTTTCCTCACCATTTGAAGA
>JADYYQ010000064.1 GCA_020853585.1 Ottowia sp.
GTAAATACTTTTAGCCCCACTACTTGACCACTTACCGGCGCACTAATTTCTGTTTGTATGCGATCAAATTTTGCCGCTTCAAAACGACTTTGAAACGCTTCTCTATTTTTTTGCGTCTCAGAAAGTTCATGCTCGATATCTCTTTCATAAGCGGTTTTTTGCTGTGCTATCTGTGCACGCACTCGTCCTAAATCAGCCATCGTGTTAGCCAGAATGGCCTGTGCTTCTAGCTTGGTACGCAAAGCCGCATTCGTTGCATTTTTCGGCACAAATCCTTCGGCGGAAAGTTTTTCATTGCTCGCCAGCTCTTCATCAAGCGTGACTAACTGCACTTTGCGTGCAGCGATACTGCTTAGTAAGCCATCTACCTGTGCGTGTAATCCCGCAAGTTGATTGGCATGTTCACTACGACGCGACTTCAGTAAATCAATCTGTAATGCTTTCGCTTCTTGTACGCGTGGATCATGTTCCCAACGGTTTAATGAGGGAGACCAAGAAATAATCGATTTCCCCAAGCGCTCTGATTTAAGACGCGACTCAGTGACGAGTAAATTGATGTACTGCAATGTTGCATTGACCAAGCTCGCTTCTGTATTAAGTGGATTAATCTTAATTAAGACATCGCCTTGCTTAACAAAATCCCCTTCTTTGACGCGTATTTCCTCTACCACGCCTCCTGTAGAAGGTTGCACACTCTTGCGATAACCGGCCACTACCATGCTACCGGAAACATCCACACCTGAATCAATCGGCGCTAAAAATGCCCATAAGAGAAAGACGATCATTCCCACAAAAAAGCAGCGTGCTGCACGTCGCCTAATTTGTGATTCTTCTACCGCGATAGGATGCAAACCTCGTTCTTGTAAATGTGCGGGATCATAAGGATTCCAAGAACGAATCCACCGATCAATACGAGTATCTATTTTTTTTACCGCATAAGCGAACGCAGAGAAAAATGATTTCATGCGCGTCTTATGGTTGAGTGATCAAAGAAGGCGGTGCAGCGACGGGGGCAGGCGAAGCTGATTTTGTTTGCTCTGATACCACTATTTGTAGATTACGGACAGCATTGATCATCTCTTGGGTTGGACCATACCCGACCTGTTTTCCCGCATGGAGTACTAAAAGATGATCTACCACATCAATTAATCGAGGACGGTGTGTCGTGATAATAATTGTTGAGCCACTCTTTTTTAAGTGGTCTAATGCCTGCGCCAATATGCGCTCACCCACTTCATCGAGATTGGCATTGGGCTCATCCAATACCAAATATTTAGGCATGCCATAAAATGCGCGCGCAATCGCTAAGCGTTGTCGTTGGCCACCCGACAACACATGGCCCGTCTCGCTCAGTTGTGTGTCATAGCCTTTGGGCAAGGCCAAAATAATGTCATGCATACCAATCAAACGCGCTGCTTGAATCACTTTCTCGGATTCAACAGGGCCAAGCCGTGCAATATTTTCGGCAACCGTACCCTCAAAAAATTCGATTTCCTGAGGGACATAGCCAATATGCGGACCGACTTCATCATGATTCCATTCAGACAGCTCGACCCCATCTAAACGTACTGACCCTTTAGCAGGCTTCCACACGCCAATCAGCAAACGCGTCAGCGATGTTTTTCCAGAAGCACTTGGCCCCACGATCGCAACGGCTTGCCCAGGTGAAATTTTAAAATTAATATCTGACACAACCGGCTTGTGAAAGCCCGGCGGTATCGCCATCGCTCCAATCACCTCCATTAAGCCGGTGGGTAATGGCAAGCGCATACGACTGGTTATTTTGATATCTTCTTCAAGCAAAATATTTAAGCGATCGTAAGCTTGGCGAGCAGTGACGATCTCCTTCCAACTCCCAATTAATTTTTGAATAGGGGCAACCGCTTTGGAGATCAGCATACTGGCGGCAATCACCATACCCCCCGTAATTAAATTTTGAATCGCTAACCACGCACCTAAAGCAATTTGCAATGAAGGCAACGCTTTCGTCAAAAAACTAGAGATGCCACCTGTTAAACCACTGGCCTCACTTGCATTAACTTGTAGCGTTAAAAATTGGCGATACTGGGTATACCAACGATTGCGCACTGCGGCCATCATGCCCAGTGCCAGTGTTGTCTCGGCTTGTCGCAAACTATTCGCCGCAACGCGCAATGCTTCAGCATTGGCATTATTCGATGCTTTAAGAATAGGGCCTGATATTTTCTGTGTTGCATATGCAGCAAGCAACATAAGCATCGAAGCGACGATTGCAAAAATAGCCAAATAAGGATGGAAAATAGCGCCAATCACAATAAACACAAGAGCAAATGGTGCATCCATCAACGCAAGCACAGGTGCCCCAGTCATAAACTGGCGCAAAGAAAGTAAGTCACCGAGTAACTGATGCACGTTGACATTTTTTCGGCCAACGTAGCGCCGAAATGATGCATCAAATACATCAATCGCAAGATCCCAATCCATGCGCAATGACAAGCGCACCAACAAACGACTACGGATCCAATCTAATGAAGACCAAAAAATATAAAGTCCCACGACTAACATCGTTAACGAGACCAGCGTGATACCACTGCGCGTGGCAATCACGTGATCGTACACATTGAGCATGTATAACAATGGGGTCAGTGACAAGATATCAATTAATACAGTCAACGCCAAAGTAAGTGCAAACGCGCGTCGGCATTGGTGCAATATGCGGGCAAGAGGCTTACGATTATCGGCAGCCGGCACTACGTTTGGCACTTTTGAGTTTGTCGTCAAACCCTCTCCTCTACTACTCGTTTGCGCAATGTTTTCCCTTTCAAGTGCTGGGCTATCTAAATTTTTATCAATACTTAGCTAAGTTTGTTCGTTCCATTTAATTCATCTAGCAATTCATCACCATGGCTTTGACCAATGATTTCCACTTCAACAGGAATCGTTTGCGTAACCACTTCACTGAGATCGATATGAGACAAATCAGGTGTATCTGCTACTGTGATTACATCTAATGTGGATACATAACCGCTCACCACAAATGCACCACTTGCTGTATCCGCTAATTCACTATGATCCATCACAAACGCTGTCTCTTCTTGTTTATCTAGCTCATTCAGTAAAGTCACCACCTCATGCAATGCTTGCGCATTACCGTCAAACTGCGTAACCACGATGGCAGATGTCAATGCATCACTACTTGGTGTACTTATTAGATAAGATGGCGTCGTGCTCGTCACACCCGACACGGTTAATGCGGAGATAAGGTCACCGTATTTAGCGCCCGGTGTAGTAAAGCTGCTTAACATATCAATGCCCGCATGCTGCGCTTGACTTGCATGATCGAGTGTATTGAAATTTTGTAAGCTGCTTGAGCCACATTCACCCGCATTTTGATTGTGTGATAAATGGCCTGAACCTAAATTGATGGACAAGCTGGCAATTTTCTCCGCAGCGCCACTGACCGTGACATCATCCACACCAATTTTCTGTAGATCTTCAAGACTGGTAGCAAGATGCGTACCGGCAGCGTGATGAACATCTAATGTCACATAATCACCCGGCACAAAGCTAAGCCCAGATTGGACCATCGTACTTGCACCCGCATCTGAAATAACGCCTGACTCTAAGTGGATATCATCCACACCTAGGTGATGTAAGTCGAACGCTTGATGCAACATGGTGCCGGTTTCAGTCACCCCCACATCTAAAGTAATACTTGATGCAGATGTGAAATACAAATCGTCTTTTGCAGAAAAATGCAGATCGGGTCCAAGCAGTGCATCCGCTTGCGCTAGATCAATCGATAAAGTGCCTCCATTTACACTTAATTGATCAATACCGGCATGGCGCAAACGCATGGCATTGGCAATAATGTCATCGATTTGATCAAGATTAAAAGTCAAATTGACATTTAAAGCAGCATCTTCAGCATGACTCAACACACCATCGTGATTTGAGTCACCAAATATCGGTAACTTGCCGCCCCCAAGGGAAGCACCCGCACCAAAATCAACAGATAGACTGCCGATGGCAGCCGCAGAGCCACTCACAGTCACATCATCCACACCAATTTTTTGTAGATCTTGCAAACTAGTAGAAAGATGCGTGCCCGCTGCATGACTGATATCGACGGTGACATAATCATTTGCCACAAAATCCAGACCGGCTTTTACCATCGCCTGTGCATTCACATCAGACACCATACCTGACTGTAGGTGGACGTGATCTACACCCAGCTCATGCAATTCCGTCCCTAGGTGTTCCAATACCGCACCCACTTCACCGGGCCTAAGGTTAATGGTGACATCGGAAGCCGATGTAAAGCGCAGATCATCCTGTGCAGAAAAATGGTTATCCCGCCCAAGCAAAGCTCTGGCTTGCGCTACATTTATTGATAACGCACCATCACCGCTGACATTAAGTTGATCAACACCAATTTGGCGTAATTGCGCGGCGTTAGCCGTCACATAACCAATCTGAGCCGCACTAAAATCGAGATTAACGTTTAACGCCGCATCCTCGGCAGGACTCAAAATCCCATCATGATTAACATCGCCCATTAAGGGCAAATGATTCACATGATGCGATGCGTTCTTTTGTTTAGAATCAGCATCTGGTTTTTCTACTACTTCGGGTGGTTCCTTCTGCATCATTGCCCCCAGGAGAACAAGCATTCACCATAACTAAACAGTAAGCTAAACCGCCCTCAAATGGGAAATCACTCACCTAAATTCAGTGTTATTTTATGTACGTAAATTTCGCAACGCTAAGCGAACATTTCGAGTCCACCCGGCGCCTATCTCATCACAAGCCGAACCAGTACAGCCTCTTGTTCGCGTTGCTATTTGCAAAATAGAAAGTAATTTTATGGAACAAAAAGAAACAACCTATGCTTGAGACATCGGTAAGTGACACATTTAGACTAAGAATTCATTTTGGTGACATTTATTAACTAATATAAACAAGTTTTACTTAACATACAACATATAAACCATAACTAATTTTCTTGAAAATTCATCTCTACTTATAAATTCACATATATTAAATATTCACCAAAAACATTATTCAATATCCGTCTTACTTAAATAAGTAGAATCCATTTTTTATATTAAAAAATATAATAATTTAAACAGAAAGTCGCCATTACAAATTCTGTCGCGTTAGTATCGTTTGCTAAAGTCGAAAATTAAGAAACGCGTTTTTAAAAAAATAAAAAACACGCGGAATTAAGAAAACCGCTATCGCCGTCTCTTGCCCCATTCTTCAAGCAGTTGCACTTTTCAGTTAGATATAATTTTGGTCACTGCACATGGGTATATTGCCCACTTCCTGAATTTGCGCAACCGCAAAGAAATAACGCTGGCGCGTCGTATCTCAATTGACCACACCACAATACATTGATGGGTCATTCAGCTCAGCCCACTATTCGAAAACATATTCCACCAATACAAGCGCCCCATAAGAAGAAACAGGCGCATGGGTAAGATATATCTTGCTAAAAGATAAATAGAAATAGCGCTATCGTGCGATAGCCAAAGCAGATGACACAATAGATTCTTCTTATCCCTCGCCAAAATAAGACCGTAGCACGTCGCTTTCCAATCGCACAATCAAATAAACGGTGCGCCAAAAAATAAATCCGCCAAAAGTGGTGCCCATCTAAGGACACTGAGGCCATTAACGCTAAAGGTAAGTCAAGCGCCACCTTAGAAAAGTCAATTTAGAGAAAGAAGCTTTGCCATTAGGCCGTTATTGCGATCCCTCTAAGACGCTTTTTATGTAGGCATTTTTGAACAAAAAAAGGGTGTTTTTGCAATCTATGGATTATTTATCCTATATATTGAAAATAATAAATTTAATTAAAGGAAGAAAATGTCTCCCATCACAGGATTGCAAGCCAGTGCGCTTTATTCTTTACGCGCTGAACAGGCACAGGTATCTCCAAAAGCGGGGTTTGCTGCTTTTATATCTAAATTTACTGGCGGAGTGAACACTTCCATAAAAAAAATTAGTCAATTAGAAATCCAAAGGCAAGGAATACTTCGAGAAGGACAGGTATTAGCGGGTCGCCTACAAAAGATAAACTCCGGAGGACCGAAAGAGACGAAAATACTGCAAGACATTACGAAAAATTCCCAAAAACTCGATCAAACTCAACAAAAAATAGACAAACTACTTGCCAACCCTAATTTAGCAAAACTAAAACAAAATAATCCAGAAATTTATGAAGAAGCACTGATAAACCGTATGAAACATCAAGATGCTCGAAATCAGCTCTCAGAAGATCGCATCATGACACTAGGTCAGAATGGTAAAAATACGCAGCAACTAGAAAATCAGTTTAAAGAAACACAAATAGTAAAAAATCAGTCGAAAATTGACGTAGAAAATGCACTTAGGAATTTAAAAAAATAATCTCATGCTCGGCATGGGTATATAAATTGTCTATAAGGGGCTGTTTGTCGACAGAGAAATAAATAAAGCTAAGCGCGAGGAATAGACTGTAGCAGTCTGAGTCTCTCTTTCAATACAGTCTCGTCGACTGCAAAAATGAGGCATGCTTAAAAGTGAGTATTTTGATATTCACAAAAATTGACGTGACTTTATTAGCTACGGCATTCCCCTGTAAAGGGGAACGTCGATTTAAACCACGCCCAAATTTCCATCCGATCGTTATCCCCTGTTTTTATATTCGAGAAATAGTAGCAATAAAATACTCTTAGCTTATCAACATTCCCTTCTCGGCTAACCCCTCTTTTCAAAAAAAGAAGTTTCGCTCTTAAGTCTTTACTACGAAACACGCTCTGCTACGTAGCATCTCTATTAGAAATTTTTTCCAAAAAAACGCACCTTTTTGCTTTGCATCAAATGCCATGTCACCCCATACATAAAAACTATAACGCCAATATTAATTATTAATTTTACAAACAAAATTTCTCAACGTACCTTAAGCCATTCATTACACAACCCTATGGCGGAGAGATTTCATGGGAAAAACAAATGCATTGTCACTTGCAAATAATACGGTCATATCAAACGATATACATCGCTTGCCTCTTCATGAAAATGTGCCTCCCATTTATGTAAGCACGCATTCGCATTCTTCCTTAGAGGCGCTCAAAAAATTACCTAGTAATGCACTACCTTGGGCTATTGACCACAATGGCCACCTCATCTACAAACTGATGCCCAAACTTGTCGAGATAAGTGACCCGATAATCAACCAAAATACCCTCAAACAGTCCTATGTAGCGCCTGAGCAGCGAGCACAAAAAGAAAGCCTTATCGATTTACAGCACGATGAAAGTAATATAAAAACTTCGCGCGATATCAGCGCAAATGTGCAACCCTATACAAAAGCACTGAGTAAACAGCGACGACGTGAATGCCAAAGCGTACTGGCAGATATCGCCCTCACACAACGTCAAATGACGATCGCGGGTGTCCATAAAGTCACAGAAGGCGTGATTCACTATATTGAGCAAGCAAAGCAAGAAGGAAAAACCATCGAAAAAACGATTGCCGAATGCATGAAAAAATATATGTATTCCGACAGCGGATTTGGTCGCTTAGATCAAACAGACAAGGCACCGTAAGAAGAACATGTGCTGTATCAGTTGTGCCTAGATACATTAAAAAATGGATCCCTAGATTCAGTTCTTGCCATTCATGATTTTATGGGCCGTATTGTTTTTAAACGCCTAGGCGGAACAAACGAACAACAGCAGATCTTCGATGAAACAGGAAAATTGTTCGCCCTCCTGCTTCGTTTGGCAATAATGATGCAGAAGCTGAATTTCTGCGAGGTCGTATAAAGCGACAGCATGCACATCCCACTAACCTACCAGGTATTTTGCTGCCTTCCAACGAAAAAATAGCGGCAAAAAATATATCTACCACCTATCAAACGCGTATGCGTGGCATTGATATATGGGAAAAAAGAATAGAGAACAGGTCGCCTTTTGCTATGGACATCAGCCAGCGTGGACTTATTTTTGGTGCCGGCCCATCGGGATCGACTGGCACACTGCTCCAATCAGCGCGCTTATTCGGCAAGGTAGAGGGCGAACTACTCTCACAATATGTATTAGCTATTGTGGGCTATCTTGTTGGCGGCGGCATGCATAGTTATCACGAAGTGATGAGCGTTGCTCATTTGTTAGGTTGCCCTTATGAAATAGGAAATTATAAAAAGGGATTACCACAAAGTTTTTTAGGCTCAGAACAGTACACAGAGTGGTACAGCCATTATCACGACATCATCGCTTTTGGCGCAAAATCTTGGAGTATTCACGATGGACTCCCGCAAGCAAAAACACTTGCACTTGAGCGCGTAAAAGCATTTGCAATACACTGGAAAGAAGTGGTAGCACGTAGACATATTGAGAGGCAAGTCAACACGAGTTCGATACAAGAACACGAACGAAGCCAAGCAAGTGATCGCGAAAATATTACTTCAGTGTTAATGCCAAAGATATCTCCACCCTCACCTCAAATAAACATTGAGGAAAATACAAAGTCTATTGAGCCACAAAACAGCACCCAAAAAAATAGACGTGAGCGACTTAAGTTAGCCAAAGCAGCACACCAGCCACTGTCTTCTATTGGTACGAGCAATACCCAATCCATCATGCCCTATCAAAGTAATGCATTGGACACACAAACAGGTATACAAACGATGCTCAATAACCCAGCCCTGCACGATACTCTTGCCCAACAAGCACAGCTCACCATAGCAAGCACAACCCACGCTCATAACGATTCCAGCACATTCGCACAAAGAATAAATACATTTGTAAATCGTAACGGCCATCCTGACATACCAAGATCCATCGCCGCATCTAACCACCGGCAAACACGCGCTGTGCATAATCGGGAAATCTCTGCTTTCTCCGCTTTTGGTCAAACTCCGGCAGCAACACACGCATCATCATCTATACAACCGACTAATCGACAAGCAGCCATACAGCCTGGACAACAGATGCCCGCAATACAATGGAAGTGAGCGCTTTGCTCGAGATGAAAAATAAACCCCTCCGCAAAACTAAAGAGCCGATTTCGTTATGCACCCAGCGTTCTTTTTTTATTGTTCTGCACGTAAAAATGTCCATGCTTAGCGCGTGCTCTTGAGTACATGCCAAAGGTGGTGAACTATCCGACCAACTAGACGCCCACACTATTTTTCAACAAGATGATGGGCGTCCTCTATCATCAACGGCCCACAATCTATTTCTTGAAAAAATCGAACGCGCAGCACGCTATAAGACTATAGCAATGCACAGCAGTTGATAAATAATAAAAAGACTTTGAGAGCTGATCACATCAGCATCTCTCTGTCCCTATCCTATTGCGATCCAATATATGAATGTCCAAAAAAGAACAGTGCATATATCGCTTAAGACTTATACCAAGCTTTCTTTATCTGCGCCGGCACGTAAAAATGCTAAGGCTTCGGCATGCGCTTTAGTACGCGCAAAGGGAGGTAGGCTCTGCCAAATTTGACGCCCATATGGTTTTTCGACAAGACGGATATCACCAATCATCAGTAATCCACGGTCCGTTTCTGAACGAATCAAGCGTCCAGCCCCTTGCTTAAGTGCAATCGCCGCTTGTGGAATCTGATAAACAGCAAAAGGACTTTGCCCAGATTGCTCAATTGCATTTAAACGTGCTGCTAAAACAGGATCATCGGGAGGAGCAAAGGGCAACTTATCGATAATCACTAAAGATAAAGCTTCGCCACGTACATCGACCCCCTCCCAAAAACTTTGGCTACCTACCAATATCGCATTGCCTAAGGTACGAAAACGCTCAAGCAATGCATTACGACTCGCCTCACCTTGGACAAGCAAAGGGATATCCCAATCATATTCGCTCATCATTTGGCGTAAACGATCTGCGATACGTGTCACCGCACGCAGCGTTGTGCAAAGAAAAAATGCGCCGCCTGTATTCGCACGAAGCAAAGGAAGTGCTGCCTCAACCAGTGCATCAAGATGCCCTGGATGCGAAGGCAAAGGTAAATGAGTCGGCACATACAATAAAGCTTGCTGTGCATAATCAAAAGGGCTGGGCAAAGCAAGCGACTTAGTTGCATCTAAACCCAATTGATCTGCATAGTGATGAAATTTATCTTTCACCGCTAAAGTAGCGGAAGTAAAAATCCAAGAACGGGGCGGACCTTCAAGCTGACGCCCAAAAATAGGGGCCACTGACAAAGGGGTACGGTGTAACTGTACAGTGCTGGTATAAGTTTCCACCCAAAACAC
>JADYYQ010000065.1 GCA_020853585.1 Ottowia sp.
TATAAAAAAGCAACAGGCGATGAATACGGCTTAATTGAATTGATGATTTATTACGTTGAGTGTGGCACAGCCGTTTCACTAAGCCACGGAGATATGTACGACCAGTACTATGGAAGCTTAGTATCTGTTTTTAAAAATGCACTTCTATTAATGGGCAAATACCCACATGAGGAAATGCTGCCGTTTATTGATAGGGTGAAATTGCTTATCAAAAAAACAAGAAATATGGGTTGGGGATACTTTGAGACATTGCACTATTTATTCAAAAATTCTTATGGAATTGATGCTATTGAGGATTAAAATCAGTTTTACACATCGCATAAAGTGCGTTACAGAACCGCCTCTATCAGTTTGCCAATTTTGATTTTTTGCTAACAAATCCCACTATAATTCCTCGTGAATTTAACAGGGCGCTCTTATCCCGGCCCGAAAAAAACCGTATTTATCAGGAAAACGTTTTTGTTAAACTCATCACCAGCGCCTAGCGTACCTATCGGGGGTAAATTAGATCATCTGGCTGGTCTGGTAGAGCGCATCACATTCCACAACTCAGATAGCGGATTTTGTGTGTTGCGTCTAAAAACAAAAGGCGAAAGAGAACTTGTTACCCTGGTTGGCCATACTCCGACGGTCAGCCCAGGAGAGTATGTCGCGGCAACAGGATCATGGATTAGTGACCGAGAACATGGTAGACAATTTAAAGCCATCTTTATCAAAATTTCCCCACCTAATACACTGACAGGCATTGAGCGATATCTTGGCTCTGGCATGGTCAAAGGTATTGGCCCAATCTATGCTGGGCGCTTGGTTAAAGCATTTGGTGCGGCGGTGTTCGAAATCATAGAGCAGAGTCCCACGCGGCTTCGGGAAATTGAAGGTATAGGCGAAGTTCGCGCAAAAAGAATTACCTCTGGGTGGGCTGATCAAAAAGTCATCCGTGAAATTATGATTTTCTTGCATGGCAACGGCGTTTCTACATCCCGTGCCGTACGTATTTTTAAGACCTACGGTAAAGGCGCTATTGCCATAGTGACAGAAAACCCCTACCGTTTAGCTCGGGATATTCGTGGCATAGGATTTCTGTCAGCAGACACCATTGCACAAAAAATAGGTATCGCACATGACTCTCCCTTGAGGGCGCGAGCAGGCGTATCCTATGCATTATCTGAGGCATCCGGGGAAGGGCACTGCGGCCTACCTCGCACAAAGCTCATTTCACTTGCGGTAAAACTTTTAGATATTCCAGCGACACTGGTCGACGAGGCAATAGACATAGAGACCGCCTCTGGTATCGTCATGCTGGACACCATTGATACAATACCAAGTATTTTCCTGACACCTTTGTACAACGCTGAGCGATCAATCGTTGCGCAGATAAAGCGCATTCGCACTGGATCACCACCGTGGAAGCTGTTTGACACTGATAAAGCGATCCCATGGGTTGAAGAAAAACTTGCAATCAAACTAGCAGAAAGTCAAAAGCAAGCGATTCACTTAGCTCTGTCATCCAAACTGCTCGTTATCACTGGCGGGCCTGGCGTTGGAAAAACTACTTTAGTTAACTCAATATTGACGGTCTTGCGCGCGAAGCAGATAAAACCACTCCTTTGCGCACCAACAGGAAGAGCCGCTAAACGTTTATCAGAATCGACAGGCGTAGAAGCAAAGACCATCCATCGGATGCTAGAAGTTAACCCAATCAATGGTCAATTTAAACATAATGAGGATGCACCGTTGATATGTGATGTACTTATTGTTGATGAGTGCTCCATGATTGATGTGCCATTGGCAAATCAACTGTTAAAAGCAGTGGCATCCACAACCGCGATGATATGGGTTGGCGATGTAGATCAATTACCTTCAGTTGGACCAGGCCAAGTGCTTGCTGATCTGATCGCATCGGAGGTCGTGCCCGTCATTCGCTTAACCGAGATATTTCGCCAAGCCGCCACATCAAGAATTGTGCGTAGTGCCCACCAAATAAATCAAGGTGTTTTTCCATCACTGCCAGATAAAGGGCATGCGTCAGATTTTTATTTTTTACAAGTTGATGAACCGGAAGCAATTGCTCAAACCATAGTTGATTTGGTCAAAACGCGCTTGCCAAAAAAATTTAAACTTAACCCTCTGCTAGACATCCAAGTCTTATGTCCGATGAATCGAAGCATAACTGGTGCACGCAACATTAATGTGCTGCTACAAAATGCGTTAAATCCCCCAGGGGCGCACAGTATAGAAAAATTTGGCTATCACTTCAGCGTTGCCGATAAAGTGATGCAAATCGAGAATAACTATGACAAGGAGGTTTATAATGGCGACATCGGATTTGTTACCAATATCGATACAGAATCACAGGAACTAACCGCTGCATTTGATGGACGCGCCGTAATATATGCCTTTGGTGAGCTAGATGAATTAGTTTTATGTTACGCGACCACTATTCATAAATCGCAAGGCTCAGAATATCCTGCCGTTATCATTCCGATTGCGACACAGCACTTTATGCTGCTCAAGCGCAATCTTATTTACACGGGCATCACACGCGGCAAACGCCTTCTGGTACTGGTTGGACAAAAACGTGCTTTAGCGATGGCCATTCATGGTAAGCAAGTTGAGCGTCGTTGGTCTAAGCTTGCAGAATGGTTACGCGTACGGTAGTCGTTGGATATCGATGGTTACACATAATGACAACTTTTTCTTAAGCCTCACAAAAACTTTAATCATGATAAACATGTATCAAAATTACACCTTTCCAGAAAGCCACGCCATTTCTATAGGGTATACAAATACCCCGCGCACAAAACTCAGAAAGTACGCCTCTTCTTGATGCCATTATCCAAATTTTCGCACCCAGTTAACACAAACCAAGTTTGTCTTAACCTGGTCTGGCCGAGTCGTTACAAATCCATATTTTCTATTTGCACCCATGTATCCAAATCTAATCATGACAAATACCA
>JADYYQ010000066.1 GCA_020853585.1 Ottowia sp.
GGTCAGCGCTAGGGTGAAAGATTAAATGACCAGCCTCGGATTATACCCGCAAGCCCGCATTTTCAGCAAATTTAAGCCCATTACTTGCTTAGATTTCGCTATTTTGGCTATTTAAAATAAGGGGAAAGCAGCAAAATGCTTCGAATAGCACTTCTGCTTAGCAACAATCCTCATGCCGAACCGCCATCAAGCTCATTGTCGAATACCAACGCATCTACGGCCACGAAGCAACGTAAAAGCACAGCACCGAGATAAATCATAAATAAAATAGGACGCTGCTTGCTCTCACTATCACACGCACTAAAGGTATTTGCGCAGATTTTTATAGCGATAAGCCCATCGACAACATCCTTCCATCACACCGAGTGACTGCCATCATGTGGCACCACCCAGCGCTCATAGGTATATACCAAAACAAAACAACTACTCAGGGCAATTATCCAAGGCACCATATCAACGAGCAATCCCCGGTTAAAGCCACCAAGCACAGCACTCATCAACATGCCTCTTAACAAGCTAGTCTTAGTTAATAAAATAAGCAATGCCAAAAATAGTGCGCGTGTAAACTGTTTTTTGGATAGCAATGCCCTACGGGTAAAGCGATAAAGCACCACAAGGCCAATCCCATACTCAATAGCACTTATTGCCGCGAGTGCCGTGATAGACCATGAGTAACTCAGACCTATCGGCTGGCCAGACAAGTATTTCCTTAAGATCTCAACATCGAGTATATGTAACGTAAATCCTGTTATGGAAACAAGTACAGCGACAATCGCGTACCCCATCCATTTTTTAAATAAACTATTTTTCATAAAAAATTATTCAAATTAATGAAGCACTGCAACACTCACCGCGCATAAGAATAGACAAACTTCATATCTACTGCATCGTCCAATTAACGGCAAAAAAGGGGACCCTCCCACCACCACCATCCGCATCCGCAATGAGACCAACCGTTTTGCCCAAGGCGTGTGGTGACCCCTTATTCACCGTATTGGCAATACTTCCGTACAAGCAACCATTTACAAACGCGCAGCCAACTCAGCACCTTCGCGAATAGCTCTTTTTGCATCCAACTCCGTCGCAAGTGCTGCGCCCCCTATAAGATGGAATCGAGGACCGATATGGGGATGAATCGGCGCAACCGGCATTAGTTCGCGTATTGATTCTTGCCCCGCACAAACAACAACGGTATCCACTTCAAGCAATCGCGCTTGTTGATCAATGGTGATGTGCAAACCTGCTTTATCAATTTTTTGATACATCACACCCGATAGCATTTCCACATGATGACGATGCAAACCAGCACGATGCACCCATCCTGATGTCTTACCCAATCCTGTTCCTACCTTACCCGTCTTACGTTGTAGCAGATAAAGGCGCCGCGTTAAAACAGGAGGCGTAGGAGGAATCAACCCACCTGCGGTACGTGCAGATAAATCTACCCCCCATTCCGCCATCCATGCGGGGGTCGATAAAGGCAAAGCCTCGCTCGCGTTATGGAGTAAAAATAAACTTACATCCACACCGATACCTCCCGCGCCCATCACTGCGACACGCGGCCCCACCACAGCCCGCCCTAATAACACATCAAGATAAGACACCACATTCGCACAACCAATACCGGGAATATCAGGTTGGCGCGGATGCACTCCTGTCGCCACAATCACATCATCAAATGCAGCCGTAAATAAACGCTCACGCGTAACACGTTGATTCAAGATACGCGTCACACCGTGTAAATTTAATTGGCGATCAAAATAGCGAATCGTCTCACTAAATTCTTCTTTGCCAGGGATACGCATCGCAAGATTAAATTGCCCGCCAATACGATCCGAAGCCTCAAATAAAGTAACCTTATGTCCACGCTGAGCAGCCACCATAGCCGCCGACAACCCCGCAGGGCCAGCCCCTACTACCGCAATATGCTTGGCCTGCACAACAGGTTGATAAACTAACTCGGTCTCACGGCAAGCTTGTGGATTAACCAAACAGCTTGCCCGTTTATTTTGAAAAACATGATCTAAACACGCTTGATTACATGCGATACATGTATTGATCTCATCAGCACGCCCACTCGCCGCTTTATTTACAAACTCAGGATCTGCCAGCAAAGGGCGGGCCATTGATATCAAATCCGCTTCGCCCGCCACAAGAATATCTTCAGCCATTTGCGGTGTATTGATCCGATTAGAAGCCACCACCGGGATCGATACAACTTGTTTAAGTCTTGCAATAGCCAAGCGAAAAGCAGCGCGTGGCACTGAAGTCACAATGGTAGGCACACGTGCTTCATGCCATCCAATACCCGTATTCAAGATCGTCACGCCCGCGTGCTCTAAAGCCTGCGCAACACTCGCGATCTCTTCGGCTGTTAAACCTTCCTCCACTAAATCAAGTACCGACAAGCGCACCATCAAAATAAAATGAGCACCTACCGCCGCACGTGTTTGACGCACAATATCAACTAACAAGCGCATACGATTTTCAATACACCCGCCCCATTTATCTGAACGCACATTGGTGCGTAAACATAAAAACTGATTAAGCAAATAGCCTTCGCTTGCCATTAACTCAATGCCATCATAGTGGGCCCGTTGCGCTAACTGCGCTGCGCGGACAAATGAACGTATCGTTCGCTCAATACCCTGCGCACTCAGCGCGGCCGGAGTAAATTTAGAAATAGGGGATTTTTTGGCCGAGGCAGAAACCACAAAAGGATGATGTCCATACCGCCCTGCATGCAAGATTTGCATCACAATCTTGCCGCCTTCTTGATGCACCACACTGGTCAGCTGACGATGATTGAACACATCAAATACACTATTCATCGTACCGCCAAAAGGAACTAACCACCCTTGTCTGTTAGGGGAGAAGCCTCCTGTAACAATCAGCCCAACGCCCCCGCGAGCACGTGCACGATAATAGGCTGCTAATTTTTTGTAATGAAAGAAGCGATCTTCTAGCCCGGTGTGCATCGACCCCATCACAACACGATTACGTAAAGTTGTAAAACCAAGATCTAATGGGGACAATAAATGCGGATAAGCGGCTTGGGTTGACATCTCACTCCTATAAATAACAGTCAAGAAATCGCTTGTTCAACAACAACTCATTGCTCGCAGCACTTGAATCATTGTTGCTCTATTTTGTTACCTACCGCTTTGTTAATTGGCTGATAGCACATCTATATCTATCAGAACGCGCACATGACCGCAGCACACCCTATATCGTAGAGCCCGCGCAATACGACGATGCTGCTGGTTTATCAATCTATCATTCAGACAGCCTACTTACCTAATGCGCTCATGCATACTACTAACACAATCAATCCACATCTTGCTATCGTTTTAAAACACGCGCTGATTATCTAGGTCGAATCGGGTAACGCCAATCGCGACCAAAAGCACGTGCCGTCACACGCACACCCACGGGTGCTTGCCGACGCTTATGTTCATTTTGGTGAATCAATCGAATCACTTGCTTCACATCCGCAGCGGGATAACCTTGCGCAATTAACGCCGCAGCCGACCCATTCTGCTCCATATATACAGACACAATCGCATCCACTATTTCGTAATCAGGCAAAGTATCTTGATCAGTTTGATTATCTCGCAGCTCCGCTGAGGGCGCGCGCGTCAGAATACGCTGCGGAATCACCATCGACTGCATATTACGCCACGCACACAAGCGGTATACCCAGGTCTTAGCGACATCCTTAAGCACGGCAAACCCGCCCGCCATATCGCCATATAAAGTGCAATAACCTACGGCCATTTCGCTTTTATTGCTGGTTGTTAACACAAGACGACCGGTCTTGTTTGAAAGCGCCATCAACAATGTGCCGCGCACACGAGCTTGAATATTTTCTTCAGTCGCATCTTCAGGATACGTTGAAAAAAAACTCGCTAGGCTAGAAGAAAAGGCATCCACCATCGGCGCAATCGCAATCTCAGTGTATCGCACGCCTAAACCCTGCGCCATTTCGCACGCATCATGACGTGATATCTCAGCGGTATAACAAGAAGGCATCATCACTGCATGCACTTTATCCGCACCCAAAGCATCACAAGCAATTGCCAATACAAGCGCAGAATCAACACCCCCAGACAAGCCAATCACAACGCCGGGGAAATTATTTTTGCGCACATAATCAGCCACCCCCAATTTCAACGCGCCATACAGCTGCGCTTCTATCGACATCTGGGTAGCAACGGTCTGTTGCACGACTAACCATTGCCCCTGCTGATAATCAAGCAATGCTGTAGCCGCAACAAATGAAGGCATACGGAACACCACCTGCCCCGCTTTATCTACAGCACATGAGGCCCCATCAAACACCAATTCGTCTTGTCCACCAACCAAATTGACATACACATAGGGCACGCCTGTCTCTTGCACACGCAAGCGCAGCATTGCCTCGCGTTCTTGCTCTTTACCCAAGTGATAAGGCGATGCATTTATCACCAACATACATTGCGCACCCGCTGCAACTGCTTGTTGGCAAGCAAAAGGTGACCATACGTCCTCGCAAATCACTAAGCCTAAGCGCAGCCCTTTGACTGTCCACACCAGAGCGTGTGCCCCTGCTTGAAAATAACGCTGCTCATCAAACACCGCGTAGTTAGGCAAACGCTGTTTATCGTAATGTCCCACTACGCGCCCTTCACACAACACCGCAGCCCGGTTATAACAAGGGGGCGTCGCAACTGCCGGCAGAGTATCTACACAACAGGGATAACCCACGACCATATGTAAACCAGGGAACGCTTCCAGTGCCTGTGCCAAAGTTATCAGCGCCAATTCGCACTCATGCAGAAAAGCCGGGCGTAACAACCAATCTTCTGGCGTATATCCTGGCAACGAAAGCTCAGGGGTCAATAACACATCTACGCCCTGAGCATGTGCTATCCGTGCCGCATCAATAAGCTGCGTCACATTGCCCGCAATATCGCCCACCGTTAGATTGAGCTGAGCCAGCGCAAATCGAATAGGTAAAGACATTATGGTTGGTAACGCGCCATGCCTGCACGAATTTCCTCTTTTGCTTCCTCAGGCCCACCCCAACCTTCTACCTTGACCCATTTTCCCGGCTCAAGATCTTTATAGTGTTCAAAAAAATGACGAATTTGGTTCAAACGCAGCTCATTCATATCTTCTGGTTTTTTCCACTGCGAATAAATCGATAAAATTTTATCGTCCGGTACGGCTAACACTTTGGCATCTCCGCCACTTTCATCGACCATCTTTAATATGCCTACCGAGCGACAACGCACCACAACCCCCGGAATCAACGGAAACGGTGTAATCACCAACACATCAATTGGATCGCCATCTTCTCCTAAAGTATTAGGCACATAACCATAATTGCAGGGGTAATGCATCGCCGTACCCATAAAACGATCAACAAAAATAGCACCTGTTTCTTTGTCTACCTCATACTTAATTGGATCGGCATTCATTGGAATTTCGATAATGACATTAAAAATATCAGGCGCACTCTTCCCTGCTGTTACTAAATCAAGACCCATCGGGTACTACTCCTTCTTTAACACGTTTAAATTATTACTATTTACTTGCCCTACTTACACACTTGCCTTAGACACGACACACCTCTTACGTGCGTAACAACCACGTACCCAAATTAAAAAATTACACTCGGTCACCGCTCAATCTCTCAAACTACCCACCGTGGCACAATCACTACGGCAAGATTTACCAGAAAAAACCGTAGCATCAGCCTATGCAGGCACTCTGCGCATATCCTCGCCGGATTTCGTTACAACATTCGCATACCCGCCAAACAAAACGCGCTTGCGCCACAACAATTCCTGACATAGCATGGCGCGGGCCACTCAAAAAGCGCGCTCAACGAGCAACACAAACATGATGTCAAGCTTCTTTTAAGGAGACACACAATGTCAGTAAACGTAATAGGGTTGTACGCGGCTATGGCCTGCGGGCTACTCGCCGTCGTGGTCGGTCTAATATGGCGAGGCTGGATTTTAGCGCAGAACCCAGGCAATACACGCATGCAAGAAATTGCACAGGCTATTCAGCAAGGTGCGTCTGCTTATCTAGCCAGACAATACCGCGCTATTGCGATAGTCGGCATCTTACTCGCCATTTTGCTATGGCTCACTTTAGGTCAAGCGCTCACCGTAGGCTTTATTCTGGGCGCACTTCTTTCCGGTGCATGCGGCTTTATTGGTATGAATATTTCGGTACGTGCAAATGTGCGTACTGCACAAGCCGCAACGCAAGGGATCGTACCGGCATTACAAGTCGCATTTCGCGGGGGCGCCATCACCGGCATGCTAGTTGTCGGCTTGGGCTTGCTAGGCGTATGTGGATTTTACTTTTACCTCACCCAAAATATCGCCAGCGCACAACTGAGTACAGCGCTACATCCGATGATCGGACTGGCATTTGGTGCGTCTCTAATCTCCATTTTTGCACGACTCGGTGGCGGCATTTTCACCAAGGGTGCGGATGTGGGTGCAGATTTAGTCGGCAAAGTTGAAGCCGGCATCCCGGAAGACGATCCCCGCAATCCAGCGGTGATCGCGGATAACGTCGGCGACAACGTCGGCGACTGTGCGGGCATGGCTGCGGATTTGTTTGAAACCTATGTCGTCACGCTTATTGCTACCATGGTACTGGGGACATTACTCCACCCGCTGGCAGCAGCAACAGTGGCGGTATATCCTCTCGCGCTCGGGGGCTTTTCGATCATCGCATCGATTATTGGCTGTTGCTTTGTCAAAGCCAAACCAAATATGAAAAATGTGATGCCCGCCCTCTATAAGGGACTGATTATTTCCGGTGTCATTGCGCTAATCGGTTTTTACGCAATCACGCATTGGATGATTCCAGACACATTGCTAGAGATCAACGACAGCCCGCTCCGACTATTTGGTGCCACTGTGGTCGGCTTAGTCCTAACAGCTGCCTTGGTATGGATCACCGAGTACTACACCGGTACACAATACCCGCCCGTGCAACAGGTTGCACAAGCTTCCACTACAGGCCACGCGACAAACATTATCGCCGGGATTAGTGTCTCAATGAGATCAACAGCCCTACCTGTGTTGTTTGTTTGCGCTGCTATTTTTATGGCCTTTGAACTTGCCGGACTCTATGGTATTGCCATTGCAGCAACGGCTATGTTGTCGATGGCAGGCATTATTGTTGCGCTTGATGCCTATGGCCCCATCACAGACAATGCAGGCGGTATTGCAGAGATGGCGCAATTACCCGAATCAGTACGTGCCGTCACCGATCCACTTGATGCCGTTGGCAACACCACTAAAGCCATCACAAAAGGCTATGCGATTGGATCAGCTGGATTAGCGGCATTGGTGTTATTTGCCGATTACACTCACGCTCTGGCTGCTATCGGCAAAACCGTGTCGTTTGCACTGTCCGATTACCGCGTCATTATCGGATTGTTTATTGGCGGCATGATTCCCTACTTGTTTGGCGCTATGGCCATGGAAGCAGTAGGTCGTGCAGCCGGTGCGGTGGTGCAAGAAGTGCGCCGCCAATTTCGCGATATTCCCGGCATCATGAGCGGACAAAGCAAGCCTGAATATAAACGTGCCGTTGATATGCTTACCGCAGCAGCCATTAAAGAAATGATTCTCCCCTCATTGCTACCGGTTTTAATACCTGTTGCTGTAGGTTTATGGATTGGACCCGAAGCGCTGGGGGGACTGTTAATGGGTGCGATTGTCACCGGTTTATTTGTTGCACTCTCCATGTGTACAGGGGGTGGCGCATGGGACAATGCTAAAAAATATATTGAAGAAGGTCATTTCGGTGGTAAAGGATCTGAGGCCCACAAGGCAGCTGTCACAGGCGATACCGTAGGCGATCCTTACAAAGACACCGCGGGACCCGCGATCAATCCATTGATTAAAATTATTAATATTGTGGCGTTATTAATGGTGCCTTTGCTATAGCAAAGATCGCCTGCAAAACGCGTGATAATAGTGGTGTGCGATCAACATATATGAACGCACACCGCTTAACCGCGCAACAAGCAACAAGCAACAAGCAACAAGCAACAAGCAACAAGCAACAAGCAACAAGCAACAAGCAACAAGCATGATGCCATCTCACCGAGATCGCAAAAAGAATTTACCTAAATCCTTATTCCCACCATGTCTTCACATGCTCACCTTGCTGATCAAATCGAAGATCTGCTTCCACAAACGCAATGCACGCAGTGCGGATATAACGGTTGTCGTCCCTACGCAGAAGCGATTGCACAAGGTACGGCAAAAATTAACCAATGCCCTCCCGGTGGACAAGAGGGTATTACGCGCTTAGCCACACTCCTTGGTCAAAAGCCGCTTCCTTTAAATCCCCATCATGGAACAGAGCGTGCCCGCACCACTGCGGTCATTGACCCCAACCGCTGCATAGGATGCACTTTGTGCATACAGGCTTGTCCCGTTGATGCCATTGTGGGTGCAGCTAAGCATATGCATATCGTTTTAGAAGACTGGTGCACGGGCTGCAATCTATGTGTCGCGCCTTGCCCGGTCGATTGCATTGATATGATTGTGGTCGACACACAAACAGGTTGGCAAGCCTGGTCAGCATCACAAGCTAATGCAGCACGCGCTCGGCATACCCGCCATCAACAAAGACTGCAGCAGCTTGCATGCGCAAATAAAACAAACGCGCAAAGCCCTACCGACCATAATCCAGTCACTCCCCCGGAAAATTCTGCAACATCAGAGTCAGCACCTTTAACACCCCAAAACCGCAAACAATCTTTAGTCGCACAAGCCATGGCCCGTGCTGCGATGCAACGCACTACAAAATCATGAATCGCGAAAAACGATGCGCTATTTTTTCCACTTTACGCGCACAAAATCCAACACCCACTACCGAGCTTGAATACGCAAGCGATTTTCAGCTGCTCATCGCTGTCATTCTGTCCGCCCAAGCAACGGATATCTCTGTTAACAAAGCCACACGTATCCTATTTGCAATAGCGCCCACTCCTGCAACCATGTTCGCCTTAGGAGAAGAAAAGCTAGCACAAGCCATTCGTACGATTGGCTTATATCGTTCAAAAGCAAAATACGTTATCGCAACCTGCCAACTATTACTGACACAGCACCAAGGTCAAGTACCTCGCCAACGTGAAGCACTCGAGGCATTACCAGGCGTCGGACGAAAAACAGCGAACGTAGTACTTAATACCGCATTTGGTGAGCCCACAATTGCTGTAGATACCCATATATTTCGCGTGGCTAATCGCACAGGATTGGCCCCCGGCAAAAACGTAATAGAAGTCGAGCGCAATTTGCTTAAATATGTTGCCCCCGAATATCAGCAACACGCTCATCACTGGCTTATCCTTCATGGGCGCTACGTATGCAAAGCACGCAAGCCAGAGTGCTGGCACTGCGCGATTGAACCCCTCTGCGAATTTCGCAGCAAAACCCCTGCTCCACACGATTAAAAAATATGTTATTTAATCCATCTCGCGAAGAAGTAAGACAGTTTTTTTGCACTATTTGGGATAAACACGCTGCACGTCAATTACTCAGCCCCCTTGAATCGATGGCACTTGAGTGGGTGCTTATCCACCCCGAATACCACGCGCTATTAAGCAATCAAGAGCGCGCGCTCGCGCAAGACTTTACGCCCGAAGACGGGCAAACAAATCCGTTTTTACACTTAGCGATGCATCTATCCATTGCCGAACAAATCTCGATTGATCAACCAGCCGGTATTCGCCAAGCCTATGAACAACTTTGTCAGAAATTGGATTCAAAACACGAAGCACATCACCGCATCATGACGTGTTTAGGAGAAATGCTCTGGCAAGCTCAACGTAACAACCAAGCGCCTGATGGCGCCGCCTATATTCGCTGTATTCAAAGCCAGACGCAAAAATTGAAAACTTAAACGATCAAACAAGTTGTTCGTCGCTGATCACGTAAGCCATCAAAAGTCAGCGCCTAGAAACCGACCGAGCAAACCACTAAGATTAACGAAAAGCCCCTGCACACACTAGATGAACACACCATGATCTTGGTTGGCTTGACCCGTAGAAGGGGGGGTGTGAACAACAGTATGCGCATTTCGAGTAGCGCCCAACGCAAAGATTAGGTCGTGCAGCCAGTTGGCAAAGGTTTTAACGCTTGATTACCAAATCACCCGGCAACGAAGCAATATAGGCAGCCATATCATCAAGCTCTTGACGAGTAAATTTAGCCATTTGTCCAACCATCACACCGTTATTACGCCCCACGCGCGCATTGTCTTTAATTTGATAAGACAATAAAGAATGAAAAAGATAATCGCGATGCTGCCCAGCGATCTTTGGATACTCTGCCGCAATAGGTTGATTTAAATTTGCCCCATGGCAAGAGGCGCAATTATTAAGCTCAACTAAACGCCTGCCATTTTTAATATCCCCCGCCCAAGCACCCCAAGACAAAGAAAATAACAGGCAAGATAATAAAAATTTATTCATAAGCATTTCTCGAAAATTCACTAGACCTCTTTCGAAACAGTGACATGCCACGATCCGCACACATCGCAAAAAAATCTAAACAGCGACCACACGAAAAAATATAGCTGCACCCACAACAATCCTCTCACGCTAAAGCACGTGACAAACAATGGCGACCTGCTATTTCAGGTGATTTTCTGTTGAGCGTGCATTCTGTTGCGCATAATAAGCGGCCAAATCGGCAATATCTTGATCAGACAAAGAAGCGGCAATACTGCGCATAGTCGGATGCTTGCGATCCCCTTTTTGATAAGCCTTTAACGCAAGCTCGATGTACTTGGCGTGTTGCCCACCCAACATCGGCACGGAATACACCTCAGGAAAGGTCGCACGGTAGCCAGGAAGCGCATGACAGCCGATGCACATCGACACTTTGAATTTAGCTGCCTGCACATTACCAACTGGCTCTTGCGCGTGACAAGGCACGATGACCCACAAAACAAAAGCAAGGATAAGAGAGAACTGTTTCATTGAGAATATGGATGGTTGCGGCATGCGTGGACCAAACCAACGACAGCCAAGCCCAAAAGTCCGGCATTGTATCGCAGCCAAACGGACTGAGTCCAGTCCAGCCATCACAAGCCTACTTAATTTGACGAATTAATTATGCTTTCAGCGCACCACCACCCTACTATTCTGCAAAAAACGCTCTATTAGACTTCTATCACGCAAAAAACGCCGTCCCCTCACCAAAAACAAAAAGGGGAATCAATCTTTGATTCCCCCTCGCAAAAAACGCACGCTTGTGCAACGATCACCTCTAACACAACACCGTAATCAGGTGCACACACAGCGGCAACACTTACTTTGTAACCACTCATCAATCCACGTGCTACAAGTACGCATACCACACGCTAAATATGCAGTTCTGCCCCTAATGCATTCGCTGACCACAGATCAGTCACCCATTTCAACGCAGGCAAACCCGTTGTTTGTTTTACCACCTTCGCACGCGCCAACATTTGCGCACGCGTCACATGCAAAGGCGGGCCATTCAACGCAATCGCAACCACATTACCATCATGAACAAGCGGCATTTGCAATACCCGATTAGAAAAAGCTTGGCGCAAACGGCGGATATTCGGCTCAAAACTGGCATGTTGCCCAAACAAATTAACCGTAAGCACGCCTGGATCACGCAATACTTTTCGGCAAGCACGATAAAAAGGCAAGCTATCTAATACGGGTCCTTCGGCTGTGGCGTCATAAAGATCAAGCTGCAAAATATTTGCGCTGGCATGCTGCGCGCCATCACGCACATATGCCCATGCATCTTGCCCAATCACACGCAAACGCTGCTCATCTTCTGGCAAATAAAACATCGTGCGCGCCACCGTGATCACCGTAGGATTAATTTCAACAGCCGCCACCGTAGCAGGTGCACAGCGCGCATGACAAAACTTAGTCAATGCACCGGTACCCAAACCCAATTGAGTAATATGAAATTGCGCATCCGGCGCCAAAAAAAGCAGCCAACTCATCATCTGCTGCGCATATTCCAACTCTAAATGATCTGGGCGAGATAGACGCATCGAACCTTGAATCCACTCCGAGCCGCCGAAGTGCAAACTACGCACGCCGGCCACCTCGGACAGCGTGATCTCAGGGCCACGCCGTGCCACTACACTGTTCCCAGCTGCAAGTTAACCCGACGCACAAACGCGGCGGGATCATCTAAAGTGCCGCCTTCAGCCAATACGGCTTGATCAAACAAAATATGCGCCCAATCAGAAAATAATGCATCTTCCGACATCGCTTGCAATTTTTGCACCAATACATGCGTAGGATTAATTTCTAAAATAGGATGTGATGTCGGTGCCTGCTGCCCTGCTTGCTTCAGTAATCGCTGTAAATAACCACTCATATCGCCATCATCAGATACTAAACAAGAGGGGCTATCAGTCAAACGATGCGTAATACGTACATCTTTAGCACGTGAGGCTAATACGCTTTTCATACGGTCAACCAAGGGCTGCATCGCTTGGCTTGTTTTTTCTTGAGCCGTTTTTTCTGCTTCATCTTCTAGCGCACCTAAATCAAGCCCTCCGCGCGCAACAGACTGCCACTCTTTACCATCAAACTCACGTAGATTAGAGAGCATCCATTCATCAACACGATCACTTAATAGCAAGACCTCGACACCTTTTTTGCGAAATACTTCTAAATGCGGACTATGACGTGCAGCTTGATAGGTGTCTGCCGTCACATAATAAATCTTGCTTTGGCCTTCTTGCATACGCGCAATATAGTCAGTTAACGAAACATTTTGCGTGGCATCCGTATTGTGCGTAGAGGCAAACCGCAGCAACTTGGCAATACGCGCTTGATTACCAAAATCTTCGCCCACCCCTTCCTTCAATACCTGACCAAACTCAGACCAAAAGTGCGCATATTTCTCGGACTGATTGTCAGCTAGCTCTTCTAACATCGACAATACGCGTTTGCTACATCCTTCACGAATGGTACGTACATCACGGGATTCTTGCAGAATTTCACGCGAGACATTAAGCGGCAAATCTGCCGAATCAACCAAACCCCGCACAAAACGCAAGTACGTTGGCAATAATTGTTCAGCATCATCCATAATAAAAACACGTTTTACATACAACTTGATGCCCGTGCGTTGATTACGATCCCATAAATCAAATTGCGCTTTAGCGGGCACATACAGTAACTGCGTATACTCGCTACGCCCTTCAACACGGTTATGACTCCACGCCAAAGGCGCATCTTGATCATGCGCAAGATGCTGATAGAAAGCCTGGTACTGCTCTTGCGTAATATCCGCTTTGCTCCGCGTCCACAAAGCGCTCGCCTGATTCACGGCCTCCCACTCTGCCTGCTGCACCATTTCTTTTTTCTCCTCGTCCCAGGTTTCTTTTTGCATCAAAATAGGCAAAGAAATATGGTCCGAGTATTTTTGTAAGATCGATTGCAGTTTCCACGTCGATAGAAAATCATCCTCCCCTTCACGCAAGTGCAAAGTGATGCTTGTGCCACGCTGCGCCTTATCAATCGCAGTCACAGTAAATTCACCGGCACCTTCGCTTTCCCAACGCACCCCTTCTGCGCTAGGCAATCCCGCCCGGCGAGTATCGACCGTTACTTTATCGGCCACAATAAATGCCGAGTAAAACCCAACGCCAAATTGTCCTATCAAAGCGGCATCTTTTTGCTGATCACCTGACAAACTTTGAAAAAAATCTTTCGTACCCGACTTAGCAATCGTACCCAAGTGCGAAATCGCTTCATCACGGCCCATACCAATACCGTTATCAGCAATGGTAATCGTGCGCGCTGCTTTATCAAAACTCACATGGATATTAAGCTCTGACTGATCTTCATACAGCTCATTCTTTGCCAGCGCCTCAAAACGCAATTTATCAGCCGCATCCGATGCGTTAGAAATCAACTCACGCAAAAATATTTCTTTATTACTGTAAAGCGAATGAATCATCAATTGAAGCAGCTGCTTGACTTCGGCTTGGAAAGCTAAGGTTTCTTGGCTCATACAATATCCACGGTTAAA
>JADYYQ010000067.1 GCA_020853585.1 Ottowia sp.
CTCGGATGTAAAAACTTAATAAGCGTTTTGCAATCTTGCGATCATGCATCTTCTGATTAAGTGAATATATTGCATGGTGCTTTTAAGTTAACTATTTTTCGCCAACGGAAGAGAGGCATTATTTAAATGCCCGCAATAAATATTTTTACTTCTGTATTTAGATAAGGGCAATGCATTTTCCCGCGATGCGAATAAATGGCAAAAAATAGTTTATCTCGGCATAAGCGTGGGTTTAACACTTGCTCAGTGATGAGAGTGATGTACTGTAGAGGGTGGACGATATCTAATTACAGTGAGTGGAGGATGGGTTATGTCAGTTTATGAGGTTCGTCATCCATTAATTTGTCACAAGCTTGGTTTGATGCGCCAAGCGAATATCAGCACAAAAGATTTTCGTGAACTTGCTCAAGAAATAGGTGCCTTACTAACTTATGAAGCGACTAATGATTTGCCATTAGAAAGTGCTTGTATTCGGGGTTGGTCTGGCGATGTACAGGTCGAGAAAATTGCGGGTAAAAAAATCACGATCGTCCCTATTTTGCGTGCAGGTATGGGGATGTTGGAAGGGGTACTTGGCCTTATTCCCAATGCAAAAGTGAGTGCAATTGGGGTGGCGCGTAATGAGCAAACATTGATTGCGCACACTTATTTAGAAAAATTAGTACCTGAGATTGGGGCGCGTTTAGCGTTAATCATTGATCCTATGCTAGCGACTGGGGGATCAATGGTGGCTGCTATTGATTTATTAAAAAAATCAGGGTGTAAACATATACGTGCCATGGTTTTAGTTGCGGCACCTGAAGGTATTCATGCGGTGCAATCGGCACATCCTGATGTAATGGTTTTTGTCGCATCGATAGATCAAGGTCTTAATGAGCACGGCTACATTATTCCGGGGTTGGGGGATGCGGGCGATAAGATTTTTGGTACACAGCAAAAGTGTATTTGAGTCTGAACTACACGTACCAAAAAATAGGAAAGGGCTTTAGCTATACGCGTTTTGTCAGCCGATAGAGCGTATCGTCTATTTTCCTTGCTCTTTTGCTTTTATTTAGCGGAGACATTGACGCTTTTTTATAGAAAATACCTAATTTGCGAAGAAATATGTGTGCGAGATTTGCATAATGCATCAAGCCCAGCTGGGAAGTTTTTTTAATATATGGAGTCCAGATTGCTCGCCATTGCCGATTACGGTCTTACTATCTCGCAATTTGAAAGCGCATTTAATGATGTTGTGGATGATGACGTATTTAGTGCGTTAGCAAAAGCAGCGGCAGATGGGAATGCGCATAGCATTGATGCACTTCATAATCTCGCTTTGCGTGATGATGCGGCTGGAAATAAAGCCGAAAAAATATTATTTGATTTGTTTAGCAAAAAAACACCGGGTGGAAAAGTAGGGCTTGAAAAAGATATTCAACTCACGAGTCTAAAGTTGTATCAAACAAAAGAATCTGCACGTGCAGCAGGTAAAGACTTGCAAAGTCACGCTAAGTTATCAACACCTTCGGCATTACTTTATATGGCGGGAGGCGTTGCTGATCGGGATTCTTTAGCGCGGGAAAATATAAATAAAATTTTTAATCAAGCGGCCGGTCAGGCTTATTCGGTATACGAACAAGTAGGGCGTGCAGAAGATATCTGGGCAACTAATCGTGATGTGTCACATGACGAGCTTAATGATGCGGTAGGCGCATTAGATTCTGACACCGTATCTTTCTGTTCACCTGTTGGGTTAATTCATCCCGAATCGCACGACAATATATTAGCCCAAATAGTCTCTGAAAAAATACGTGGGTTTGATCAATTTGCTTTTGGTCAACCATGTGGTGGTGGACGTCCAACCTATTTTCCTGTCAATGTTTCTCTTAAGACAGGCGACGGACATTGGGTATTGTTCGGGTTGTATGCGGACCCAGTATCGGGTAATAATAAATGCGTTGTATTTGATTCTAATCATTGCCTGTCAGATCGGGTAAAAGATGATCTATACGAAGCTGCATTATGCGCAGGGGTCACGAGAGATGATTTTGTCTATATTGGAAAAAATCTTCAGGCCTATGCGCCCAATGGGTGTGGACTATTTGTCTATGCTGCTGCTCAGCATTTAGCTGCTCACCCTGAGTTGGATCCTGTGGATGTTATCAATACATTTTCTGCGGAATTTGCTTTAAAAGATGCAGAGCTTCAAGCACAGTTCAATATCGATTATCGCAGACAAATTTACGGTGATTTTCTCGGTTTATAAAAATGTAATTTTTGAGCGTCAGCTCGCTGTGTTGAGTTTTATCTTAAAACTTGAATGGGCTATGTGCGCTAATCATCATAGATATAAGTTCGTCACTTATCCTGATAGATTGCACTGCACTATCAATAGTTGGTTTTATGGGTGAGCTGATTCCAGCACAGGGCTTAAAAAACGATTCTCAAAACAACAAACAAGCGCGCACTGCCATCGCTTTTGCGCCTTATCCATAAATATGGATCAGGTTGGGGAATAAGGGATATCTATTTTCTTTTTAGGTGCGGGTCTTATTTCCCCCTTTTATTTATGTCAGCAATCTCTATGTCTCAACACACAGTCCCTTTGTGTTTCCAGCTTTACTGTTTGCGGTAAGGCGGAATTCTTATTTAGTATGTATTTTCTGCTGAAAATGTTATTTAATTTTCAGCGCTAAGTCTTATTTTGGTGTGATAAATAAAAAACCAAATTTAAGTAAGCTTATAAAATAAGGCAAGCTTAAAGTCATTAGATAATCAAGACAAAAATCTCTAATGCTTATTTTTGGGTTAAAGTACGCGCCATGCCTCATATTCTTGGACTCGACATCGCTGGTCGCCCATTTCGCTGGCTCACAGCAGAGCAGGCGATTTTGTACAACGCGAATGGCAAAGTCGTATGGGATATTGGCGAGCCTGCCCTTATTTTTCGGGGAGGGATTAATCGTCACGGTCAACAGTCTATTGTTCAAAGTGCACCGATTATCGCCGTTGGGCGATTAGATACACCTCTTGTGCAGACACAAAATTATCCGCCCTTGGGTGGGCGTAACGATGTGTTATTTCAACGTGATCGCCATATCTGCGCATATTGCGGACAACAGTTTTGCAAGGATCTATTGACACGAGACCATGTGGTGCCGCGCTCACGCGGAGGCCAAGATACATGGGCAAATTTGGTTGCAGCTTGCCGTCATTGCAATCACAAAAAAGGGGCGCGTACGCCAGAAGAAGCGGCCATGCCCTTATTGTATTTACCTTATGCGCCCTGTCGTTTTGAACATTTTATTTTATCTGGGCGTAATATTTTGCTTGACCAAATGATGTATCTCACGTCAATGCTCCCCCGACATAGTCGTATGGCGATGCATTGATGCGTCCCTATAGCGGCTAGCTCACCTCAACCTTTAATTGACCTTTTTGCCGTTGTCCAACGGTACCAATGCGTGCAGCGAACGCAAAATCAGCTTGATGAAAGATATCGAGCACCGCTGTGACAGCTGATGGCGCACACGCAACGAGCAATCCGCCGGCTGTTTGTGGATCGCTTAACAATGCTTGTGCAACCCCAGGTAATTTTTCTGATAACGCAATGTGTTCACCATAGCTTGCCCAATTGCGCGCTGAAGCTCCCGTTACAAACCCTTGCGCTGCCAATGTGGCGGCTTCTTCAATTAACGGAATATCAGTCCAGCATAGTTGAGCATTTAAGTGAAGGCCATTCATCATTTCTACTATATGACCGAGTAAACCAAATCCCGTTACATCTGTCATTGCATGCACATCAGTATGTGCTGCCAAAGTAGGGCCGGGTGTATTGAGCTGCGTGGTTGTGGCGATAAGGCGCGCATAGCCCTTTGCATCCAAAGATTCTTTTTTTAGTGCGGCGGATAAGATCCCTACGCCAATGGGCTTACCGAGTATTAATGCGTCGCCGGGTTGCGCATCACAATTACGGCGAATATGCGATGGATGGGCTAAACCCAGTACCACTAAACCGTAGATGGGCTCAGCACTATCAATTGTATGGCCACCTGCGATAGGGATACCCACTTGTGTACATACAGACTCACCTCCTCGCAAAATTTGGCGAATCACTTCGGCAGGTAATGTGGCGATGGGCATACCGACGATCGCCAATGCAAAAATAGGGGTGCCACCCATGGCGTAAATATCTGAAATCGCATTGCTTGCCGCAATCCGACCAAAATCAAATGGATCATCGACGATGGGCATAAAGAAATCTGTTGTGGCAATTAAAGCTTGGTGTTCATTGAGTAACCAAACTGCGGCATCATCGCTGCTTTCAATGCCAACAAGCAGTTGTGGCG
Source organism: Ottowia sp. (assembly GCA_020853585.1). Lineage (GTDB taxonomy): Bacteria > Pseudomonadota > Gammaproteobacteria > Burkholderiales > Burkholderiaceae > JADYYQ01. The sequence continues at coordinate 4,332 of JADYYQ010000067.1, forward strand.
GTAGCGGAAGTGGTGCCACGCCTGGGCGTGCGAGTAAATCAGCTAATACGCCCGGTGCGATTTTGCAACCACACCCTCCGCCATGGGCAAGCGTTGTTAAACGAAAATTTGAGTTCAAATAACACTCCTATGTTGTAACTGGTGTAAGGGCAGTACATACCTATATTTTTTGTTGGGCATGATTTGCTTAGTCTAAGGCTTATTTTTCAGTTGATAAGTATTATGAGTGCCGCGCTCATGGTTTATATTTTTTTATATCGTATGCGGTCATATCTGGGTCGTGCGCTTATAGTGCAGCGCAGCAAACTTATTGCCCAGTAAGGTAAAACGTAGTGCTCAACTGATGGCTAAGGCAAAATATGGATAGTGCATAAAACGATTGAGAGGGAGAAAAGCACTTTCTTAGCCAACACTATTTTGAGTGAATTAAAATATTTTTTAACCCTATTTTTACCTTCGTTAAAAATATTGCTTTTGCAAGCGACGTGTGTGTCGTTAGCGTATCGTTGCATTGTCAAATTTTTGTGAGTCATGCAAAGGTTTTTTGATTGCATCAATCTATGCGATTATTCTGTGCCATTACTTTGAATATGGATCTTTGATGCAGCTTGAAAAAAATACTTTTCTGATTACCGGTGCAGCATCAGGTTTAGGACAAGCCACTGCACGCCAGTTTCATCAGGCTGGAGCCAATGTACTGATTGCGGATATCGATGAGCAGGCAGGGCAAAATTTAGCTGCGGATATGGGCAAGCGCGCCTTATTTTGCAAAACTGATGTGAGCGCTGAAAGTGATGCGCATACTGCTGTAGCGCTGGCCCAAAGCCATTTTGGTGGTTTACACGGACTGATCAATTGTGCGGGCGTGGCGCCGAGTGAAAAAGTACTTGGCAAGAACGGTCCACATCAACTTGATCGCTTTTATCGCACTATCCATATCAATTTAATTGGTAGCTTTAATATGCTTCGTCTTGCGGCGCAAGTCATGGCCCAAAATACCGCCAGCCCGTCAGGGGAACGCGGCATTATCGTTAATACGGCATCGATCGCAGCATATGAAGGACAAATTGGTCAAGCCGCTTACGCTGCATCTAAAGCGGGTGTGATTGGTATGACTTTACCTATTGCGCGTGAATTAGCACGCCAAGGTATTCGTGTGATGACCATTGCTCCTGGGTTATTTATGACGCCTATGTTGGCAGGCATGTCCCCAGAAGTACAAGAAGCACTTAATAAAGTCACGCTGTTTCCACCGCGTTTAGGTCAAGCAAGTGAGTATGCGCAGTTAGCGCAGCATATTGTTGAAAATACGATGCTCAATGGTTCTGTGATTCGATTAGATGGTGCGGTGCGTCTTGCACCCAAATAATGTGCCCGTGCTTCTATTTGCTGGCAAGAGGCTGTTGGTCGTGCGGCATACCTTGTTAAGCCCCTTGTGCACACTGTATTGAGCATAAAACAAAGCACGTTACATATCACACCCCTCATTTAAGCTGGCCAGCGCGTTACAATGACGATCTGGCCGGATCCTCTTGCCTTTTGTTGTTAGACCCCCCTGTTTTTAGTGATAGAAAATTGAAAAAAGTATTCATCAGAACCTTCGGCTGTCAAATGAACGCCTATGACTCGGCAAAAATGGTTGATATATTGGCCAACCAGGTGGGGATGGAACAAACCCCGCATGTCGAAGAAGCTGATCTCATATTATTTAATACATGCTCCATTCGTGAAAAAGCACAGGAAAAAGTATTTTCCGACTTAGGGCGCGCCAGAGTGCTTAAGAAAAAACGACCTGATATTTTAATTGGCGTCGCCGGTTGCGTAGCGAGTCAAGAAGGTGAAAATATTATTGCGCGTGCCCCTTGTGTGGATATGGTGTTTGGTCCCCAAACGCTACATCGTTTACCTGGGCTTATTGCGGAACGCCAACGCAGTGGGCAAGCACAGGTGGATATCTCCTTTCCCGAAATAGAAAAATTTGATCACTTGCCCCCCGCCCGTGTGGATGGTCCGAGTGCGTTTGTTTCGATTATGGAAGGGTGTTCAAAATATTGTAGTTATTGCGTCGTGCCTTACACTCGGGGAGAAGAGTTTTCGCGTCCTTTGGCCGATATCTTGACGGAGGTCGCTGGATTGGCCATGCAAGGTGTGCGGGAAATTACTTTGCTGGGACAAAATGTCAATGCTTACCGTGGACGGATCGACGCTGATCCCTCACAAAATAATGCGCTGCCCACTGAAACAGCCGATTTTACTTTTTTACTTGAATATCTAAGCGAAATTCCTGGTATTGAGCGCTTGCGTTATACCACCAGTCATCCTAAAGAATTTTCGACGCGACTCATTGAGGCTTATCATCATTTGCCTAAACTCCCCGACCATGTGCATCTACCGGTGCAGCATGGTTCGGACCGTATCTTAATGGCCATGAAGCGAGGCTATACAACGCTTGAGTTTAAAAGCATCATACGTAAACTGCGTGCCATACGGCCATCGCTTTCTATTTCATCGGATTTTATTGTGGGGTTTCCGGGTGAAACCGATGCTGACTTTGATAAATTGATGGCATTGGTTGATGAGGTGGTATTTGACACCAGCTACTCATTTGTTTTTAGTCCGCGTCCAGGCACCCCCGCGGCTAATCTTGCCGACGACACATCGCATGAAGTAAAGCTTGCCCGATTACAACATCTACAAGCCAAACTTGATTTCCAGTGCAAAACCATTACGGACGCCATGGTGGGTACCACGCAGCGCGTGTTAGTTGAGGGACCCTCGCGTAAGCATGCGGACGAATTGCATGGACGTACCAGTAATAATCACGTGGTTAATTTTCCTGTTCCGCCGAGTAGTCACGCACGCTTAATTGGCCAGTTTGTTGATGTCAATATTACGCAGGCACGTGCGCCCTCGCTTCGCGGTGAACTTTGTCTTGGGGTACATTGATGCGCTCGTTACCTAAGCATCCCATTTACCAATTTACTCTGCCAGATCAAGCGCGTCTTAATAATCTATGTGGACCTTTGGATGAAAATTTACGCCAAATCGAACAAGCGATGGATGTCACCATCACACGCCGTGGCGCTTCATTTAAAGTAAAAGGCAATGCAGCAGAAACGGTGGTGATTGCGCTTGATATATTTAGTCAGCGTGCAACCAAACCCTTAAGCATTGACGATATTCAACTGGGTTTGATTGAATCTCAAGCACGCCTATATCATAGTGATGGGCCAAATTTAACAACAGATACAACCGAGGCTGTACTGTGTACGCGCCGTAATGATGTGCGCGGACGTACACCTACTCAACAAGCCTATTTACAGCAAATACTTGAACACGACATCACCTTTGGTACCGGACCGGCTGGGACAGGCAAAACATATTTAGCCGTAGCTTGCGCGGTTGATGCACTTGAGCGTGATACGGTTAAACGCATTATTCTTACGCGCCCTGCTGTCGAGGCAGGGGAGCGTTTAGGTTTTTTGCCTGGCGATTTAGCGCAAAAAATAGATCCTTATTTACGCCCTCTTTACGATGCACTTTACGATCTACTGGGGTTTGACAAAACACGTAAATACTTTGAGCGCCAAATGATTGAGATCGCGCCGCTTGCTTATATGCGGGGTCGCACGCTCAACCATGCTTTTATTATTTTGGATGAAGCACAAAATACGACGCCTGAACAAATGAAAATGTTTTTAACGCGGATTGGTTTTGGCAGCAAAGCGGTGATTACCGGCGATACATCGCAAGTTGATCTGCCGCGTGGCCATAAAAGCGGTTTAGCCGAAGCAAAATCTATCCTTGTGAAAGTACGCGGGATTGCTTTCACTCATTTTAGTAGCGCTGATGTTGTGCGGCATCCGCTTGTTGCGCGTATTGTCGATGCTTATGATGCACATCATGAACTTGTCACCCATGAGCGTTAAGCAACCTACACTCGCATTAGCGGTTCAATTTATCGCGTTACAACACAAAGTATTGTTGCCACGTCCCTTATTACGTAAATGGGTAAAAACTGCGCTGATGCAAGCCAGTGAGGTGACTTTGCGGTTTGTGGATGAAGAAGAGGGGCGTGCCTTAAATCATAGCTACCGTCGCAAAAACTACGCCACGAATGTGCTCACATTTTCTTACGGTCAAGCGACGAGTAGCGAGGGCGATGATGCGACCCCCAACGATCCTCATGACATACTTTTCGCTGATATTGTTTTATGCAGCCCGGTGGTCGAACAAGAAGCACAAGCACAAAATAAAACACTACTTCATCACTATGCCCATTTAATTATTCATGGCGTACTTCATGCGCAAGGCTATGACCATGTGCGTGCCAAAGATGCAAAAATAATGGAAGCCCTGGAAACCGCGCTCCTTACACAATTGGGTTATCCCGATCCCTATCCCGTATAACCCGTAGAAAATTTTCTGCGCGGTATTATCGAAGCGACTCACCTACCTGTCTTTTTGACCGCCTTACTTGGAGCAATCAGATAACTTAATCTAAGCTTTGGATAAGAGTGGGGCAAACAAGTTTAGATGGTTAAGTGTTTTCATCAGCTAGGGTGAGTCAATAGTGCTTTAACCACTGGCGTTAGGTCGGGCGAGATATGCCACAGCTGCATACGATGACTGTTTTTTATAGCGCGCTATCCATTTGAGTCGCTGTCTACACTTTTCATTCATCGCTCCATGCTAGTTAAAACGATGTCTGTCAATCATTTTGCTTATTGCAAGCTTCGTTCTCAAGAGGCTTTCCAGGGCGGAAAATATTTGGACAACATGTGCGCCATTGACAACTATTTTTGGTGATGTCAAACACCGCATTGATCACACTGAGCTTCGCTGTGCTTGGCTTTTCTGCCACCTTCGTCTTTTGGTTGAACGTGTTTTTCCGTTCACTGCCATTTCGCTTCGTTTAACTCACTTTAGTACAAGCGATTACCTCTTCTGAGGTAACTAAAAAACTGGCTCCTCTCTTATTGAGAATGCTGCACAACTACTTCAAACGTAAGTAAGAAAAAAAGCGATTTTTTAAATCGCCGTAGCACCAATTTTTTGGTTGCAGAGTCTTATTTCTAGTTTGCAGTCATTTTATTGCAATATATAATAATTTTTTTTATGCGCAATTTACACAAATAAAAATTAACATCAATCAAAGTGAAGCGCTATTGTATTTTTTAATCTCCATTCTGTACTGAGTGGTTCAGTCACCTTAAGCGCTACACAACAAAATGAGGTGTACTGTCAATAACGGACACTCGCATTTCAAAAAACTACTTAAGCTGCATGAAATTTTTTAGTAAATGCAGCGGGAGACAAGTAACCTAATCTTGAATGTCTCCGCTGCCGGTTATA
>JADYYQ010000068.1 GCA_020853585.1 Ottowia sp.
AACTGCGCATAGCAAGCCTCATCCTTTGCCTTTAATTTATGCGGCGCAGCGTATGCAACTGTCTTGTGCTCAGTGTATTTACGTGGGCGATGATTTGCGCGATATCCAAGCTGGTCATGCGGCGGGTATGCGCACCGTTATTGCGGCCTATGGTTATGGTGAGGATGCGATCACCGCGCAAGATTGGGGCGCGGATTTTTTGATTACTGAACCCTTAGCACTTTTGCCCGTATTGGCATCGTGCGTTGATTATTTGCCTGTGATAAGCGCGGGCTTCGATAATACGCACCACAATTAGCTGCGTTGTTAGCTAAGGTGTGCAAATCGGTAATAGAGATAATCTGTTTTTTGATTTTGCTGTGGTGCTAAAACACTATGGCGCCCAAAGAGTGGGGGCGAGATAGCGTTGCTCGTAGCACTGAGGCTGTATAGGCAGGTATAGGTGGTGATCACCCGCTTCGGTAGATAAGAAATTTATTGATACATTTTCCTCGATAAATGTGATGTATTGAGCGTGCCCACTACACAATAGATCGTGTTTTTAGGTTTATATTAAAAATAATATTTACGCTAAGGGTAAGCTGTACTAGCTGTTGTCGGTGCTGTGCAGTACAATGGCTGGGCATTGGGGCCGACTTGGTTTCGACGTGGGTTACAAAGCAGTGAGGGCATACCGAGGACCCGTTATCTCGTAAATCAATGGGAATGTAATAACTGCTAAATCTACTAGCACTGAAGCTGCGAACGAACCGTTCTACGGTAAGCTCGCTTTTGCCGCTTAATAACCGGTGACTTCCCTCGTACTAGCCCGCCGATAGGCTAGAGCCGCAAGGCTACACGGGGTCATATATATCGGATCGTTTTGGCAGGTGTCGTGACTGACAAAACTAAAACTAAGCGACTCGCCTAAGCGTAGCGTGTTCGTCCGCGGTGCCGCGGTTAAATTAAATGACTGAACTAAGTATGTAGAACTGACTGTGGAGGATTTGCGGACGCGGGTTCGATTCCCGCCGGCTCCACCAACACTCAAAGACCGGACTTACCTCCGGTCTTTTTTTGTCTGCTCGCAGCGCCAGTGGGGGCGGGGCTTCGTGGTTTTGCCTCTTGAGCAACTCTCTTTCTTTTATCCTCTTTTTGGCTGGATTTTCTCCGTTTTGTCTCTCCCTTCTCCGCTCATCTCTTGAGCGATCAAGAGGTTGTGTCTAGTGTTTATAAGGCTTTAGGGAGAGGTGGTTGGAGTTGGATATTGGTGGGTATAGAGGAATGAGAATTGATCGAAGTGGCTGTTTTTCGTAGGCTGTGCGGTATAGTCACGCTAAGTATTCTCGAGGAGTCTACCTCAACAATTCGCCATAGAATAATCGACGGAGGCCATGTTGTTTAATTTAATTGTTAAGGGTGCTCCTTGGATAGTAGGCAAAGATACCTTTCCTGCCAGTCGTGTATTTGAAGATACTGAGCCAACTCTTATTGCTCAGTATAAGCCTAACGGTAGACTAGATTTCACAGCGCTTTCCAAGCTACCTACCATTTTCGTTGAGGAAACGTCTGGTCAAGATAAGCAAGTCGCGAGAGTAGGTTTTATTCGTTCTGCACAAACAGTAGGGCAAGCGATGATTATGATTGAATATGGGTATGATCCAAAAGTTTCTCCCATTCCAAATAAGATCTTCGAGGCCTTTGCAGTAGAGCTTGGCATCGATAAGTGGCAATTCAGACGTACTCATTGGTCAATCAATTCTGGTGATCTTTTCCAATTTTTGTTACACCATTCCCCGCCACGGCGGCATTGCCCTGCGGTATTTACATTGAGCGAACAGGGGATGATTGAGCCTAAGCTTATTTCAGCAATGATGCCCTTTCATCCTGGTTTTAATCCAGTGTATGAAGCACTTCAAGAGGTTGCCTTGGCAGTCGGGATGAGGTGCCAGCGTGCAGACGACATTTGGGAAAATCCATCAATAATTCAAGACGTTGTTTCGCTTATTGATCGCTCGTGTATTGTGATTTGTGATTGCTCTGAAAGAAATCCAAATGTCTTCTATGAAATGGGAATCGCACACACTTTAGGTAGAGAAGTTATCCTCATAACTCGGTCGAGCGATGATATCCCCTTCGATGTTAAACACCTTCGGCATGTCAAGTATCTCGGTAACGGTGAAGGATTGGCCCAACTAAAAACCCAGTTGCGGCAACGAATTGAGAGTGTACTGAATCAATAGATCGGGCATTAGTGATTAATTTTATAAGGCTTTGCAGGGAGGTGGTTGGAGTTGGCAATTGCTTAGCAAAAGGCTCTAAAAACTTATGGCATTGCCATAAAATAACAAAATCAAAATACTGTTCATTTGAAGATTTGAGCAAAAAATGCCAAAAATTGGTCGCAACGATCCATGTCCTTGTGAAAGTGGGAAAAAATATAAAAAATGCCACGGTGGCATCGCACACTTAGAGCGCATCGCTCAGGTAATGGCTGCGGTACCTGGTATGCGGGCGCGTCATGAGGCGAAAGAGCACCAGCGTACCGAACAACAGGGGCTCGGAAAACCCATCATCGCGGTAAAGATGGACAATGGACATCTGGTTGCCGTGAAAAATCGTCTCCATTACTCAAAGAAGTGGCAAACCTTCCACAGTTTCTTGATCGACTATTTGACGGGCGCCATAGGCTCTGAGTGGTGTAATGCCGAGCTGAAAAAGCCGTTCGACCAAAGACACCCTGTCCTGGTTTGGCATCACAAGCTCCGTGAACAGCAGCGCTTGTTCATCAAAGAGTCTGGGAAGGTGGCAAGCTTCCCGATGACAGGAGCCGTCGCGGCTTACATGCACCTAGCGTATGACCTTTACGCACTTGACCATAACGCTGAGTTGCAAGCAAAGTTGGTTGAGCGTCTTCGCAACCACGAACAATTCCATGGCGCACATTATGAGATTCAAGTCGCGGCCATACTGGTGCGCGCGGGCTTTACCCTCGCCTTTGAGAACGAAGATGACCGAAGCACATCTCACTGTGAGTTCACAGCGACAAACACGCGCACTGGTAAGCCATTTTCGGTTGAAGCAAAGCGATCAAGGAGCGAACGCTGCCGCGTCAATCGGCTGCTGTCGCAAGCCTTAAAAAAGGCGGCAAACCATACCCGTATCGTCTTCATTGATTTAAATGCTCCAGACTCGTCGATTGACAAAGAAATGCCTGCCTACGTTAAGCGTGCTTTTAATCTGGTGCGCCGTTTTGAAACTGACCCGCAAACCAAACAGTTACCACCGGCTTATGTGTTCCTTACCAATTCTCCCTGGGAGCATCATCTCGACGACATTGCAGGACGTCAGGTGGCGTTAGGTGATAGTTTCCGCATTGACGATTTCAAGTTTAACTACTTGTATTCCTCATTGCGAGCGGCGATCAATAGCCGACAAGCTCATATTGAAATGCACGAGCTACTCAAGTCAATGCGCACGCACGCGGAAATCCCAGCGACGTTCGATGGTGATAATCCGGAGCTCGCTTTCGTTAATGGCGAAGATAGATTGATCATTGGAAATCGATACATGGTGCCAGGTGCAGATGGCACTGAGATTGAAGGCGTGCTCACATCAGCAGTAGTGATGGAAGACGAGAAGGTCGCCATGGGCACTTTCAATACCAACGATGCTAGAAAGATCCTAGTCAGGATACCACTAGCGGATGCAGAAATTGCAGCGTGGAAGAGGCATCCACATACGTTTTTCGGTGAGATTTCTGGAGGGCGCAAAAGCGTGACAGCGCTCGATTTGTATGACTTTTTTTTGGAAACCTATAGCAAGACTTCGAAGAACAAGTTACTTGAATTTCTTGCAAGCTCAAAAGACATCAAACAGCTGGCTACGCTAAGCCAATCGGAATTGGCCAGTGTCTACTGTGAACGTCTTGCGGAAAGTGCTTTTGTGGAGGTGGGACCAGGTCCAAAACCTCTGCTGGAGTCAAAATAGATGGCCTCTCTTACTCGTGCGTGAATAGGCCGCATGGGTAAGTGCTAAGACTTCGTTCAGATTTTCCTGTCGATGGAATTCGTTGAACAACCACCTTTACAGATCAGTTAACCTATCCATTCAAGTAAGGTCAATCGCTGTTTCTCCCAAAGAGGAGAAATTCTACGCCTAGCTAGTTTTTCGAGTGTTAACGACTTGTGCTGGCGATTTACACAAATTTCGATAACATCGGGAGCAAGCTGAGTTAGTCGAGCAATCCGGCTGACTCGCCCGAGATCCATACCTTCAGCGGCAGCGATCTCAGTTAGCGTTTTAAATTTCCCCTCCTCTAGCAATCGTTGCCAGTAATGCGCTAGACCGAGGGCTTTTAGCAGCGCCGTATCCTTCATAGCTTTAAGTTTTTCTCTGGCGACAATAGCCTGCTGTTGAAACTGCTCCGGTGCCTCGAATGGCGTGATGATTTCCCGCTTCACACCACGCTTGCTTAAGGTATACGGTACAAAGGTTTCCAGTTTGACTCCGCCCGCTGGGTTTGGCGTTTGATAGGTCACAGGCTTACCGGTGACGATTTGATCTTTCTTTGGCATCTTATTTCTTCTTATTCAAATTGCGCAATGATGGCGCGTTGGACATGCCAATCCACAGGTAGGCGATGGCGTTGAAACCACATCAGCGTCAGTGTTCGCGGTTGTTTGCCTGCCATGAGGTTATCGATGATGTCTGGTGCTAATAGTGTTAGTCGCAGTAATTCGTTGACCGTTGATGGATGGAGCTTCTCGCGTCTAGCGATATCTGAGCCACTTTTGGCTAGACCTCTGTCAATTAACTGCTGCCAGTAAAAAGCCCGCCCCAGACCCTCTAAAAAAGTGGTGTCATAGAGTGGTACGGCTGTACTAGCTAGTCGCTGGACCCCGCGACGTTTAAATTGCAACGGTACGAAAGTTTCTAATGCACTATTCATGAAGCCAGCTCACTATCGAGTAGCTCACGACCAATCGTGCCCTCAGAGAATTCCCCAATCAGTGCTTGCCAGCCTAATTCGTGCCATTTAAATTTCAAACCACCGGGGACTAAGTCGACGCGCTCTACCATTAGATTAATGAGGCGATGTTTTTCAGCGGGGAACAATTGCTCCCATACTTCGCCTAAACGATGCATCGCTAACACGGTAGTGGCTTCATCG
>JADYYQ010000069.1 GCA_020853585.1 Ottowia sp.
ATTTAGCTCACCGATTTGGGGTAACGCCAAGCTGTGATGGCCATTAATCAATCGCATTTATATCCCCATATTTTTACGATAAGGCGTTAGCAAAGCCATATAAGCGCGGTTCTGGAATTGCTCTTGAGTCTGATCAGCACTGCGACTTTCATACAAACTAGAGAGCATCAGTAAAATCGCTGTTTGAATCGCTGAACGGGCAGTTTCATCCCATGCCTTAATGCCTGCTTGCAGTGGCTGCCCCAATACCGATTCGGTATAAGCCTCTGCCGCAGCAAGATAGAGTTTGATCAATTGGCTATCGTCGTCATGATCTATCCTTAAATGCTGCTTGGCCGTAGTGAGGTCAATAAAAGGCATCATTCAATTTCTTTAGTTCGTTTTGGATTTCACTTCAGGAGACGGAAACGCACCCCCTACAATGGCCGCGGGACGATAGACCGCCAAGGCTGCGCGCTCCTCCGCTAAGATCGTGACCATATTGGTGATGAAGTTATTACGATCTTCGCGACTAACTTCCACAACAGCTTGCTGACGATCCCAAAACTGTGCCGCAAGTTGATACGCTCCCACCTGGAAATTACCTACCGGCATACTATTGGTAATCACAGCCGGTAAGCGCCATACCCGCTCCACAGCACCCTCCGACACACTACTGACAATTAAATAGCGTCCATCCGTGGCTTTTGAGAGTTCCATCTCGTCCCAATCAACAGGATTCAAGATCACCCCTGTTGCCGCATACTCCGAGAGTTGCACTTGCGTCATGGCCTTGCGGATCACATCTAGCTTGGAGCCAGTGCCACGGTTATAAGCCGTTTGAGAGGCGATTAAACCAGTGATGCCATTATTTCTTCCCGTGCCAGTGAGACGCTGTTTTTCTTCTTCTAATCTCAAGCCATAAATCATGCGACTATTAATATAGCTTGCCAACATCGCGCTATCTTCAAGTACTTGCTTTGATACCGGTATCCAATGGGCAATAGTTGCGACAGGCACCGTCGCTAGCTCAAAGTTCATACTCGACTCGGCTTTTTGTGCGCCCTGTCCATCTTGCGGTGCAGCGTTATTAGTGAATACTTTCTCACGGACAAATTCAATGCTTGAACTCGTGGTGGTGCCATAGGCAAGTAAATCACGTATGGTCAAGCGTCGATCAGACGGCATGACTATATTGGGCACACGCATCGGCTGCGTCAAAGCGTTTTCCGGTGTATCGAGAATCGCTGCTTTCATCTCAAAGCGTACTTTTGACTGCCCACTCTGGTTTCCAGCAGTCCAGTTTGCACTTTTAATAAATTGCTCACCCACACTTTCTGGTTTGTTGCTCGGCTCTTTGGTATAGACCGATTTTTGCTCTAATGAGAATAATCGATCTGTTATCTCGGTAGCCTTAGTAGCAAGCGCAGTCAGGGCATTCTTTGTCTCCACGCTTACTGATTTTGCGCTGGCAATTTCAGCGTTGGCTTTTTCTGCAAATTGCTTAATCTCTGCGTGACTTGTTTTGAGCCCGGTTTCAAGTTCGGCTTGTAATGTTTCGAATGACATGTTTTTCCTTAAGATTTAATTAAATGAGGTGATGCTGGGCAAGGTGAAGCGACCAAATAGTTCTTTGATTTGTTTAGCTGCGTATATCGCGTCACTTTGACTAGGTGATGCAGGTGGTGCAAAGATGGTCTGTGCGCGTTTAGCCAGATCAGGCACTAGGCTTTTAGCTAAGCGAATGCGATCTTCAACAAATAATTCTTCGAGAAACTGCTCAAAATCTTGTGGGGTTTGCAAGAAATCAATCTCGCTTTTAACGGTAGCTCGATCAATACGCGCGGCATGATCTGCGGGAAACGTCACTACACTAATTTCGATAAGATCAGTGACACGTTTGATCAGCTTACCTTCACCATTTTTCTTTGCTTCGTAATCCTGTTCCGCTAAACAAAAGCCGATGCTTAAGCTATCTACCGTGCCATGTTGCATCGCTGCACGCAGGTTGTCAGATTGCGTGTGGGCCGGTGTCAACTCTCCACGCACACGCAAGCCTCGGGTATCTTCTTCAAGATCGATCCATTTGCCAACGGGTAACTCCCAATGCGTATGGTTGTAAAACATTTTGATACGATCATTTTTACTTGCTAAGGTATCTGCAAAAGCCCCACGCATAATCGTGTCACCCACCGCATCCACACCACCAAATACCGAGGCATACCCTTCAAAGCAACCCACCTCTTTGTCTAGCTTAAGCTGCGCGTCCTTAAGGCTCAGGCTCTTGTGGTAATAACGTTTTTCCATGGTGGCTTCCTATATTTTTAAGCAACAACATTTGCGCCTGCACAATCAAATCATCACCACCTTCCATCGGGGCATCGTTTTCTAACTGCCGCGCTTCATTGGGTGTGCGAATGCCGCTACGAATGGCAATGGCATGTCCTTCCATCCGTTCTTTAAAACTGGCTCGCAGCAATGCATCAATATTGAATTCAGGGGTAAATTCGGCACGTTGCGCGCTGGTCAGAACACGCTTATCAATCGCTTGTTCGATCCGGACTAAGTAAGGTCGTATGCCAAACTTATAAAATCCTTCGACGATTTGCCCCACCCCTGTCCCCCAGGTAGTTGTTTTCGCAGTGTCATTAATCAAGACGGAAGGCACACCAAACCAACGCGCAATGTCTTCCACTGAAAACCGTCGCTGCTCAAACATTTGCATATCAACGGGCGTTAAGCTGATTTGTTGATATTTCATGCCCGCTTCAAGCACAAAGAGTTCGTTGTAAGAACCCGAACGCATCTCTTTGAAATTCTCTTTAATGCGCTTTCGCTGTTCCGGGTCAAGCACCTTATCAATCATCAATGTGCCCGTTGGCTTTCCGCCATCGCTAAACAAACGCGTAGCATGTTGTTCGGTATCTACCGCTAAGCCTAGACTGACGCGCGCATAATCCAATACGGATAAACCAGTTGTGCCGTTTCCAAATAATTTGATATGCAGCATATTTTTTTCAGCAACGATGGCTACATTGCCATCGATGCGATAGCAATAAATAAGCGCCCCATCCTCTTGTATCTGCACTTGCACTTGATCTGCTGCTAAGGGCCACATAGCGACAATTTGTCCTGCTTGATTACGATCTAGGCGCGCATAGGCATTACCCCGTAATACAAGGTTGAGCATCATGCATTCCCAAAACTCAACGCGTGTCATCCGGCAGTTAGGACTTTTATTGAGTAATAGCCATAGTTCACTATCACGTGCTAATTCTCGTTGGCCGTCTCCTAAATTACGATAAACAAACAAAGGCAAGGTACCCACGGTTTCGACGAGTAGTCGTACGCATGCCCATACCGCGGAGAGCTGCATAGCGTGGTCTATCGTAACCACTGAGCGTCCTGCAATCGCACTAGAGGAAGGTGTACCCGTTTGTATCCCTTTATTTTGGCTCGTGCCCGAATGCCCTACTAACCAACTCACAAAGTGGCGGATTGGATTCATTGATTATTTTTTATCCGTGGAGCGGGTCATTTAAGAATTCAGAGATATCTTGCTCAGGTTCGGCATTAGCCATTGCCTTACCTGCTGCCATAATCGCCGCCACAATGCCATCGACGCGACCATTCGCTTTTTCTTTGGTCACTTTGCGATTGCCCGCGGGATCAGTATCAGTTACCGCATTGGCTGCGCACCAAGTCATCACCGGATTACCATCGTGACGCATCTCACTATTAAGCAATAAGCGCTCAAACTCATCTAATGCAGGAGCCATATCTTTGAACCCCTGACCAAATGGCGTGAGTGGCGGCAAACTCAAACTCTCTTGCGCAATCAGCATTTTTAAATCTTCAACCCGCCAACGGTCATAGGCAATTTCTTGTATATGAAACGTGGCTGATAACTCAGCGAGCATGTGCAACACCGCGAGCTTATTAATCGCTCTACCCGGTAAAGCAATCAAATGATTGGCGTCCCGCCAAGCAAGATAAGGCACGCGATCCCGATCCGCTTTGTGATGTAAGCCTTCGCCCGGCAACCAGAACCAAGGCTTTAATCGCCAATAAGGATCAAGAGGCGTCGGCTCGAACAACAGCACAAAAGCCGTTAAGTCTTGCGTACTCGATAAATCTAAGCCGCCCCAACAGCGCCTACCTGTCAATATCTCAGACGTTTGGTCTTGACAACCCATCCATACATCACTGGATATCCATGGCGAGGAGGCTTCGACCCATTGACAAAAATTAAGCCGGCGCACCATCGATTCTTTCGATGGCATACCCCGTGCTTGTGTCACCTGCTCACGTAAATATTTAAGGCCGGGAATACCTGCTGCCAAACTTGGGTTGGCTTTATGCCAACACGCTTCATCCTGAAAGGGATCATCGCTCTCATCTAAAGCACAGATATAAGCAAAAAAACTATCATCATTGAGCTGCCCTGCCGAAACCTTAGCCCCGTAGTCATGGTAATTCCAACATAGGGTCCGTTTATCCGTCCCACTATTGGTAATCATAAAAATTAAGGCTTGTTCACGGCTTTTTGTACCCGCCCTAAGCATTTCAACAACATGGTCAGTTTTGTGTTCGTGAATTTCGTCGAGCAACGCAATATGGGGGCGATAGCCTGATTGACCATCATCTGCCGATATAGGCCGGAAAAAAGAGGCGCTCGGTAAATGGGCAATATTCCATTCTTTACCTCTGCTCCCCGACTTATCTAAACGTTTAGCTAAGTCCAGCGATTGATCCACCATCGCCACAGCATCGCGAAACAAAATTTGCGCTTGATCTTTTTTAGTCGCCGCCGCATAAATTTCTGCACGCGCCTCACCATCGGAGGTCAGCCCATATAAACCGATACCCGCAGCAAGAGGGGATTTTCCGGAGCCTTTTGCGGTTTCAACATAAGCCACGCGAAAACGCCGAAAACCATCCGACCCTTTCCACCCAAACAAACTACCAATCACAAATGCTTGCCACGGCAGAACATGAAAGGGCTGCCCTTCAAAACGCCCACCGTTTAAACACAGCACTTCTTCAAAATAACCAATAGCGCGTTGTACTGCTGAGATATCCCATACCAGTCCACGTGTTGCACCACTCTCCAAGTCTTGCAAATGTCGCGCACACGCATGACGGACATACGGCCCCGCAATAACTTCGCCTGCGACAACAGCCTGTGCATAAGCTGTCACCGGATCAGAAATATTTTTCCGCTTTTTCCTTATGCTCATTTGAAAATAATTCCCCCTGTGCCACCGGTACTTGAATGCGCTGCCGTGCGGCCGGAGTAAAACCAAACGAGGCACCCGAAGCGCGCATCCGTTCTTCTGCACGATTGGCGATCTGCAACCACACACTCATTTGCTTGTAGCCACTCGGCGTGATATCAACATAGCCCTCTTCTTTTAGAGCACTCACTTTTCTGCGCGCATACTTCCAATCTGCATACGCTTGGCAATAGACCGCTAACTCGCCTTGGTCAAAAGTTTTTATCACCCCTAATTTGTATAAATCAGGGGTGATGCGATCCCATTCTTCTCGGGCTATCTCATCTAGTTCGGGTGGACACGTGGGCACATCGGATACCAGTTCCCATTGCACATGATTTTGCTTTAGATCAGAAAATGCTTTTTTGCTAGGGTTCCCGCGAATAAGGTGCACGCTTGCCGGTAAGTTTTTTAGGCCAGAGTTTTGATTGCCTGCCA
>JADYYQ010000070.1 GCA_020853585.1 Ottowia sp.
CGCCTTCCTCTACAATCAGTACTTCTCTACGTTTAGCCTGGTGTTATCGCTTAAGTATGCTGCTTTTGTTTTTAGTACCACAAAATCATGTGTTAATCCCTATTGTCGTTGTGTATAGAGAGAATAAGTGATGCCCATAATTGAACCTTTGCTTAACGAAAACCGTATCTTTCACCCATCGGTACGTTTTGCCGAAGATGCGTCTATTTCGAGTATGTCGGTTTACCATACTTTGTGCCAAGAGGCAGCGCAAGATAGCTCTGGGTTTTGGGCACGACTTGCGCGCGAGCAACTTTATTGGAAAAAAGCGTTTACTAAAGTACTGGATGAGTCTAATGCGCCTTTTTACAAATGGTTTGAAGATGGCATCACGAATGTTGCTTACAACTGTTTAGATCGACATATAGAAAATGGTCATGGTGATAAAACCGCTATTATTTTTGAGTCAGATGATGGAAAAATAAAACGCTATAGCTACCATGCGTTATATCTGCGCGTTTGTAAGGTGGCGAATGGTCTTAGAAGCATGGGGATAGGCAAGGGAGATCGTGTTGTGATCTATATGCCCGTCTCAGTAGAAGCCGTGATTGCAATGCAAGCATGTGCGCGGATCGGTGCGATCCATTCTGTGGTGTTTGCTGGTTTTTCTGCTCGGTCTTTATATGAGCGCATCGTTGACTTAGAAGCTGTTTTGATTATCACGGCTGATGAGCAGGTCCGGGGAGGCAAGAGCCTTTCGCTTAAAGCGATTGTGGATGAGGCACTGTCAATGGATCGGCGTCAATTAGCGTGTCATGTTTTGGTATATCAACGTACTGGCGCTGAGATTAACTGGCATCCCACTCGCGATAGTTGGTTTCATGAGTTGGAAGCAAAGCAAGTCGATATCTGTGAGCCAGAGTGGGTGGGTGCGGAACATCCCTTATTTGTGCTTTACACATCAGGCTCCACAGGAAAACCAAAAGGCGTGCAACATGCAACAGCCGGTTATCTGCTCTGGAGCATAGTGACCATGAAGTGGGTGTTCGATATTAAAGCGAATGATATTTTTTGGTGCACTGCTGATATCGGTTGGATTACGGGGCACTCCTATGGCGTATATGGGCCGCTTGCTGCTGGGACAACGACTTTTTTATTTGAGGGCACACCGACTTATCCTGATGCAGGCCGCTTTTGGGACATCATTGCGCGTCACAAAATCTCTATTTTTTACACTGCACCGACGGTTATCCGCTCTCTTATTAAGGCAACGAATACCGATGAAACGATTCACCCTTATCGTTATGATCTATCCAGTTTGCGCTTGTTAGGTTCAGTGGGAGAGCCAATTAATCCTGAGGCATGGATGTGGTATTACCAGCAAGTGGGTCGTGAGCGTTGCCCCATTGTCGATACTTTTTGGCAAACGGAAACAGGTGGCCATATGATTGCGCCTCTCCCGGGGGCAACGCCCTTAGTTCCTGGCTCATGTACTTTGCCTTTGCCAGGTATTGTTGCCGCTATCGTAGATGAATTTGGACATGATTTGGCAGCGGGGCAGGGTGGAATTTTAGTTATTAAGCGTCCGTGGCCTGCCATGATTCGTACGCTTTGGGGTGATCCTGAACGTTTTAAGCAAGTCTATTTTCCAGAAGAGCTAGGGGGGCGCTTTTATTTAGCAGGAGATGGTGCTATTTGTAGTAAAGAGACAGGGTATTTTATGATTACCGGCCGTGTTGATGACTTGCTTAATGTATCGGGTCATCGTATGGGCACGATGGAAATTGAGTCTGTGTTGGTTGCACATCCCTTGGTTGCTGAAGCTGCGGTTGTGAGTCGTCCCGATGAGATTACGGGAGAAGCCATTGTCGCTTTTGTTGTACTTAAGCGTGCTTGTCCAAATGGCGAAGAAGCGCAACGACTTGCGAATACATTGCGTGAATGGGTGGGTAAAGAGTTGAGCTTGATTGCGAAACCTAAGGAAATTCGTTTTGGTGATAATTTACCCAAGACTCGTTCAGGAAAAATTATGCGGCGATTGTTGCGCGCGTTAGCGCGAGGCGAGCCGATTACGCAAGATACTTCAACGCTTGATAATCCCACCGTACTTGAGCAACTTAAGCACGCTCAATAAGTCCTTCTGTTATGTGCACCGTGTACTGGTTTTTGTTTGGGAATGTATTTTTGCGCAGAGGGTTGATCTTGTGCGCCCAAGTAAGCGGTATGGTGATACTGATATTGAAATATAACGCTCTATCGGGTTGCGTGATGTGAAGTTGGTTTTTTGTTGATCGCGCTGTGTTGCCATCATTAAAAAACAAGCGGAGGAAAAAGGGCTGCACGCTCTTGTCAACGATGCTACAATCGCGGCCTTTCGGAGAGATGGATGAGTGGTTTAAGTCGCACGCCTGGAAAGCGTGTATAGGTTCATAGCCTATCCGGGGTTCGAATCCCCGTCTCTCCGCCAAAAGAAATACAAATATTGCTCCCCATCAACAACTATCCTTATAGGCTAAGGCTTGAGCTAGCTTTTTTGCTGTTCGTGGGTAAATGCAATTAACGTGAGTAAGTCGTGATTTTGTGAGTAATTTGCAATACGGTTGTAATTGTTACTCACAAAGCGGCCATGAAACTTATTGACTCAATAATTAAATCAGCTAAAGCAAAAAAACAACCATACTCTTTGGCCGATGGTGGCGGGTTAGTGATGTTAGTGCAAGTCACCGGAGCTAAGTGGTGGCGGTTTCGCTACCGTTTTCAGGGTAAGGCTAAAATGAGGTTCCCTCGATATTTCGTCTGCCATCAGGTGAATTTTATGCAACCATTTTTTCCTGACTTTGCTTACTCCGCCAACATTCGATATATTGAGTTGGCGATTGGTAGCCAAGTGTTGAATGC
>JADYYQ010000071.1 GCA_020853585.1 Ottowia sp.
CGGCAAACATACTACGACAGCGACACGTCTTTATCATTTACCAACCGGTTGGCAAGGCGGCGCACTGGTGGATGCACCGGGATTTCAAGAGTTCGGTTTGCACCATTTAAGTGAAGGGATGCTAGAGCGTGCCTTCCCCGATTTTCAACCTTTTCTCGGCAAGTGTAAGTTTTATAATTGCCACCATTTACAAGAACCCGGTTGCGCCATATTAGCTGCCGTGCAAGCAGGGCATATTTTGCCTAAACGACAATTGCTATACGAACAACTGGTCTTAGAATCGCGCCGACGTAAACCTTATCGTAACTAATGTCCACCGCAGTTGCTTGTATCGTCGTCGTTAAGACCGACTACCGGTTATGCGACAGATACTGTGTTTGAGGCCAAAAGAACTTGCAAACATCACTTATTACTAAGTAACTCAGCAAATTACAATTCCTTTAGCCTCAGCCACCCGCAATTTGTACACCGCGTATTGAATATTCTTTGTACCAAAGATCCCTCAAACGGCGTATCTACAGGCTTCCTAAGAAGCCCATCGAGTTTATATTCGTTAGCGATTATTCTGCTTAAAAAACGAACCCGATGTTAAATCGTGACGAGGTGGAGGAAGAGGGGCCACATGATGCGTCATCGGCAACCGCTCATTGCTTGTAGCCTGTGGATTGCTCGCACGAAAAGACTGATTCCAACCGATGGCATAGCCGTTATGCTGCATCGGAGGAGTTGGAGGAGGCGGTGCGGAGGGAACCACACTGGCAGCATCAATCGGAGGAGGTGCGGAGGGAATCGCGCTCGCAGCATCAGCCTGCACATTTCTTACTGTACTCAATGTCGCCGTTACTTTCGCTTGCTTAGGCGTATCGCTGGATTCTTTCCCAAACGTGTTTTGATAGTCCGCTAATCTGCGTGCAGCTTCCTCCCTCGACACCGTTTTTTTAGATGCGCCGGCACAACTAGACATATTTCCCATTTTTTCCTTGATACTAAAAATTGAGCGTAGTTCAAACCATCGTTATTACACGAAAAGCACGAAATTTCCTTGCAAATAAAACGTCATCAAGTGCATGTGTAACGTTAAAACATTGCTTTTAAAACCACGCAAAATTCTATTCCCATCCATTTATATAAGGTTCGCAAAAACTACAAAATGCATAAAAAAGCTGATAAAAGAGTAAACCCGAAGTCGCCATCAAAGAGCATTAATTGCTCTTAACATGCTTTCTGAACGCCCTAAAACCTTGCGCTCCTGATCATTTTTCCGCAGAAATGTCTTTTCTTTTGTGTTTTCTAAGTAAAAATTTATAGTTTTTTTGAGAGGCTTATATGGACGAGCAGCGATATATTATTTTCTAATCAAATCGTTTAGAAGAAAAATCATGCCGTCATCTCTAATCGGGTGTCCTTCAGTAGTGCCGCTGCTTCATTCCACCACTTCTCCCAATCAGTCTAATAGCTTTAACGCTATCGAAAAGAATCCTCGGTACATAAGTGATCTTGCCCTCGTAACCACCCTAAAGTTGACAAAAATTGCGCGCGCCTTATGTGCTGCTTTAAAGAAAACTGATTGTTGTACTTTATTTTAGACAAGGGGCTTTCGCCATCAAATGATGAAAGATGGTGGAGACACAATACTGCTGATACAGCATTCAATCTTACAAAGATCAGAGACTACTCACGTTTACACATATCACGACGACCGAATGTCACTCGCCCTGAAAACATTTGGTAATAAACGTCCTTTGTAAGCGAAACAAATGGCACAAAGTCCTGTAAAAAAGAAATCTCACCGCTATATTTAAAAAAGCAGCAATTGCTTGTGCTTACATGCTACTTGCGCTAACCGGCAATGCACGCGTAGGCGGGAAAGTTTCCCATTCTGCACACCCCGGACACTGCCAATAAAATAAGCGCGTCTGAAAACCACAATGACGGCACTGATAGCGTGTCATTTCACCACTCTGGCGCTGCAGTAACTGGTGCCCCACCAACACTTCGGGTGCCACCTCTAGCGACTGATCTTTAGCGCATGCTAACCTTGCTTCACTTAATCTAGCCAAAGCAAGCAAACTAGGATGAGCAACTAAGGTCTGTTTCGCAAGTTGCTCAGCGGCCTGAGAACCCAGCACCGCGAGCGTATATTTAAAAGCAATATCAAGTAAATCAGGTGCGCTTGTACTTTGCAGCTGCCCACGTAACCAATCAAGACCTTCCTCAATACGACCTAATCGACTATAAGCAGCCAATACACGATCGGCACACAAGGATTGGTGACTGGATGGAATCGCATGCCAAGTGCGTAAGGCCTTAGCATCATCGCCTCGTTTGACCTGAATATCTCCTAAGAGCAACATTGCGCGGGCGCATCGTGTATCGCTGAGCAGTGCCGCCTCCAAGTGGGAATCAACTTGATCAAGCTGCCCACCTCGCAATGCATCCTCAGCCATTTCACAATAAAACTGCGCAACACGAGAAGAAAAATTAGCGGTTCCTTCTTGTTGAAGGGAAAGCGCCGCAGCAATAGCACGAAGCCAATCTTTTTCAAGCTCATAGAGCTGCAATAAAGACAGGCGGGCACGCATTGCAAACTCGCCGGCGGGCAAACTCGCTAAAGCAGTTTCGGCCCGGTCAAGCATACCGGCCTTAAGGAAATCTTGCCCTAACTCAAATACAGCATGATCGCGCTCACGCACATTAAGATCAGGTCGATTGACTAAGTTTTGGTGGACACGAATCGCACGTTCCGTTTCGCCACGGCGACGAAATAAATTACCTAAAGCAAAATGCAACTCAATCGTTTCAGGATCAAGACGTGCAACCTCAACAAACGCATCGATTGCTTGATCTGCTTGTTCATTTAATAAGAAATTAAGTCCACGGAAATATGAACGAGGAACACTCCCTTGCTCTTTGCGCAGCTGGCGCATATCTAACCAAGCCGCCAACCATCCTAGACCAAAAACAAATGGGGCAGCGATCAGCCACCAATTTTCTAGCCGCATCAAGAGCTATCCTTATGTACATTTGTCACAACAGTCTGACGACGTTGTTGTCGCCAAAGTTTTGGCAAAAGCACGCAAAAACCGACAATGATCCCTGCGCAAAAGAAAGCGCAGATGATAAGAATAAGAGGCGCACGCCAGGTGTAACCAAAAGGCAAGGCCAAAATCGCCTCTTGCGTATTTTGTAATGCAAGGATAAAAAGTACAATAAAGCTTGCGCCACGCACAAACCATACGAGTGCATTCATTCCTGCCCTCCACTATGGTGATCAACACGCTGGCGTAGCTCCTTCCCTGCTTTAAAGTGGGGCACGCGCTTTTCTGGCACCAGGACTTTCTCACCTGATTTAGGATTACGACCCACGCGCGGCGGGCGATGATTGAGCACAAAACTACCAAAACCACGTATCTCAATACGATGACCTTTAACCATCGCTTCGGTCATCGCATCAAGAATCGTCTTCACGGCCAACTCCACATCACGCAGCAACAGCGGAGAAAAACGGCTGGCGAGTTTTTCAACAAGCTCGGATTTGGTCATGAAGATATCAAAAATAAATAATATTAATTATTGTTTTGACCGTCGAGTTTTGCTTTCAACAAGGCGCCCAAGTTAGTCGTGCCAGCCGTATTACTTGTGGCCTCAGCAGAAAACTTTTGCAATGCCTCTTGTTGTGCGACGCTGTCTTTGGACTTAATCGAAAGATTAATGCTACGCGACTTACGATCAATATTCATGATCATCGCATTGACCACATCACCTTCTTTAAGCACATTACGCGCATCTTCAACGCGGTCTGAGGAAATCTCCGACGCACGCAAGTAAGCCTCAACCTCTTCGCTTAACAAAATGGTCGCACCTTTAGCATCAACCGCTTTAACGGTACCCTCAACCACGCTACCTTTGTCGTAAGTCGACGTGTAGTTGGTAAATGGATCACCTGAAAGCTGACGAATCCCCAAGGAGATACGCTCTTTCTCGACATCAATGGCCAATACCATTGCTTCCACTTCATCACCTTTTTTGTATTTGCGTACAGCCTCTTCACCGCTTTCCGTCCAAGATAAATCAGAGAGGTGAACCAAGCCATCGATCCCACCAGGCAAACCAATGAATACACCAAAATCAGTAATCGATTTAATCGCACCACTAATCTTTGCGCCTTTTTTCTGTGCACGAGCAAAATCATCCCAAGGATTAGCTTTGCACTGTTTCATCCCTAAACTGATACGGCGCTTATCTTCATCGATATCAAGCACCATAATTTCAACTTCGTCACCCAACTGTACAACTTTGCTGGGCGCCACATTTTTGTTTGTCCAATCCATTTCGGATACATGGACCAAACCTTCGATACCGGCCTCAATCTCAACAAATGCACCGTAATCTGTCAAATTGGTGACTTTGCCAAATAGACGGGTATTCGGAGGGTAGCGGCGTGAAATACCCACCCAAGGATCTTCACCCAGCTGTTTAACGCCCAATGAAACACGGTTTTTCTCTTGATCAAAACGCAAAATCTTAGCAGTCACTTCTTGACCAACACTTAACACTTCGCTTGGGTGACGCACACGACGCCAGGCTAAATCGGTAATATGTAGCAATCCATCGATACCACCCAAGTCAACAAACGCACCGTAGTCCGTAATATTTTTAACGGTACCAGTCACCACAGCGCCTTCTTTAAGGGCCAACATCAACTTAGCACGCTCTTCGCCTTGACTTGCCTCAACCACAGCGCGGCGTGAAAGCACCACGTTATTACGCTTACGATCAAGCTTAATAACTTTGAACTCCATGGTTTTGCCTTCATAAGGCGTAGTGTCTTTAATTGGACGCACATCTACTAAAGAACCCGGCAAAAACGCACGAATTGCGTTGACCATCACAGTCAAACCACCTTTTACTTTGCCCGTAATCGTACCCACCACCAGCTCACCGGACTCGAGCGCTTTTTCTAAATTCATCCAAGAAGCTAAACGCTTGGCTTTATCGCGCGACAACATGGTGTCGCCATAACCATTTTCAAGCGAATCAATTGCGACAGAAACAAAATCCCCAATCTTGACATCGACTTCGCCTTGGTCACCTGCAAACTCCTCAATAGGAATAAAGGCTTCGGACTTAAGTCCTGCATTCACCACAACAAAGTTATGATCAATACGAACGACTTCGGCAGTAATAACTTCGCCTGCACGCATGTTCGCGCGCGACAAAGATTCTTCGAACATAGCGGCAAATGATTCGTTACCGGCACTGGTTTGGGTTGAGAGGTTAGACATGAAATAAAGAAATTAGACCGCAGTAGCACTCGCAAAACGCACGGAGCACTCGGGGCAAAAGATTAAAAAACTGACATAGCAACACGCTGCCAAGCCAGGACTTGTGCCACAGTTTGCTCGATCGTCAATAGGGAAGAGTCCAGCACCCGGGCATCTTTAGCAGGTTTTAACGGCGCTTCACTTCGCGCCATATCGCGCTTATCACGCTCATTTAGCCCCTGCAAAAGAGCATCGATATTAGCAGAAATTCCTTTTTCAATCAATTGCTTATATCGCCTCTCAGCCCTCGCTTGCACACTGGCAACCAGGAACACTTTTAGATGCGCATCAGGAAAAATAACGCGCCCCATATCACGACCATCCGCAACTAAACCCGGGGGGAGACGAAAAGCGCGTTGCCTCGCCAAAAGTGCCTGACGTAGTGGCGCATGCACAGCAATAACGGAAGCCCGGTTACCAATCGCCTCAGCACGAATCATTGTGCCCACGGCCTCACCATCTAACCACACCTCCCCATCCGCAAAGCGGATGTCCAAACAATCCGTTAAAGCGGCTAAAGCAACCCCGTCCTGCTCCAAGATATTTGCACGCTGACTCGCTAACGCAACGACGCGGTAGAGGGCACCACTATCAAGATAGTGAAAATGCAATGCAGCAGCAACACGTTGTGCAACTGTGCCTTTACCCGAAGCAGTGGGACCATCAATCGTAATTACTGGAATCATGAGAAAAAATTTAGTGGGTAAGCTTAGAAAAAAGAGCGAAATAGTCAGGAAAAGTTTTTACCACACACCCCGGATCATTGATCGTAATGGGCACAGGACCCAATGCAGCGAGCGAGAAACACATCGCCATGCGGTGATCATCATAAGTATCAATACCGCCAAGCGGTACTTGCCAGACAGATGGGGCTGTAATCGACAGAAAATCGCTTCCTTCTTCAATCTGTGCCCCGAGTTTGATAAGCTCGCGCGCCATCGCAGCAATACGATCTGTTTCTTTGACGCGCCAACTTGCAATATGGGTAAGCGTTGTCCGCCCTGTTGCAAACAGCGCACACATCGCTAATGTCATCGCTGCATCCGGGATATCGCTACAGTTTATTTCGATGGATTGCAAGGACGCCTCCTGTTTTTTATTTGCCGCTACCTCAATCCAATTATCACCCATCGTAATATGCGCACCCATACGCGCTAAGGCACCCGCAAACTGCACATCTCCCTGCATACTTGTGCGCCCCACCCCAATGACACGTACCGGACCACCGGCAATAGCACCCGCAGCTAAAAAATAAGACGCTGAGGAAGCATCTCCTTCAACCGTAATTTCACCCGGCGATTGATAATAAGCATCGGCGGGCACAACAAAACGTGACCATCCATGCTGTGCTACCTCAATTCCAAAGCTGCGCAACAAATGTAATGTCAGCGCAACATAAGGTTGGGAAATTAACGCCCCTTGGACATGCACGTTAATTTCGCCTTGCGATTTGCTGAGCATCGGTAAGGTTAATAAAAGCGCGGTCATAAACTGACTCGATACATCGCTCCTAACCTGTACAGGCTTATTAATTGCAATATGCCCTTGGCCAATATGTAAAGGCGGGTATCCCGGCTCACCCAGATAATCGATCGCTGCGCCTATCTGCTGCAAGCTTTCAACCAAATCGGCAATAGGGCGCTCATGCATACGCGCGACTCCCGACAAACGGTAATCCCCACCTTGTAAGGCAAGTGCGGCAACCAAAGGTCTGAGGGCCGTGCCCGCGTTACCTAGAAACAAAGCGGCACTCGCGCATGGAAAACGTCCCGCTACGCCATGGACAAGATAGTCATCGGCCTCTCCTTGACGCACGCAACGCACACCTAACTGTTCAAGCGCAGCTCGCATCACGCGCGTATCTTCCGCATCGAGCAAAGACCGCACCATCGTTTGCCCTCGCGATAACGCAGCTAACAATAAAACGCGATTGGAAATACTTTTTGAGCCAGGCAGCACAACCTGCCCCTGGGCATAAGATCGTGGTGCAAGCGTAATCGAATCTGTCATGAATATAGTTACAACTTCTCTTCGTTGCGGCGCTCACCCCAGGCTAAACGCGTCGTGGCTGCGCGCCTAAATAGGGCCAACAACTCCTCACCCTGATGGAGCTCGATCATCGTTTTGACTTGCGCCAAAATAGTTTGATAAGTACTCAATTCTTCTAGTAAAGCAACACGATTAGTCAAGCAAACATCTCGCCACATCTCAGCAGAAGAGCAAGCGATACGTGTGAAATCACGAAAACCTCCGCCTGCAAAATCCCACTTTATCTGCGCATCATCAGCATTCATTATTTGTGTCACTAAAGCATAGGAAAGTAGATGAGGTAAGTGGCTGACCGTTGCAAATACCTCATCATGCTGCTCTGCGGAAAGTTGTCGACATCGCCCTCCTACCGTCTGCCACATCGATTCGACTATAGCCACATCGGTCGCCGCATTTTCGGGTAAAGGGCATAACACAACTTGTTTACGCACAAATAAATCAGCTACTGCACACGTCACACCATTGCGCTCAAGCCCAGCAATCGGATGTCCCGGCACAAACTGAGTCAGCTTGGAACCTAAAATATCTCTAGCAACTGCCACAACATCGCACTTAGTACTACCGACATCCGTCACAATCGTATGCTCTGGCAAATACGAGACACAGCCGCGCAGCACCTCTGCGGTTTGAGCAACAGGCACGCACAGCACAATCACATCAGCTTGGGCAACGGCGTCTTCTAAAGTCATCGCAGCGTCAATCACACCGAGCAAAAGACCCTGCGCACAAGCCTGCGGCGAACGATCTACACCGAGCACACGCGCCACCGCGCCCGCACGTTTTAATGCTAACGCTAAAGACCCGCCAATTAGCCCCACACCCACTACCACTAAGGTACCTATCTTATTCAAAGCTTGCATTATTTTGTGTGGAACACATCTCAAAAAAGAAAACGAGAAATCTAAGCGCCAGCAGGCATCTGAGACATCACTTGCGTGAGCGCATCTAAGAAAATGTTATTTTCTTGCGGCAAACCAATCGAAACACGAATATGCTCAGGCAAATCATAATTTGCGACCGGGCGCACAATCACACCCAGCTTGAGTAGCGCTTGACTCACACGCATACCCGCCCCAGCATTTTGCTTACCCACTTTGATTAACACAAAATTACCTGAGGAAGGGACATACTCCAATCCCATCTTACGCACCGCATCCGTGATCTGTACATAACCTTGAGCATTAATCTGTGCACTACGCGCGAGAAAATCCTCATCATCAAGCACAGCACAGGCAGCCACTTGCCCCAAACTATTCACATTAAATGGCTGACGTACACGATTAAGTAAATCAGTAAGAACAGGCTGCGCAACACCAAAACCAATCCGCAAACCCGCCAAACCATACGCCTTAGAAAACGTGCGTGAGACAAGCAGATTAGGAAAACGCCGCACCCAATCAATGCTATTACCCCGTTGGGCCTGGGGCAAATATTCTGTATAAGCTTCGTCTAATACCACGACCACACGGCTTGGTACCTTCGCCAAAAAAGACGCCACCTCATCGGGGGGTAACCAAGTCCCCGTTGGGTTATTCGGATTGGCCAGGTAAATCAATCGCGTGGTGTCATCTATCGCAGACAACATAATCGACAAATCATGACCATAATTTTTCGCAGGCGTCACTTTAGCAATACCGCCAATGGCCTGCGTCGCCAAAGCATAAACCGCAAAAGCATACTGACTAAAAATAACACCTTGCCCTGGTTGAACACAGGCACGTGCAACTAATTCAAGAATGTCATTACTTCCATTCCCTAATGTCAGCCAAGTTGGCAACACAGAAAACTTTTTTTCGAGTGCTTGTTTTAGCGCAAAAGCATTACCGTCAGGATAACGTGCAAGATCAGCGAGCGCTTCTTGCACAGCAATGCGTGCCGAATTGGGAAATCCAAGAGGATTTTCGTTAGAAGCCAATTTAATAATTTTCTCAGGATCCAAACCAAACTCACGCGCAACCTCGGCAATAGGGCGCCCACCCACATAGGGCGCAATCGCTCGCACATAATCTGGGCCAAACACCAAGGAATCACGATACATAACCACCCCAATCCTAAAAATAGTCAATGGACACGCTAATCAAAAGAAAACGCCCCTACCCCTACCAACATCCAATCAAAATACCTTATCACCCCCGCACTACGACGTACTGCGCGGATAAGAACCCAATAATTTATAAAAAGCAGATTGCTGTCGAAGCGCTTGTAACGCTAAGGCAACATTGCCGTCATCTTGATGACCTTCGATATCAAGATAAAAGTAATACTCCCAAGTACCATTCCGCACCGGGCGAGACTCAAAACGCGTCATGGACACGCCATGCTCAGCTAAAGGCGCCAGCATTCGATGAACCGCGCCCGCACAATTCGGTACAGAGAGAATTAACGAGGTTTGGTCGCATCCCGTTACCGGCACAACCGACTTACCGATGATGATAAAACGTGTGCGGTTATGCGGATCATCTTGAATATGACTGCATACAGCATGCAAGCCATAGCATCGCGCCGCAGCATCGCCCGCAATCGCAGCGCTACTCGCATCTTCGGCCGCAAGTAGCGCTGCTTGCGCGTTACTCGCCACCGCCTGACGCTCTAACTTAGGATAGTTAATACTTAACCAACGCTGGCACTGAGCTAACGCTTGAGCATGCCCCCGCACCACAGTCACTCCCTCCATATTTCCTGTTTTGCTCAACAGATGATGATCAATCAGCATGGCTAACTCACCGCTCATATGCAAAGGAGAGTGCAGTAATAAATCTAAAGTACGTGAGACAGCGCCTTCACTCGAGTTCTCTATCGGCACCACACCATAGCTGGCTTGACCCACTTCAACCGAACGAAATACTTCATCAAGACTAACGCAAGGCATACCCGTAATAGCATGACCAAAGTAGCGCTGCGCTGCGCCCTCAGAAAATGTACCTGCGGGACCAAGATAAGCAACCGACAATACCGCTTCAAGACCTCGACAAGCCGACATGATCTCCCCCCAAATTACCGCAACACTCGCGTTAGACAAGGGACCAAGATTTACCTCCTGCAAGCCCGCAATCACTTGTGCTTCGCGTTGTGGGTGAAATACAGGGACATCATGCTGCTGTTTAATCGCGCCAATTTGCTGCGCAACAGATGCTCGCTCATTCAACAAGCGAATCAGTTGAAGATCTAATGCATTGACTTGCTCACGTAACGGAGCAAGTTGTTGACTCATTATTTTATCCATGGCTTTTGAACTATTAAGCGTGATGGCGCTCAAACTCCACCATATAGTCAACTAAGGCTTGTACACCCTCGATCGGCATTGCGTTATAAATACTGGCACGCATCCCCCCTAAGAGTGAATGTCCTTTTAGTTGCGTTAAACCACGTGCCTTGGCACCATCAAGAAAAGCTGCATTCCGTGAAGCATCCGCCAAGAAGAAAGGAACATTCATATAAGAACGCGCGCCAACCTCAACAGGATTAGTGTAAAAATGGCTATCGTCTATTGTGCGGTAAAGCAGAGCAGCCTTCGCACGATTACGCTGCTCAAGCGCAACGAGTCCACCTGCACGCATTAACCACTGAAACACAAGCCCAGCAATATAAATCGCATACGTAGGCGGCGTATTAAGCATAGATTGATGCTTTGAGACCAGTTCCCAATTAAAAACCGACGGCGTACAAGGCAGGGCATGGCCTAGCAAATCACGCCGCACAATCACAATCGTCAATCCTGCTGAACCAATATTTTTCTGGGCACCTGCATAAATCACACCATAACGAGCACTATCAATAGGGCGCGAAAGAAGATGACTTGACATATCTGCTACAACAACCACCCGCTTATCAAGCGCGGGCAAACTATGAAATTCCACACCATGAATGGTTTCATTGGTACACACATGCAGATAAGCGGCATCATCCGATAAAGACCACTCCGTAACGGCAGGCACCGTTGTGAAGCCATCCGTCTGCGTACTCGCCGCAAGATGAACATCACCGTATTTTTTTGCTTCAACAAATGACTGCTCTGACCATGTACCCGTTACAACATAATCAGCGCGCGGCCTATCGGGATCCAGCCGGCTAATCAAGTTCATCGGCACAATGGCATTTTGCCCCCGCCCACCACCTTGCATAAATAAAATCTCGTAGTCATCGGGTAAAGCTAATAACGTTCTCAAATCAGCCAAAGCTTGCTGATGAATATGCATAAACTCAGGACCGCGATGACTCATCTCCATCACGCTCACACCCGACCCTTGCCAATCCAACATTTCAGACGCTGCTTGCGCAAGCACTTCCGTTGGCAAAGTCGCTGGCCCCGCAGCAAAATTAAACACACGATGCATCATCTACCTCATTGGTCACAAAAGCCCCATTCCTTTGCCGACGCTGCGTATAACTCATTTAGTCATTTTCAAATGAAACACTAAATATGCTGCTCACCTAAGCCACATGGTGAGAGGGACTTATCCCAACGCAATCTCATCTACATCAGCCGCTTCGGGCACATCTAAAGTAGCATCACCTTCCGCATCTGACTCAGCGATACGTTGCAAGCCGGAAAGCTTAGTGCCCTCATCCACATTGATTAAGGTAACGCCCTGGGTAGCGCGCCCCATTTCGCGAATCTCAGTAACACGTGTGCGAATCAATACGCCACTTGTTGTAATCAACATAATTTCGTGATCTGGCGCAACCAGCGCAGCCGCAACCAATTTGCCATTACGCGCGCTTGTTTGAATCGCAATCATGCCTTTTGTTCCACGGCCGTGACGAGTGTACTCAGCAATCGGGGTGCGCTTACCGTAACCATTCTCTGTTGCTGTGAGCACACTTGAAACAAGCGATACCGCAGAGATATCTGCCGATTTTTCATCACCACTGGCGGCCGTTGTCTCAGCAGGCGCAACCAACATCGCAATCACTTGCTGTCCCATATCTAAGTTCATACCGCGCACTCCCCGCGCAGTACGCCCCATTGGCCGCACATCATTTTCATCAAAACGAACGGCTTTTCCCGCATCTGAAAACAACATCACATCATGCGCGCCATCCGTAATAGCCGCGCCAATCAGAAAATCACCTTCGTCTAAATCCACCGCAATAATGCCGGCTTTGCGCGGGTTAGAAAACTCTGTCAGCACTGTTTTCTTCACAGTACCCAGGCTGGTTGCCATAAACACATAGTGATTAAGATCAAAGTTTTTGACCGGCAAAATAACGGTAATCTTCTCACCATCTACCAGCGGAAACATATTGACAATGGGTCTGCCACGCGAAATCCGGCTGCCTTGTGGCACCTCATAGACACGCAACCAATATAAACGCCCACGATTAGAGAAACACAGAATCGTGTCATGCGTATTGGCCACAAATAAAGTATCAATCCAATCATCTTCTTTTGTCGCCGTCGCTTGCTTACCTCGCCCACCCCGCTTTTGCGCACGATACTCAGAGGTGGGCTGACTTTTCATGTAACCAGCATGAGAAACGGTGACCACCATATCTTGTGGCGTAATTAAATCTTCAGTAAAAAGCTCGGTTGCATTAAAAATAATTTCAGAGCGGCGGGCATCGCCAAACTCTTGTCTAATAGCCCCCAGCTCTTCAACCATGATCGCCGTAATACGCTCTGCACGGGCCAAAATATCAAGCAAGTCAGCGATCTGAGCCATCACCTCCTGATACTCCACCACAATTTTTTCTTGCTCCAAACCCGTCAAACGCTGCAAGCGCATCTGCAAAATCTCTTGCGTTTGTACTTCCGAAAGACGGTACAGTCCTTCGGGCTGCATACCGTACTGATCGGCAAGTCCATCAGGTCTATACGCCTCCCGACTGGGTACACCCGCATCGGTACGCGACAACATATTATTCACAAGCTGCGCACTCCAGGACTTCGCCATTAGCTCAGCTTTAGCCAGCGGAGGTGTGGGGGCTGCTTTAATGATGGCAATAAACGTATCAATATTCGCTAATGCAACTGCAAGGCCTTCTAACATATGACCGCGTTCACGCGCTTTACGTAAAGCATAGACAGTGCGCCGCGTTACGACTTCCCGACGGTGAGACAGAAAACTATCCAAAATTTGCTTAAGATTAAGCAAACGAGGTTGCCCATCTAAGAGCGCCACCATATTCATGCCAAAGGTATCTTGCAACTGCGTATGCTTATAAAGGTTGTTAAGCACCACCTCTGGCACTTCCCCCCGCTTAAGCTCAATCACAACACGCATACCTGATTTATCTGACTCATCACGAATATCAGAAATACCTTCTACACGTTTCTCGGTTACCAACTCTGCTATGCGTTCTAACAACGACTTTTTATTCACCTGATACGGCAACTCATCGACAATAAGCGCATTGCGCTGGCCACGGTCAATTTCTTCGAAATGCGTTTTAGCACGCATCACCACCCGACCGCGCCCTGTGCGGTAACCCTCACGAACGCCCTGAATCCCATAAATAAAACCACCGGTTGGAAAATCGGGCGCAGGAACGCGTTCAATCAACTCATCGATACTGCAATGGGGATTAGATAATAAATACAGACATGCATCGACGACCTCATTCAAATTATGAGGCGGAATATTGGTCGCCATCCCAACCGCAATTCCTGATGAACCATTGATCAAAAGATTAGGGATACGTGCCGGCAAAATCAACGGTTCTCGTTCACTGCCGTCATAATTCGGACCAAAATCGACCGTTTCTTCGTCAATGTCATCGAGCATTTCTTTGGCAATTTTTGCCAATCGAATCTCGGTGTAACGCATCGCTGCCGCATTGTCGCCATCAACCGAGCCGAAATTACCCTGCCCATCAACAAGCATATACCGCAAAGAAAAATGCTGAGCCATCCGCACAATCGTGTCGTAAACAGCAGAGTCGCCATGTGGATGGTACTTACCAATCACATCACCCACAATACGAGCTGATTTTTTATAAGCACGATTCCAATCATTACCCAACTCATGCATCGCAAATAACACTCGGCGGTGAACGGGCTTTAAACCATCCCTCACATCAGGCAAGGCACGCCCCACAATCACACTCATCGCGTAATCAAGGTAAGAGCGGCGCATTTCTTCTTCTAGTGAAACAGGAAGTGTTTCTTTGGCAAACTGGTCCATTGTGCAGACAATTTAAGAGGATAACCAAGCGCCTACCAATAGTAGGAGGCGCATCAAGGCAAGAGGCGATTCTAGCACGCAGCAATCTCGCGCACAGCCCTCACCCAGCACGATACCGACAACAGCAAACTGAACACCGCCCTAGAGTTGTTTAATTACAACACAGCATTCACCAATGGAAAATTTGACCCCTGTCTTTTACGAAAACAGTTGGAAACACACTATTTTATGTGGGAGAATCGGCCTCGGCCTTTTACGAAGGTATAGCTGATCTTTGTCTTGTGTTATAAGAGGTGAAGTCAAACAGCGCATGAAATATAGACTTGCTATACATCTCTCCAAGTTTGTGCTGATTAAAAATCCCGTATTACTTTATCTCGTTAGAGAGGAGAAAAATGAACCAATTCACCAAGTTAGCCCTCCTGACCGCGGTTGTATTCAACACCGCTTCTGCTTATGCACTGTCATATGAGAAGAAATCCGTTAACGATAACTGGAGTAATAAATCTAGTGATCTCGTATGGAAAAATGGTACAGATGAACTTTGCTGGCGCAATAGACAGTGGACACCAGCCACTGCGAATGCGCTTTGTGATGGCGCCATTGCCCGCCCAGTTGCAGTCGCACCACCAGCACCACCGGTAGAAGCACCCGCACCTGTGGCACCTCCACCGCCACCACCAGCACCTGTTGTTACAACAGAGAAGATCACGCTGTCTGCTGACGCTTTATTCGATTTCGATAAGGCAGTGCTCAAACCAACGGGCATGACGAAATTAAATGAGTTAGCAGAAAAAACTAAAGATTTGACCCTAACACTTGTCGTCGCAACAGGTCACACCGACTCAGTCGGTAATGCAGCATACAACCAAAAATTGTCGCTGCATCGTGCCGAAGCCGTTAAAAGCTACCTCGTAAAAAAAGGGTTTAGCGCGGAAAACATCACCGCAGAAGGCAAAGGCGAAACCTTACCGATTGCAAGCAATAAAACCTCAGCAGGCCGCGCGCAGAACCGTCGTGTTGAAGTTGAAGTAAAAGGGACTCGCAGCGTTGTTCAGTAACTTGCTCCTAGCATAACTCGCCATCCTTTCTCCAAAGGATCGCAAACTAAAAGCTCGCCAGCTCATTCGCCTGCGAGCTTTTTTCTTTTCTAGCTCCGCAACAAAAATAGCTTATGCCCCAATCAATTGAGAGCCATTTTCTCAATCTAAATTTCAATAATTTTTTATAAAATGCTACCGAGCAAGAAAAGCAAATGGTTATTCTGGCTAAGCGTTTTATGTAAGTAGATTAAGATGATGATGGCTGATGCTTGGAGCAAGAGCACATATTGATGCGCACTTTTATGTAAATATAAATATAGAATTCATGCTCACTGAATTACGCCTCATACAATGCCACATAAATCCAATACCAAGCGCCCGATTCTTATTCCGAAGATGTCCTTAAAGCTAAAGAATTGGCTTAGCTATAAAGCTAGGTCGATAAAGCAGCCAAACATACAAGCGCTAGCCGGTAAGCATACGGCTGACCTATATCACGTAGCGCCGCAGTTACTCGCACACCGCGAAGAAGAAATCAATAAAGTTCGCCCATGGTGCCTATGTTGACGCACCTACTTACAAAACGATTTCTCAATATGGGACAGCATAACAATGCTCATACCCACATAAAATAATGCCGTATCTAAACTCAATCAAGCGCATCAAATCAGCGCGATCGTCATATTGAAGGAAATAATCCACACACAAGACCACCTAACAAAAAATAGGAAACGATCAACGTTCTTAAATCACCCCCCATGGCTCGCTGTAAATATTTAGTGGTCATTATCTACGCGCGCGAGAAAGCGCAGCTAAAAAAACGAGGCTGCCAGGCGTCGCCGTATTACATCCAATCTTGGCCATTGGACCACCCAAATCCCATCTACTGTCACAGCAGAACACCGTCAAATAGTTAGGAGAAAGCCTATTTTCACCTTTTAAGTACGCCAACGCTCTTAATTCAAAAAAATCAATAACAGGAAAAATTATGTCGCGCCGCAAGTTTTTAAAAAATGCCGCTTCTACTTTAAGTCTGTTGAGTGCACCTCATCTTTTAATAGCTTGTGCTTCTGACAAATCAGAAAATGAGCGGGGTAATTTAATCAATACCCATTTTTAGATACGCTCTTGCATCATGCTGCATTCAACAATGCGCTTACATTGACACTTAGCGCCCTAGCAAATAGAGAAAGCACTGACCCAAAAAACCACCCGTACTCTGTTTAAGCTGAAATATTAATACGCATGCCATATACGTGCGACAGCACTGCCCATACCCACCAAAGTAATCATACAATCAGGGGCCCACAGCAGGGCTACCGGCCAGATAAAGATAACGTTGATGCAGAACACGTACTTGATCGTCAACGGTCATTTCCAGCTCACCATAATTATCAATAACGTCATCAGCAACAGCCAAACGTGCAGCACGGGTGACTTGTCTGGCCATAATTGCCAACACATCATCTCGACTTAACTGACTACGACGCATTACACGAACAATTTGTGTCTCAGGTGGACAATCAACCACCAACACACGATCAACCCGCTTACGCCACTGGCCCGACTCAACTAAGAGAGGAATCATATGGATCACATAAGGCGCAGCGGCAACACTCAGTGTTTGTTTTGCTAAAGCGTCACGAATCAGTGGATGAGTGATTGCCTCTAAATCAGCCAGCGCACCCGCATCAGAAAACACGCGCTGTCGAAGTTTTGCGCGATCTAATATACCTGGAGCAATCAAATAGCTCGCACCAAAACAAGCAATGATTGCATCAAGCGCGGCCCCATCTTTTGCAGTAAGCGTATGCGCAATGTAATCTGCATCAATCACACTTACCCCACACGCTGCAAACAAACGAGCGACAAACGACTTACCACTTCCAATTCCACCCGTTAACCCCACGACTAGAGCCATGCTAGTCTCACCCAAAGCCAACCGGGAGAAAGCAAACTCAATATACTCGCAGCAGCCAAAAAAGGGCCAAAGGGAATTGATGTTTGCAATATGGCCTGACGATACCGCCAAGATATAAAAAGAGCCACCAACACGCCAGCCACAGAAGCCAACACAATTAACTCGGGCAAGGTTTGCCAACCCAACCAAGCACCCAACGCGGCAACCAATTTAAAATCGCCTCGCCCAATGCCATGTTTTTTCTGTATCCGAAAATAAACGGCAGCAACAGACCAAAGCAATCCATAACCCGCTACCGCACCAATCACTGCATCACGCAAAGGCACAAACATGCCATTCAAATTAACTAACAAACCAAGCCACAATAAAGGCTGAGTAATACGATCAGGCAAAAGTCGCGAACGCATATCAATCAATGTTAAGCGCAAAAGCACTAGCACCAACGTAGCCGCAGCGAGCATATGCCAAGTCATACCCCAACGCTGCCACACCATACAAAGAATCAATAAAGCCAACACATTGAGCATCACTTTAAGCATGATTTTTAGAGCGATAAATACGTACCGTCTTAATCGTTTGATTGTCGATATGCAAAATATCCATGGCATACCCAGCAATGCAAATGCTCACGCTCGCATCGGGAATTTCGCGTAGCGCTTCTAACAACAAACCATTGAGGGTCTTCGGACCATCCAGCGGTAATTGGATACTTAACTGCCGATTAAGATCACGCAGCGCAATGCCGGCATCAGCAAGATACGTACCTTGTATATCCCAACCACTACCTGCATGCTGAGGACCTGGTTGAGAAGTAGTGAACTCACCAATCATTTCCTCAATAATGTCTTCTACCGTCACTAAACCTTGTATTTCTCCATACTCGTTGACCACAAATCCAAGGCGCTGGTGATTCTCTTGAAAATATTGTAGTTGCTGAAATACCGATGTACCACTCGGGATATAGTAAGCAGGGGTGAGTAAAGCACGAAAGGCGTCATGACTCGGCGCTTGACTACTCAGCAACGACAATGCTTTACGTATATGCAACACACCCACAATTCCATCTTGATCTGACTCACATACCGCCAGCTTATTGTGATAACACGTCTCCAACTGTTCGACAACTTCGGATATTGGTCGTGCTAAATCAAGTATCTCGATACGCCCTTTTGGGGTCATCACATCGTCGACCGTCACCTTTTCCAAATCGAATAAATTAAGCAAAATACTACGATGCTTACGAGGAATAAAATTACCTGATTCAAGCACAATCGTACGGAGCTCTTCAGCAGAAACACGGGTATCTTGATCGCGATCAATACGGATACGTAATAATGAAAACAACGCACTAGTAAACAAATTAACAAACCACACCAATGGCCGAGCTAACCATACTAAAGGCACCAACACATAACTCGCAAAAAATGCGATGCGATCAGGGTAAGTCGCACCGACAACTTTAGGTGCAATTTCACACAACACGATAATGACAAAAGCAATAATGCCAGTTGCAATCGCTAACACCGTCGTACTTGCACCAAAATAGCTTACGGCAAGCGTAGTTGTTAAAACCGGCACAACCGTATTAACCAAATTATTGCCGATTAAAATAACCGAAAGCAGACGGTCAGTTTGCGCTAAAAGACGCTGCGTCTGCCGGGGGCCACGTTGCCCAGATTGGGCCAAGTGCTTTAAGCGATGACGGTTAAGCGCCATCATGCTGGTTTCAGAAATAGAAAAAAACGCAGATATGCCAAGTAACAACAGCACCGCAGCAAATTGCGCCCACAATGGCCAAGTATTCAAGTGATAAGAGACATAAAAATCGAACAAGCCCCTATCTTAATAGATTGCAAAGCTATTGCGTATTTCGCCTTACGATAGCTTTGGCAATCTCATCTAAAAAAGAACAATCACAAATGAATCTACGTTAACTAAACCCAAGATACGCTCCCTCTAGCTTTAACCCCTACATCCACCTGCATCCGGCATATTTCCTGCAAAAATAACCCAACATTACAATCAAAATTAATCAAGAAAAATCCATCAAAATTTTTGCAAGCAATCTATCTTTACAGGAAATCATTTCACAAAAATCAGTTACATAGCCCGCGCTTTGTATCCTTTCTTCTATCCACGCATAGATACGACTGCGCAAAAGAGCGCCACATAATCTATTTATCAAAATGAAAGGGAAATTGTGCCAATGCCGATCATCTACGCCAGGCGCTCGCTCACCAAAAATGGCCACATTGCTAAAGAAAATATTGTGCCTAGCAGCATTCCAAACACAATGCGCGCACTAGAAGAAAGTGCCATCATTAAAGCGTTAGTACGGGGAAGACGCGCAGTGTGTGTCTATTAGCATGACAAAACACACACCGGCACATGAAAGCACGCAAAACCTAATTAACACCAAATTTAATTTTCTTATGCAATTTAGCTAGCAAAGGAACCAAAAACTAAGCTTTTTTAGGGCGAACCATAGGGCTTGACTGCTGACTCACTTTATTTGCAACATTCACAGCCGCTTCAACATTGGCCTCCGCCATCTCTGCCATCTGTCTCGCTGCCTTCTGCGCAGATTCACATGCCGTGTTAGCGGTATTGATCACCGTTTTCATTACAGCCACGATACCTTCTGAACCCGCTGGGGCATTCTGAGAAATACTCTCTATGAGGGAATGTAATTTATGGCTACCGTCTGCAATCTGCGCTTCAACAGTTTTTGCAAACGCTGACTGACTGTGGCGAGCGATCTCGTAAACTTGCCGGCTATAAGCCATCGCTTTTTCAGCAACAGGCGCCAAAAGATTCGCTTGCGTACCAATTAAGTCATGAACATCTTTAACCGCCAAAATTTGCTTGGCACCGCCTATATTTTCCCTAAAAGCAGATTTTACGGCCTGCGTGTTCAGTTCCACGAGTTTTTCCACATCCTGAAAAACATCGCCAGCTAACCCTAAAAAAACCTCAAAATTGGCTTTGTGCGCTGCAGAAAGTTGCTCTAAAGTCACCATGTGACACTCCTTTGTTTGATTTTTAGGCCAATGCACTGGGGTTAGTCGCGCCAATCAAACCGAAAAGGCAACAATTGCGCTGCACCACCATGCTAACGTAGTCATCGATATCAACGGCAAAGACAGCCAAACATACATCTACCCCGCTTTTCACATACCTAACAGAAAGGCCGCGCGGGGCAATTCTTATGCATTAGGGGCAGGCTGTCAAGCGTATATACATTTTTATCACTTAAATAATAAAAAATATTATAATTGTTTCGTAACCTATTGACCTTGAATGACATTTAGTTTTTCTCTACACTTGCGAGAAACCAGCAATATTTATTAGAGCGGACGAAGGACATGACCTCAAATCGGATTACCCCATACTGGGGATGGCGATTTATTTTCGCCACGGTGGCTATTGTTGCCATAAGCTTTGCCGCGCCTATTGCTGCACAGGCCAAAGCATCTACGGCATCTACAGTAACAAAACATAAGCACAAAGATAAGCGTAAGTATAAGCATACACACCGGTACGCATCCGCACCTAATAAACGTGGCGTGGCTACGCGTAGCAAGGTCAAAGTAACAAATGCTTTGCTTCAAACTACGCCTTCACTCGCTCAATCAACAGGCCTACATCGAATTCCCGACATACTTGGTTTACGCTCGAGTGTTGCGCTGGTGATTGACCAACAAACCAACGAAACATTATTTGAAAAAAATGCTAATGTTGTTTTGCCCATCGCATCCATCACCAAACTGATGACCGCTTTAGTGGTGACTGATGCTCATCAACCTATGGATGAGATATTAACCGTTAGCAATGAGGACCGCGACACCGAAAAAGGCAGCCGCTCACGCTTGCGTACGGGCTTGCAGCTAACACGTGGGGAGTTTTTGCTACTAGCCCTCATGGCATCAGAGAATCGCGCCGCCTTCACCCTATCTAGCAACTATCCAGGGGGCCGTGAAGCATTTGTTACCGCTATGAATCGCAAAGCGCAAGAGCTGCACATGGCAGACACTTATTTTGCAGACCCTACTGGTCTTACTCGCCGCAACGTATCTAGCCCTGCCGACCTGGTCAAGCTTGTCAATGCGGCTTACGCCGAACCCTTGATTCGCAGTTTTAGTACTCAGCCCATGCACGAAGCTTATGTGGCAGGACGCCGGCCACTTCATTACGTTAACTCTAACCGACTGGTGCGCGCTGGCCAGTGGGAAATTGGTCTACAAAAGACGGGCTATATCTCTGAAGCAGGCCGATGCTTGGTGATGCAAGCAAAAGTACAAGACCGCCCGGTTATTATGATTTTTCTCGACTCGACGGGGAAAGTTGCGCGCTTTGCAGATGCCCAGCGTGTGCGACACTGGCTGGAAGAAAAACCTTGGGGAATGGGTAAGCTTTAATTTGGCAAATCTATCGCAACAGTATTTTTGCAACGTTGCGTTTTATTCTTTGTCTGTGACAGGCTCATCGTTATAGCCCATACCACGCGATATTTGCAAAGCTGTGTCTTTTAGGGCTGCCAACCACTCTTCTTGCATACGGTTTGTGGGCGCGGTTAATGATAGACCCGCCACTAATTTGTCTTTGTCGTTGTAAATACCCACTGCGATACAACTCACACCAAGCTCCAGCTCTTCATTATCACGCGCATAGCCGTGCTTACGTACCCAATTCAAGTTGTACTCAAGAGATTGAATATCAGTGATGCTATGTTGTGTATAGCCCGGCAAACGCGTGCGAGCAGCGTAAGAATGCACCCCAAGCGGCCCATCTTCCGCCAAAAATAACTTACCGACAGAAGTAAGATGTAAGGGCGCGCGCCCACCGATGGCACGCACCACCTGCATCCCCGAACGCTCACCTGATGCGCGCTCAATATAGACAATTTCATCTCCCTGACGCAGAGATAAATTGACGGTTTGCCCTATAAGCTTATGTAATGCGCGCATGGGCAATAATGCCGCATTGCGCACAGATAAGCGCGCCTTAACAAGATTGCCTAATTCTAGTAAGCGCATACCTAAGCGATAGCTTCCCATCTCTGAACGATCAACGATGCGGCAAGCAACCATATCGTTAAGAATACGGTGCGCAGTAGAAGGATGCAGCGTAGTATGAATAGCGAGTTCTTTAAGCGTCACCGGCTCTGCATGCTCAGCTAATACATCAAGCAAAACCATCATCCGTTCAATCACTTGGATTGTCGTCTTACCCGTTTTTCGTTCAGCTACTGCCATAGTGTTTTTTCAAAAAAAGTGATGACCTAACCGTTTTAGTACATCCACTACGGTTAACACGCTATATCGCCATTATGTGAGTGCATGAATGCAATCGCTCACTAATTTGGGACCTTGGTAAATAAGGCCTGTATAAATTTGCACGATATCTGCACCTGCGTCCTGTTTACTTATTGCATCTTGCGCGCTTAGTATGCCACCTGCGCCAATAATGGGGAACTCATTCCCCAAAGCGACACGTAACTGACGCACTACCCAATTGGCAGTGGACAACAAAGGCGCGCCCGATAATCCGCCTGATTCTTCTGCATACTGCATGCCCTTCACATTTTCTCGCGAGAGCGTGGTATTTGTTGCAATCACACCGTCCATTTTATGGCGCAGCAGCGCAGTCGCAATAACTTGAATTTGCATGGCATCTAAATCAGGGGCAATTTTTAAGAGCATCGGTACATAGCGCTGATGCTGATCAGCCAAACGTTGTTGCCGCTCACGGAGTAGCGTAAGTAGGGCATCCAATGCTGTTTCATTTTGCAGTGAGCGCAAATGTTGTGTATTAGGAGAAGAGATATTAATAACCACGTAACTTGCATGTGTATAGACTCGATCTAAACAATAGAGATAATCTTCCGCAGCACGTTCAACCGGTGTATCGGCATTTTTGCCAATATTTAAACCAAGAATACCGCCTTGTGCAGCAAAGTGGGAAGCTCGGACATTTGCAATAAAAGCCTCTACTCCGCCGTTGTTAAAGCCCATCCGATTAATTAGCGCATGGGCTTGAGGCAAGCGAAATAGACGTGGCAAAGCATTACCCCGTTGTGGTCTAGGGGTTACCGTACCCACTTCGACAAACCCAAAACCCATTACAGCCAATGCATCGATATAAGCACCATCTTTATCCAAACCAGCGGCTAACCCCACTGCATTTGGAAATGTAATGCCCATCAGAGTACGCGGCGAGGGTAATTTTTTTTTATTTGCCAACGCCATATGACGGCCGGTCCCCTCAGTCAATATGCGCGCACCTATTGCATGAGAGGACGAAGCCGTACTGTATATTTTTTCAAGTCCATGGCGGTGTAGCCATTTAATCGTCTTAAGTGTGAAGTGATGCGTTGTCTCTGCATCCAGCATAAACAAAAAACGGCGCATAAGCGGATACATCTGATTCAACATAAAATTATAAATATAAAATGATTATTTGCTCAACGTAAGCGATTGCCATTGATCACAGATCAACCCCTCTAGGGGTTGAAAACTAATTTTGTAAGCCATCTTTTTACTTTGCTCAATCCAATAGCCAAGATAAATATAGGGTAAAGAAGACTGTCTAGCTTGCTCTATTTGCCACAAAATACTAAAGGTACCTAAACTTGCTTGGTTACCCGTACTCGTATCATAAAAAGTGTAGACGGAAGAAATACTATCGCTGCTCACATCGATAATACTCACCATACGTAGCGCACCTAAGGCACCCTCAGAAGCAGGATCCCGAAATTCAATAAGTTGAGAGTTCACCCTACTTCGCAGTAAAAACTGGACATATTGATCTTGATTGTCTTCATCCATACCGCCACCACTATGTCGCTGCGATTGGTATTGCAAATACAACGCGTAGTGCTCTGCGTAGTAAGTAAGAGGTACGACCCGAACTTGCAATGCCCTATGCCGTTTCCAAGCACGGCGTTGACTACGATTAGGGCGAAAATTAGGTACATCCACTCTAACTGGCACACACGCTTGGCAATGGTCACAATAGGGACGATAGGTAAAAACACCACTACGACGAAAGCCTAATCCCAATAGCGTCGCATAGGTTTGCGCGTTCAGTAAATGGATGGGCACTGCCACCTGCGAACGTGCCACACGATTATCAAGATAACTACATTTGTAAGGTGCTGTTGCGTAAAACTGTAGCTCAGCAAAGGGAAATTCTTTTGGTTTGCTCATACGCGGGTCTATGCCCAGGCTTGCAAAATATATTTGTCAAATTGCCAATCCACTATGCTCCGCTGTACTACGGTCATTTGCACATGATTGACAAAAACATCGCGTGTTATCGGCGTCGCACCCAAAGAACGCAAGTGCGCTGTTTCTTGCTGACAATCGGCGATCACAATTTTATTTTTCATGAGAAAAGCGCACAGTGCCGCAAGCGCAAGTTTAGAACCATTATTGCAACGAGTAAACATAGACTCACCAAAAAACATTCGCCCTATTGCCACGCCATATAAACCCGCCACCCTTTTTTTTTGTGCCACACCTCGATGCTATGTGCTTGATTTTGTCGATGCAGTGAACTATACGCAGCGATCATACTATGAGTAATCCAAGTCCCATGCTGTCCTGGCCGCGGAGTCTCTGCACAGGACTGCATCACGGCAGAAAAATCTTTATCTACTTGAATGGCCCAATCATCATCATGCAACACTTGTCTGATAAATTTTCGCAAATTTACGCTCACCCTAAAATCCACAGGATGCAACACCATGCGTGGATCGGGGCTCCACCACAACACCGGTTGGCCAGCTGAATACCAAGGGAAAATGCCCAAGCGGTACGCTTCTAAAATACGCTGTGGGGTAACGCGTTCAGTCATCGCCAATAAACCGGGCGCAACACTGTCCGCCCCAAGCGCTTGGGTTACCGGTGGAAAGGGATCATGCTCACGTAACAAAGGAACCACACGTTTATTCCAACAAAGATACGGCAAAGTAAAGGATATGAAACTTGAAACACGCAATACACAACCGTACTCATTCTTTATATGGATACCTCAGCGCAACAACTACAACTGAAGTAAACGCATGCCCTGATAAAAAATATAGCTGCACAACCAAGCAAGAAGCAATGGCCATACCACCGCGGTAATCGTAAATGAAATATTTTTTGCCTCATTACGAATTGTCGCAATGGTGGATAAGCACGGGGTATAAATCAAGGTAAACAGCATAAAACTATAGGCCTGTACCCAGTCAATATCACGCGCAATACCTGCCGCAAGCGCCCCACCCTCATAAACATAAATGACCGCAAGCGCACCGATAACAATTTCTTTCGCAACAAACCCAAAAATCAACGCAATCGTCAATTTGGCATTAATCCCAAGTGGCA
Source organism: Ottowia sp. (assembly GCA_020853585.1). Taxonomy (GTDB): domain Bacteria; phylum Pseudomonadota; class Gammaproteobacteria; order Burkholderiales; family Burkholderiaceae; genus JADYYQ01. The sequence goes on from JADYYQ010000071.1 coordinate 25,834, forward strand.
GAAAAATCGGACTAAGCCAATCACCCAACTGCCCCGCCCACGTTTCACTACTCGCAGGCGTAGCCCCACTCGGAAAATTAGTCAACAACCATACCAACACCACGCCAGCCACAATAAATCGGGTCGCACGTTTTAAAAAATGACGCACCTCATGCCATCCCCTTAACCCCATTTGGCGCAAAGTAGGAAAGCGATAAGGCGGCACTTCTAAAACAAATGGCTCATCGTTCACAAAACGCGACTTAAAAAGCGAAGCAGTTAACACCGCGCTTAAAATACTGACGAGATAAAGTGAAAACAATACCAATGGCGCAATATGAATAGGGAACAACGCCGCAATAAAAAACAAAAAAACCTGTAAACGTGCAGAACACAAAGACAAAGGAATAATCAACATCGTCAGTAAACGCAACCCTCGCGAACGCATCACCCGCGTCCCCATCAATGCCGGCACATTGCAACCAAAGCCCATTAAAATCATCACAAAGCTACGACCATCAAGACCAAATTTGGCCATCAATGCATCCATTAAAAATGCAGCGCGTGATAAATAGCCGGTATCTTCAACAATGGCCATCCCAAGAAAAAACAACACGATAAGGGGTACAAAACTGGCCACCGTACTTAAACCACTGTACAACCCATCCAACAACAGGCCATGCAAAAAGGGGGGCGCATGAATCAACGCAGGCTCAAGCAAATGTGCGCGCAATAGATCAAAAATCCAGGTCATACCATCTTGAATCGGCTTGCCTAACACAAACACCCCTGTGAACATCACCGCCATCGCGATGAAAAAAAGGGGTAAGCCAAACCAGGGATGCAACAACACTTTGTCTAATTTTTCAGTTAAGGCATGGGACGCTTGCGCAGGTACAAACACCGCTCGACGCAAAGCTTGCTCTAAGACAACCTCACTCAATTTATTTTTAAACGTAGAGGCAGGCATATCGTCAGCATTCAACGGCCCTCTCACGCTATCTAGACCAGTAGACCCATTAGCCGCCAACGCACGTACTTCTGTTTGAACCGCTAAAGCACGTGGCAAATGCGCACGCAGCTGCTCTAAACCTTGGCCGTATTTAGCGGAGAGTAAGCACACAGGCATACCTAACTGATCAGCAAGCATCGATTGATCAATTGTAATGCCCAGCTTGCGTGCCTCATCTTGCATATTTAAGACCAGCAAAGTCGGACAACCCATCTGCGCAACTTGCATAAGCAATGGCAACTGGCGCTCAATCTGCCCCGCATTGACCACTAACAGTACTAAATCTACATGCTGATGCTGCAAAAATTGCGTGACAACAGACTCGTCTTCCGAGTAACCATGCAGATCATAAATACCAGGCAGATCGACCAGCTCAACCATCTCGCCACCTAGTAAAATCTTCGCTGCAAGTAAATCAACGGTGATGCCAGGCCAATTACCTACTTTCGCATTCGCCCCAGTTAATCGATTAAATAACGTTGACTTGCCCGTATTGGGCATACCAACCAATGCAACACGTTTCATAAGCCCCCTGCACAACTTGCTTTGTAACCCACACGCCGTAGCGAAGATTCGCTCACCTGTTTTATAGAAAATATAATTAAAACAATGGCTTTGACAAGCACAGCGAGCCCAAACCGCGCGCACGTGTCACCAGAAAGCATCGAGGGGAACAAAACACCGCCGCGACCTCAAGAGCCGTGTGTTAAATGCTAGCTAATCCAGCACCATCACACGCCAGGTGCTTATTATCAAACACGTCTTTGGCACAAGCCCAAGCAATACACGCCCACCAAGCACACTGCGCTTCGCACTTTTTACAAGCAGCCAAAGCTAAATGGCGGCATAAAGCTCAATACAGCTTGCCTCATACCGACGTAGTATTAGGTCCGTAGTACCAATACGAATTTGTAATGGCCCAGACATATGGGCACAACGCACCATTTCTACCGTCTTTCCAACACGTACACCCAATGCAGACAAACGATGGAATAAAGCACCATTACCCACATTAAGCAGAGAAATAGTGCCGCCTTGGCCAGGTTCCAGAGTATCAAGAGTGCGTGTCATATGAAATAACAAATGCGAACGATTTTCAATTGTATATGTAATGCCCCCCTTAGGGCAAATGCGCAAGCAAGGCATGCTGGTCAAATAAGCGGGTTAAACCTTCCTGATCCAAGCCTTTACGCAATCCAATCAAAAGTAGGACGCGCGCTTTTTGCGGGCTAAGATCCCCGGCAGCCAACATACCCAACTGTGTATCGTCATTGCCGATATCATGCAAAACTGGCCCCAATAAACAACGACTCGCCCGCACCACCGCAACGCCCGCCTTGCGTGCTGCATCTACCCCCGCCAACACAGTGGCGCTCAAGGTACCCAAGCCCGTGCCCGCCAAAACAATGCCATTCACACCCGACTGACATAAAGCCTGTAGCGCACGCGCATCGGCGCCTACGCCATGCGTCAATATTTCTACCCAAGGCCAAGGCTGATCGACAGGAACATCGGTAAGATGCACCACGGCAGGCGGACCACTGGGTATATCGTAGCGGCGCCGCAACCAATATATGCGCTCATCTAATACGCGGGCAAGCGGGCCTTGGCCGGGCGAAACAAACGCATCGATCGCATAAGCACTGACTTTAGTAACTTCGCGTGCCGCAAAAATCTGCTGATTAATCACGACCAAGGGCCCTTGTCCTTGTGCTTGTGGCGTCGCAGCCAAACGTACTGCATGCAATAAATTAAGTGGCCCATCAGCGGACAGTGCAGTAGAGGGACGCATCGCACCCACCAATACCAGGGGCTTGGCTAAAGAAAGAACTAATTCTAAAAAATAGGCGGTTTCTTCTAAGGTATCAGAACCATGCAATACCACCACGCCATCCACACGCTGATCATGTTGCGCATAGGTAATGCGTTCAGCTAGCTGCATCCACAGAGGAAAATGCATATCCTTACTGTCAATAGAGGCGAGTGTTTCTACCTGAAGCTGAGCGTATTGCAATAAAGCAGGTACCCCAGCCAAAAGATCTATTAAAGCCAAACGACCGGCTTCGTATCGTGCGGTAGAAACTTCATTAGGTGCGGTGCCCGTTACCGTGCCCCCTGTGCCCAACACCAAAATTTTTGGAAGATTATCTTGTTTCATTCAAATTAACTCAATACGCCTAAGGCGCCCAAAATGGCCCCGCAACCAATAAGCCAAAATGGATGCACACGTCCCGTCAGCATAAACCCCATCGTGATACCACTCACAATCGCCGCCTTTATCCAATGAGTAAAAGCGGCGTCTAAATTAAGTGCCAACACCCAAGCTGAGGCCAGCAATAAACCAACAGCTATCGGCGCCATACCGGCACGTATAATTTTTGTCCAAGCAGGACTAACACGTGCAGCAACAATAGAATAAACAACTGCAATGGAGACGGGGGGCACACAAACAGCCGCCGTCACAGCAAGTGCACCCCATACCCCAGCAACATGCCAGCCAAATAAGCTTACAAATAGCATATTAGGTCCAGGCGTAATCTGGGAGATCGTGTAGTAAGAAGAAAACTGCTCCCCACTCATCAAATGCATCGTATCCACAAGGTAGTGATGCATGGTTGGAATCACCGCAGCCATTCCACCAAACGCAAGCAAAGAAAACGCAGCAAAGTGTGCCGACATATCTGCAATCAACTCAATCATCGTTATCATGTTTCCCACTTCTTCTTGCCCACCACTGTGCTACTTCTCTGCGCTGAGACTCCCATTCAAGCACAACCCCCAAAGGAAGGAGCGTCATCATTGTTGCCAACAAAGACCAACGCAATACGCCAATCGCCACCAATGTCGCCAGCGACAAAAACAAGGTACGCCAAGCACGTGGCAAGCTCAGCGTCAACTTAACCGTTGTCGCCAGCACCATACCCACAATGACCGGCAACATACCTGCGACAGCTTGGCGCACTATTAAAAATTGATCGATATGGTCATATACAATCGCCAACACAATCAACAGTAACATCGGCATAAACACCAGGCCCGCGATAACCGCCAAAACCCCACGCCAACGAAAAAATTGCCACCCTAATAGAACCGATAAATTGACAATATTAGGGCCGGGTAACATCTGTCCAATGGCGAGTAACTCGGCAAATTCACGATCGCTTAGCCAATGCAAGCGCTCAACTAAACTACGTCGCGCCCATGCAAGTACACCCCCAAAACCTGATAAACCTATTTTGGCAAACTCAAAAAATAATTCGCGCGGATTGGCCGGTTTAATCAATGGCTTTTGCATAAAAGGGGCAATAAATCTTATTAACTAACAGACACATCGACACTAAGCAATTGCGCTAAGCGCCATTTGGCATCAAGTAATTTCCCCTTACGTGCGCGTTTCCCTACATAAGCCATCAGCTCAGCCCCACTAAGACGCGTCTGTATTACTTTACCGGCACGGCTCTGTGCTTGCATAGCAAGCCCCGCTGAGGTAACGACCGATATTTGGAACAACTGCTCATCGGACACATCCATCAAGATCACGCCACGTCCACCAGACTGTTGCTTTACTTCATCTAAGGAAAAAACCAATAAGCGACGAGATTGCGACAAGCAAGCAAGATGCGTTCCCTCCTGCACAACTGGGAGCAAAGGCAACACCGTTTCACCCTCCCCAATCGTCAAAAATGACTTACCCGCACGATTACGTCCTGTTAATTCACGCACTTGGGTGAGAAAACCATACCCTGCCGAAGTTGCCACTATCATTTTTTGTGCCATCGTCCCCGCATAGTGATAAACAATGCGTGTGCCCGGCTGCACATCCACTAATGAAACCAACGGTACGCCATCACCTCGCCCACTGGGCAACATCGATACCGCAACTGAATAAGCCCGGCCGTCACTTCCCAACATAATCAAAGGATCTACTGTGCGACAGGCAAACACAGCGCCTAAGGCATCACCCGATTTAAAATTTAATTGCGCCACATCTAATTCATGCCCCGGTCGCACACGGACCCAGCCATTTTGCGAAACAATCACCGTAACAGGATCATCTACAATTTTTACTTCAATCGCTGCTTTTTGTTCTTCTTGAACGAATGTACGACGCGCGTCTCCAAAGCGTTTGGCATCGGCTTCGATTTCTTTGACCATACGGTTTTTCATCGCACTATCCGAAGAAAGCAAACGTGTAAGCCCCGCTCTTTCTTCTTGAAGCGCGGCAAGCTCTTGTTCAATTTTAAGTTTTTCTAAACGGGCCAATTGCCGTAAGCGAATCTCAAGAATATCTTCCGCTTGCCGATCAGAGAGCGCAAAAGCGGTCATTAAAGCAGGCTTGGGTTCATCACTATTACGAATAATATGAATCACTTGATCAATATTAAGTAATACCGCAACCCGCCCCTCTAAAATATGGGTGCGATCTTCTACCTTACTCAAGCGATGCTGGCAACGACGTGTCAGTATGATTTGACGAAAAGCAACCCATTCCTGAAGTATGGCCAATAACCCTTTTTGTTGTGGGCGCCCATCATTGCCGACCATCACTAAATTTACAGACACATTAGATTCAAGCGAAGTATGCGAGAGCAGCATCATGACAAATTCTTGTTGATCAATATGCTTACTCTTGGGCTCAAACACCAAACGTACGGCAGCCTCTTTCCCCGACTCATCACGTACCGTATCCAGCAAGCTTAAAATTATTTGCTTAGTATGCGTTTGCTCCGATGTAAGCGATTTTTTACCCAATTTAATTTTGGGATTAGTCGCCTCTTCAATTTCTTCAAGCACATGCTGCGCCGACACATTGGGTGGCAGCTCTGTGACAACACATTGCCACTGCCCACGCGCCAGCGCTTCAATTGTCCAACGCGCGCGCACTTTTAAACTGCCGCGCCCATTCGTATAAATCTGCTCAATCTCACTCTTTGAGGAAATAATCTGCCCACCACCCGGAAAATCAGGCGCAGGCAGCTGCGACAACAGATCTGCTAACGCAAGCGCGGGTTGACGAATTAATGCAATAACTGCGGCAGCTACTTCACGCAAATTATGAGAAGGAATTTCCGTTGCCATTCCCACAGCAATACCTGAAGCACCATTCAATAGTACAAAAGGTAAGCGCGCGGGTAACAGCTTAGGCTCGCTCGAAGAACCATCATAATTGGGAATAAAATCGACCGTGCCTTGTTCTATTTCATCAAGCAATAGACTTGCAATCGGTGTCAAACGCGCTTCGGTATAGCGCATCGCAGCCGCCCCATCGCCATCGCGTGAACCAAAATTACCTTGCCCATCAATCAATGGGTAACGCAGCGAAAAGTCTTGCGCTAAACGTACCAATGCATCATAAGCAGACTGATCTCCATGGGGATGAAACTTACCCAACACATCACCCACTACCCGCGCAGATTTGACCGGCTTGGCCTCAGCATGCAGTCCCATCTGTTGCATGGCATAAAGAATACGTCGCTGTACTGGCTTTTGACCATCAGCCACTTCGGGTAAAGCGCGCCCTTTGACAACGCTAATCGCATAATCAAGATAAGCACGCTCGGCATACGTGGCCAACGTCAACATCGGCGTTGGCTCCAATACCCCCGCATCAAATAAATCTTGAGACATGTTTTATCCGCTTAAATGAGATCTTTTAATAATGGTGTATCGCCCTTAATGGCATCGATATGGTTATACCCTACGCAGAGCGCATGGTAATTTATCTTGGGCACTTTCCAAAAAACGCTGAGCAATCCGCGAAAAAATATGCCGCACAATCTAACCCAACCAGCGCACCCACAACATCGACCTCACCTACCCCACAATCCATATTGCATGCCGCACACGTATGTTCCCCATACAAATACATCTATGATTAATTGCGTTTATGACATAAGCGTTACATAAGTCGCACAAACACAGCGGAGGGTAACAGTGAACTTAAATTCGCATTCCATAACGCTTTAAAAACGCACCGTCGCTTATGCAACGCCCTTTATATAGTAGTGATGCAATATCAATATGATAAATCGGTTTGTCGAATGTCCCCCAAACAAGCGTCACATTCCGCAGCACACTTAAAATTTGACATGCCACAACGATGCATCTTGACGCTCAACGCGTAAAGCAAGGCCCCACCCTCTACCGTTATGAATTATTTTTATTTGCGTGCCCCAAATTGAAGGGATCAACGCCATCCGTTATCGTCTGATCAGGCGACGTACTTAAAACAGTCAGGGTATCCAAGCTATGGTTTGAAACTACATCGAATGAACTGGTTCGCTTAGCAAACTGACTCGCCTCAACGCGGATATCCTCCGCTCGTTTTGAGGTCAGCGACTGTAAAAAAGAAGGCGAGAGAGTAGGCGTATGACCTAATCGATGCCCTGGTAGGCAGCGACGCTGACGTGCAATATCATTATTATTAGCGGCCTCAATCCCCTCTTGCAAGACGCGACTCGCATCTGAATCTGAATGAGTAAAAATCGAACTTCGATCGAAGTACAGCGCTTGCCCGCTCTTAATATTCTCTCGCGCCACAATAAAAATAAGTTGTTTTCCTAAGCGCACAGCACCCACATTGCTCTGCGGCCATTGCCGCCTATAGTTGCAGGCGTCTTTTTCTACACTCGTATCACCCATCTGACTCAAGCGATTACCGGTCAGTCCAGCATCTACCCATTTTTTTTGTGCGTTTTGCAAAACGGCTGCTGACTTATTGTCACGACTCAATCTGAGAGGATAGGGACCTAAGACTTCAAACGCTTGAATATCTCTTTTTGCAAAAAGTCCTCGCACATCGCGCACATTGTTTTTCGGCAAAAGTAGGCTAGTCATTTGATTAAAACGGGCGACATGATCTCCTTCAGTTTGAACCCACTCAAGCATATCTGCCAATAACTGTGCTTGGACAACAACCGTTTGCTCCAAAGAGAGTGCATTAAAAAGATCATCAATACCACGCCAATCCACTTTATCTTTTAGCTGATCCAAAACATGCGCAACACCTGGCTTACTCAGACCCTCGGCAGTCCTTGTCAACGAACGCATAGGATGGCAAGCATCTTGCAAAATGGGACTATCATCATTAATCGAAACCACAGCCCTGCCATCTTGCAGCCCCACATTGGCAGAACGCAAACCTACATCATGCGACAACCCGAGGTTTGTGCTCCCCCACTGCGCTACAGATTCAAGAGGAATATCCGATAAATCGCACACATCAACGCCGACCTCCTCTAGCAAAGCGATAGAACTTCGTTGTAATGGATCACATATATCGATGGACTGCGTGTAGTCTCCCGATAAAACCACGGGCGGCAACAATTCTAAAGCAGCCAGATCATACCTATAGGTGTGCATCAATGCATTCACTTGCGCGGATAATAGCGACGCTGGCGTCCCTCCTTGACCACCCCCAAAGCTTGCATTTAAATCGAGCAAACGATGTCCTGCTGCCGTTAAAATGCGTTCCCTCCCCTTTAACGCGCAAAATAATGTCAGCTGATCCATCAATACATTATTGTCACACGCAAAACGTTCAAGAACCTTAGCACCACGCGTTCGTAAAATAGGTTTGTATGTGTACCATCGTTGCAGCAAATCTGGGGTGATGGGCGCATAGCAATAATTTTCATTAAAGCCACAACTCACCAATTGACTGCCCCGTAATGTGTAGTTACCCGCAAGGGTTATGTATTTTAAAAACTCGGTCGCATCAATATTATGGTCAGAAGCAAATTTTTTAAGATTCTCGATGGGATATTGAGCACGCCCGTTTTTGCCAGACAGTTTATGTGTGCGAGCCCACCACCCATAGGCAAATAAATGCTCACGCGTAATCGCAGTGTAGCGAGGAGATACATCCGGCATCAACGCATTGAGCGCATGCGCACCTGCTTGTACATCGCGCCGTATCACCGATGCACTCATCGGAGTGGGCGATCCTTCTATATCAATATCTGAATCTGAAGAGGCACTGTGCTGTGCTAACCGCAGGGGAGACGTGCGCATTCGCGCATCCATATCGCTAGAGGGACTTATCTGCGTATCGCCTAAGATAGGGTTATCTAAGGCCCGTAAAAGCTGCGCGACCTCGTTGCGATGTGTTTGAACATAATGCACCAATCCTTCACGCAATTTTTGCACGGCCACATATATCAACGCCTTATTGTGTTCACCCAAAAGCGCTGTCGCCTCAGTATCCGAGAGCGACCCAATCACGGCATGATAAAAGCAATCTCCATCTCTAGGCACATCGCCAATCAGTCCCGGTGCCAACACAGAGGCATAGTGCTGACAATCTAACTGGATAGTGACGGGATCATGCGCTTGATCTTGTGCGTAAGGAGGACAATAACGCATTGTCTCGCCTCCATTTTTATTGCAAATGGCGAGCGTACGATGGGCTGGCCAGCCGGGCAAACGCACCATCAACTGTGGCGCCATATCACCTGCTTCGTTGTTCCATGACCCAAGCGTGCCTAAATCCTGGATCACTTGATTAATACGGCGATCTACATTACTCACCTGACTATCCGGTAAAACAGTAGTGGCTTTCTCTGCCCACATAAGCACACTGTTCCGTGGCAAAACGGCGCTATACACCTCGTCTGTATTGCCTGCTGTAGAAACAGTAGCAAGCCCCAATATCGCTTGGCGCTGAGAACACATTGCGGCAATCTTATTGCTTGGCGCATCTATCGTACTGCCCACACTCAAAGAACGTTTCCGTAAAACTTGCTGCTGCATTGTCCCGTTCTCTTGCTTTTCTGATCCCCGTATCGCAAGCGACGGTGGTTCTGACGCAGCTTGACCAATATGAGAAGCGACATCATCATTTATCCGACAAATCACACTAGGTCGATTAGTACGATCAGGTACTAATGCTCTAGGTAAAAACGAGGCATGCATAACACTCCTTTTAAAGGTAACGACTCATCATCACTGACAACACAATAAGCAAACAACAAACGTACGAAGACATCCTTTTATCAACGTCATTTCATTACCCCACTCACACCATGAATACTTAAAACAAGACAATTAAAAACTGCGATCCACCGCAACAATGTGAAGCAGCGTAGGGCGTACAGCAAATCACCTTATCCACACATCATCACCATCAAACACGGCCTGAGGAGTGGCCGCACATTCATTTTAGTTCCTGGAATAAATATATAATCCACGTACAGAAACAACTTTGCAAATAAGATGCTGTATCTCACACCCTATGTGTACAAACGTAAGTAATCGCATGGCCTACATTGCACACTATGCATCTCCTTTTAGATACTGTTTTCTCTCTCTATCCGCTTGATTCGTTACGCGCATACGATCTATTTTTCTCACGCAATAAGATGGACAAAAAAAGAAAAATACTTTGCTCTAAACGCAAAAGAAATCGACCCGCGTAACTTATGCGCTGCATCTTTTCTATCGGAAAAAGCCACGTACAGCATAATCTCGATAAATGGGTTTCATCCCAAATTTGTAAAAAACAATCTCTTCACAAGAAAAGCACCATGAATACACACGTAGCCTATCAACAAAGCAACGCCCCGCGCAGTCATTGGAGTAGCCGCTGGGCGTTTATTTTGGTCACCGCTGGATCCGCTGTTGGACTAGGTAATATTTGGCGCTTTCCCTATCTTGCGGGTACACAAGGAGGCGGCGTTTTTGTTCTCGTGTATTTAGCCTGTTTACTGGTCGTTGGCCTGTCTCTTATGATGGCCGAAATTATGTTGGGGCGGCGTGGCCACGCTGATAGCGTCACTAGCATCGCCAATATTGCCCGCGAATCTAACGCTCACCCGCTATGGCAGCATATAGGCTGGCTTAGCATACTCAGTACATTCTGTATTCTGTGTTTTTATCCGGTCGTCGCCGGTTGGGTTATGGAATACACCCTACGCGCAGCAATCGGCTTTACCCATCTCCCGCAGCAAAATAGCAGCTTTACTGAGCTGCTTACCCATCCACTCACCTTGATCTTTTGGCACACCTTATTTGTCCTCATGACAGGCGGTGTTGTTCTATTTGGGGTAACCAAAGGAATCGAACGCGCTAATTGCTTTATGATGCCGGCCCTATTTTTTATTTTGGTCGGCATGTTTATCTACGCTGCCTTTAATGCTGATCTTGGTCGTGCCTTTACATTTATGTTTAAGTTTGACTTTAGTCAGCTTACCTCATCGGTATTACTCGCCGCATTAGGGCAAGCTTTTTTTACGCTCGGTCTTGGCAACGGCATCATGATTGTTTACGGCTCTTATCTTAAATCTGAGACGCCCATTCCGCGGACATCACTATATGTTGTCGCAGCGGATACCTTAATCGCGATCATGGCAGGACTTGTGATTTTCGCTATTGTATTTGCACAAGGACTTAAACCTGATTTTGGTCCGGGCCTCCTTTTTGAAACCTTGCCACGCGCGTTTAGCACCATGACAGGCGGTCATTTATGGGGCTTCGCATTTTTTGTGCTTGTGGTATTTGCCGCATGGACTTCGGCGATCTCTTTGCTCGAACCCCTCGTTGCATTATTGATTGAACGGTTTCAGTTTAAACGTGCGCGCGCTGTTATCTTAATTAGTGCAGCAACATGGCTCGTAGGTATCGCTGTTTGCCTATCGTTTAGTACATGGAGCAACGCTGTTCTTTTTGATGCCAGCATCTTTGATATGCTCGACGGACTCAGCAGCAAAATCCTTATGCCGCTCTCCGGTCTGCTTATCGCGCTATTTTGTGGCTGGATAGTCAAGCGCGATATTATTCAGAGCGAACTACAATTAAGTGCTCTCACACGATTTGCCTGGGAATGGGCCATGAAATTGATCGTTCCAATGGCCATATTGTTTATATTTACAAACAATGTGTAAACACAATTAAGCTTGGGCCCTTGAAATTTATTTCAGAGATTTTTCTTCGAGGGCTTCCCAACGCATCAATAAGTCTTGTAAAGACTGATCGATCTGAGCCAAGCGCGCCGTGATATCTTGCGCGCGCGCCCGCTCATTAACAAAAATATCGCCCGCCGCAAGCACTGCATGGAGCGTCTTTTGTTCGTCTTCAAGTTGACTAATCTGCCCCGGCAATGCAGCAAGTTCACGTTGCTCTTTACTGCTTAACGCACTTGTTTTTTTTTGCGCATTCGTAGCTTGCACGGCTTTGACCGACGGCTTATCAGTAGAGGGCAAGGGCTGTTTAGTAGCGTCGTTTATCTGCGTTGCAAGCCGAGCCTGGGTCGATTGCACCGTACGCTCCCAATCAAAATAGCCGCCCACATTTTCTCGCCAATATCCCGCACCTTCATAAGCAATCACCGATGTCACCACAGCATCAATAAAGGCACGATCATGTGACACTAAAAATACCGTTCCCGTGAACTCTTGCAAACGCTCTTCAAGCAACTCCAGCGTTTCAATATCTAAATCATTTGTTGGCTCATCTAACACCAGCACATTTGCTGGTCGTGCAAACAAACGCGCCAACAATAAACGATTGCGCTCACCACCCGACAAAGAGGCAACAGGCGATTGCGCGCGCTGAGGAGAAAATAAAAAATCACCTAAGTAGCTAATCACATGTTTACGTTGGCCGTTAATTTCGACCCACTCGCTCCCCGGGCTAATGGTGTCCGCAAGTGACGCATTTAAATCTAGCTGGGCACGCATTTGATCAAAATAAGCAATCTGTAAGTTAGTGCCATTTTTGATCGTCCCTTGATCTGGTGTCAGCTGCCCCAAAATCAATTTCAGTAAAGTCGTTTTACCGACGCCGTTAGCACCAATCAAACCAACTTTATCGCCGCGCATCAACGTGGCCGTAAAGTCACTGACAATTTTTTTATCGCCAAATGATTTACTAACTGACTCTAAATCAGCCACAATTTTTCCAGAGCGTTCGGCCTGACCAATCCCCATCTTTACTTGGCCTTGTTGCTTGCGTCGCTGCGCAAATTCTTCACGCATCGTCTCCAACCGGGCAATACGTGCCACACTGCGTGTACGCCGTGCCTCGACGCCTTTGCGAATCCACACTTCTTCTTGTGCCAATAATTTATCAAAGCGCGCATGATCTGCTTGCTCCGCAGCTAACTGTTCTGCCTTACGCGCCTGATAAGCGGAAAAATTGCCCGGATAATCGCGTAATTCCCCTCGATCCAATTCAACGATACGCGTTGAAACCGCATTCAAAAAACTTCGATCATGGGTAATCAACACAACGCTACCGCGAAAACTACACAGCAATTCTTCCAACCATCGAATCGACGCAATATCTAAATGATTGGTCGGCTCATCCAGTAACAGTACATCGGGCTCAGCGACCAAAGCCTGAGCCAGTGCAACGCGCTTGCCTAAACCACCGGAAAGCTCTCCCACGATATCGCCCGCCTGCAAAGATAAGCGATCTAAAACCATCGCCACTTTTGCTTGCAAACCCCATCCTTGAGAAGCATCTAAGGCCATCTGTAATACATGCATACGCTCTAGCAACGCATCGCTTTCTTGCGTATCCGCCTGTGCTAAACGCTCAGCAATGGCTTCATATTCCATCAATCTGGCATGATCAGGCAATACCTGTGCAACAGCATCAAATACTGTTTGTGCCGCCAATAAAATCGGCTCTTGTGCAACATAACTTAATCGTAAGCCACTTTGGCGTACCAACTCACCATCATCTAGCTGTGTCTGACCACATAAAATACGAAGCAGTGAAGATTTTCCTGTGCCATTGCGACCAATCAGGCCAACACGCTGCCCTGCCTCCAAACTAAAATTCGCATGATGAAGCAGCGCATGATGGCCAAAGGCCAACTGGGCATTTGTTAACGTTAGAATTGTCATAGTCGAGCAAATTAAGAGGCGCGATTGTATGCGCGCCGCTATAATCACGCCTTGCCTTGTAAAAATGAATGGGTACACCGCGTACCAAGTGAAAAAAATAAGGCGCCATACAATCGCGCATCGCAACAGGCCCCAGTAACTCAGTGGATAGAGTATTCCCCTCCTAAGGGAAAAGTCGCAGGTTCGATTCCTGCCTGGGGCACCACAATGTATTTTTCAAAATCTCTCAACAACCTTCTTGCCCCTTTTATATCAATACTTAGCGGGCAGTTTGAAAGTTTAAAATTACCCGTTTCTTCCTCCGCTCTGTTCCCGTAAACCTTACTTTTTATTATATCAGTCTCGACTAATTCTCGACAGCACCCAGACTATCAATTCATTTGTTTAGCAGATAGCGCATCGTTTCAAAGTACGACAAACTCCATAAGTCATTAAAAAACCCGAAAGGACCGGGCAATTTAAAAATTTATTTATGTATGCACCACATGGGGGGAAAGAGGGCCTTCAGTTAACCCTTATTCAAGACATCACACTTTACAAATTTAGCGCCGCCCTACTTTGAGCAACATATTAACGTCCGCTCAACAAGGTAGTGCCCCTACAAAGCTGCTCTCGAAAAAGCATATCTTCATCTCAAGTGCAGTCTAGTAAAATCCACACGTACCTTTATGGCATCACACGCATCCAAAAAGCTTAGTAAAAAACAAGTGCTAACGTTGTTCTAGTCATCAAATAAAAATAAGCCTGTATCACTGGCCTCTGTATTTACATCAGCAGAATCAAATTCTTCGCTTTCGCTTAGTTGCAAATCATCTATTTGCCACTGTTTTAAAAGCGATGATTCTTCGGTCTCGGCTGGCTTTATCTCTTGGATGTTATGGTTAAAATCATAATGAAGCCTAAATGCATCTCTAAACATATCGGACAATGCGCTTTGCGCATTTGTGGGATTTTTTAGACTCAGCAAATGAAACAACGCCACGCCCCCTTCTTGTGTAGAAGGCGTCATAGGCAATACAAATGAATAAGTAGATTCAGTGTGACGCTTGACGCTCACTTCACGTAAAGGCGGAATATTATTTTGATCGTTATTTGGGTAAAAGACGCCCGCCTCACCATGACGATAATTGGGATCCTTACTTGGCTCCCGAGTAGAGACAACAATTACCTTGCCCTCCTTGCCGTCCATAATACTTTTATTCGGATTGACGACGTACACACCATCACTGCAACACTTCCCATCGGGATCTCCCAATCCTGTTTGTGTGCCGCTTGGACCTGCAGGGAAAAGCCCAGTTTGATGAATCGAAGCGATATTACTAGAAGCGGTCATATGCAAATAAACGGACAGCACCGACCTAGGGTCACGCAGATGTTCTGGAAGTCCTTGAGAAAATATATCCGTAGCAAATGAATCTGCATCATTATCCATATCGAGAAATGGATCCTCTGCCGTTGCATATTGTGGGGGGCTTTTAGGAGTAGCATCACTCAACTCCCATTGATCAAAACGCTTCAACGTCGTTGCTGTTCGTTGCTCTAAATCACGCCCCGGGACGGCTATGTCATGTTCGACAAAAGACGTTACCTGAGTATGGGCATGCAAAATTCTTGCAGATGGATTTTCTGTACCCGGCGTAAATAATTTATCGCCTAAATAACCTTGCCCATTTACAGATGCACTATGTTGTACGGTTTGTGTTGTGGATACTGCCAAACAAAAATCAGTGCGACTAAACATAATGAACATCCTTACAGAGGTTGGTTCATTGCCATAAGGTGGAAATTTACGGCACAGAATGTTCGACTGTAGGCTTGGGAATTATATTTTTCTTGTTAAAAACGGCTATTTCTTTTTAAAAAGAGCTTTTTAAAAAAATATATGTTATCAAGGGATAAATACATACAAGATGTGCAGATAAAATATCTCCTAGCCCAAATAAGCGTGGTTCAAAAATAGGGTGACCGACGATAAAAAAGGGGGGTATCCTCCACAGCATCGCCACAAAAACATTCATACGACTAAAGCGGTTGACATTACGCCTGGACACGCGCGTGTATCCCCCACCACCCCCAAAGTTAATCTAGTAAAAATCATCCGCTACACACATTGTGTGCAAGCGCTGAGTCAAACTAATACAAACGCCCAGAAAAAATAGGCAAACAAAAAGACTCGCAAATTGATGCGATTTTATGCACCTCCACGCATGCTAAAACAATAGGGGCGTAAAAATATCTGAAAGTGGATTTAGCGCGTTACGCTCAGATATATATTTCTGACAAGTGGAGAGGCTAGCAAACTCGTATCAAAGTCGAAGCGTGGCTGCAATAGCAGCCGAAGCTGCATGCCTTGCTTAGAGAGAAGCACAGGTATTTTGATTCCTCACCCATAAAACCCAAAGCCATCCTGGTTCAATCCCAATAAACGACGCGCGTTATTGATGTATTCGGCTTTATATTTTTTTGCCGGGGACATCAAGCCAAACGATCAACACACAGTTTCATAGCGGCAAAGAAGGCCCTACAACATCAACATTCCCTGTCTCCTTAATCCATTTATCTAACCAAAATGCACCGATCATCGTCTTAACATCAGACACTTTGCCTGTTTTCACCCACTCTAATAATTCATCGAGTGAGGCAAAAAATATATCGAGAAATTCGCCCTGATCAAGCTGACGCGGCCCTGCACTCAAGCCTGTTGCAAGATAAATATCAATGTACTCAGTTGAATAAGAAATCACCGGATGAATACGGGTAAGTCGCGTGTAATGTTGGGCGTGGTAGCCAGTTTCTTCACGCAACTCGCGCTGAGCACACGCCAATGTAGTTTCGCCCACATCTAATTTTCCCGCTGGGAATTCAATCATGACTTGATCGAGTGGATAACGAAACTGCCGCTCAAGTAAAACCCGTCCATCATCAAACAACGGAATAATCATCACCGCACCCGGATGAATTGCGTATTCTCTTACCGCAGACTGCCCATCAGGTAAACGTACCTGATCACGTTTAATCGTCAGGAAATGACCGGAGTACGCGGTCTCACTTTGCAAGCACGTTTCATACAATCGTTCCGTTAAACTCATTATCCGTGACGCTTATATAAGTATTGATAGGTAAACCCAGGAAACGCCAATACCAGAAATAGCGAAAAAGTAATGACATAAAATGCCCAACTTTGCTTAGCAACCATCCCGATATGACCCTCAATCGCACGCGCAACAACACCAACCATTCCATAGAAAACAAGTAGCTCAAATAAACGTAGCCACAGCGACTTACGTACCCCACGCATCGAGACGGGTAATAACAACACCGCAAATAGCCGCTGATTCACAAAAGGTAAATTAGCAGCCAGCACAGCCAACACAATAATTATTTTTATACCTGCATCCACATCCATTCAGCCTTACTCCTATTTTGCTCACGATTAAGGCGACCCCTGTTCACAGTGAGATAGACAAGAATAAATCTTCGCATCACTCGCTACGCGCCTTTTGTATTACACAGCACTCCCAACGCTCTTATGTGATTGCAGAAATGGCGCCGCGCACTTTTCGTATTGCTCACTACGGTTACACAAGCGACCTCGAGTCAGACAAAGCAAACCCATCACAACCCGCGCAATGTTCATCGTCATCGCTTAAAGCAAACACCTTAAGCAGTTTTTACAGCCACTATTGCATGCTATGTCACAACAATAGCGGCACTGCTTTGCACCCTGGTTTATAAAATGCATACAAACTCAAGGTCTACTGGCTTAGTTTGCCAAAAATTGCCGCATCGTATTTGTACACAGATCAATCAGATCAGCCGGAAATAAACCTAAACCCAACACTAAAATACCATTTAAGCCAAACAAGCTAAACACGCCAAAACTAGGCGTCAAAGGATGAGTGTCTTCGGGCGCATCAAAGTACATGCTTTTGATAATGCGCAAATAATAAAAAGCACCGACGACTGAAGTGAGTACAGCCAGCACAGCCAGCCAAACCATATGCGCATCCACCACTGCCTGCAAAATAGCTAATTTGCTATAAAAACCAAGTGTAGGTGGAATACCTGCTAACGAAAGCATCAACACTAAGCTGACAAAAGCAAACCACGGGTTACGTTGATTTAATCCCTTTAGATCAGCGATCTCCTCTGCCTCAAACCCATTGCGTGATAGAAGCAATACCAATCCAAAACTCCCCAAAGTGGTCAGCACATAGGTCAGCACATAAAATAATGACGCGCCATATGCACCCACAGCAAGATGTGTACTACCTTGAACAACACCGGATGTCATCCCCAGCAACATAAAGCCCATATGGGCAATTGTTGAGTAAGCCAACATGCGCTTAAAATTAGTTTGCGCAATCGCCGCAATATTTCCCACAACCAAAGACAACACCGCCAACACAATCAACATCTGTTGCCAGCTCACTGCTAAAGGTAAAAAGCCATCCACCAGCAAACGCATCAGCAAGGCAAATCCCGCTAACTTGGGTGCACTGGCTATCACCAAAGTCATAGCGCTTGGGGCACCTTGATATACATCAGGCACCCACATATGAAACGGAGCCACACCTAATTTAAATGCAAGCCCCGCAACCACAAATACAATACCTAAAACAAGAATGGTGCCATTTGCCTGATCAAGGCTCAACGCTTTAACAACAACGTTCAAATCAAGCGAGCCTGTTGCACCATAAAACATAGACATGCCATACAGCAAAAAGCCTGAAGCCAACGCACCCAACACAAAATATTTCATTGCCGCTTCGGTACTCACGGCATCTCTACGCAAAGCAACTAAAGCATAAGATGACAACGCCAGTAACTCCAGACCCAGATAGAGCGACAAGAAATGTCCTCCTGAAATCATGACGCACTGGCCCAACATCGATAGTAAGACGAGAGCAAAAAAATCCGCGCGTAATAATTGGCGCGCAGCTAAATAAGCACGCGAATACACCAGCGTTACAAACAGGGCAAGCGCACACCCTGCTTTGAGCAAATTAGCAAAAGGATCATAGACAAACATGCCATAAAAAGTGCGTTGTACTGTGCCATCACATTGCAGCGAAAACCATACCGTTAAGGCAAACAAAACGATAAGCGACCAGCGATAAGAAAACTCACCATCACCCCGGGCGCGTAGCGCACTCATTAATAGCAAAAAACAAATACTGATCAGCAAAAATGCTTCGGGCAACACACTGAAATAATCAAGAGTAGGCATAACAATCCTTATTGCGCCGGTAGCAAAGTACTGTGCGACAAGTTAGGCAAAGACAGAGGAATCGCAGACGATAACTTGCCAACCATCACATGCTCACGCAAATTAACAAGTGATACATGCATCACATCGGTGAAGGGTTTAGGATAAACGCCCATTGCCAACGTCAATAACGCTAAAGTGCTTAACATAACAAATTCACGTCGACTCACATCGTGAAGCTGAGCCACATGCGTATGTACAACGGGACCAAATAAGACCCGCTTAACCATCCATAGCGAATAAGCAGCGCCTAAAATTAACGCCGTTGCTGCTAACAGTCCAATCCAAAAATTAAACTGCACCGCAGCAAGGATCACCATAAACTCGCCCACAAAACCCGAGGTCGCGGGCAAACCACAGTTAGCCATAGCAAAAAACACCATAAATACTGCAAACTTTGGCATGGTATTGACCACACCGCCATAATCAATAATTTCCCGCGAGTGCACCCGGTCATACAACACACCGATACAAAGAAACATCGCCCCCGAGATAAAACCATGCGAAATCATTTGCACCACCGCACCCTCAAGACCGATTTGCGTAAACATAAAAAAACCTAAGGTCACAAAGCCCATATGAGCAATCGACGAGTAAGCCACCAACTTTTTCATGTCGGTCTGCACCAGTGCAACAAGACCCACATAGATCACCGCAATCAAAGAAAGGGCAATCACAATCCCCGCTAGAGACTGGCTGGCATCCGGCGCAATCGGTAAAGAAAATCGCAAAAAGCCATACGCGCCCAGCTTCAACATAATGGCAGCGAGCACAACTGAGCCGCCTGTGGGTGCTTCAACGTGTGCGTCAGGCAACCAAGTATGCACAGGCCACATGGGCACTTTCACAGCAAAGGCAACAAAAAATGCGATAAATAACATGACTTGCTCATGCATCGACAATGCCTGTTGGTGCCAAGCAAGGATGTCAAAATTGCCGCTCTTGTTATACAAATAAAGTAAGGCAATTAGCATCAGCAAAGAGCCTAACAAGGTATACAGAAAAAATTTAAACGCTGCGTACACGCGACGTGGACCACCCCAAATACCGATAATTAAGTACATCGGTATCAAGGTTGCCTCAAAAAATACATAAAACAAAATACCATCTAAAGCACAGAACACACCAATCATCAGTCCAGACAAGATCAGGAATGCAGCCATATACTGAGCGACACGAGAAGTGATTACTTCCCACGCAGCCACTACCACCATCACGGTAATCAGTGCCGTCAATACAACTAACCAAAGTGAAATGCCATCGACACCCAAGGCATATTGGATATGAAAGCGGTCAATCCAGTCAGCCTGTTCAACAAATTGCATGGCACGCTCGGCACGATCAAAATCGCTAATCAGCGGCAAGGTCACAAGAAAACTAAGCAGCGAGCCAAACAGGGCCATCCACCGAACAAATCGAGGAGAAGCATCTGAGCCATACGCCAGAATTACCACACCGAAAACAATCGGCATCCAAATTGCCAAAGAAAGAATCATGCTGCCGTATCCCTTATTGCATTGACTAAAATTAAGCGAAAGCGCCCTTGATCACAGGCAAACATAACCAACTCATCAAACCAAGCACCCCCAAAATCATCGCAAAAGCATAGTGATACAAATAGCCCGATTGCAATTTGCGCAACCCTCTTGAAAAAAAGCTAATCACAGATGCGCTGCCATTCACCAAGCCATCAATCACACCTTGATCACCTGATCTCCACAGGAGAACGCCTAGCTTGCGTGCACCCCGCGCCCAAATGATTTCATTAAAAACATCCATATAGTATTTATTCTCAAGCACCCCCACTAACCAAGATAAACGTCGGTGCAATAGCGCCGGAATAGCCGGCCACACCAAATAAAACAACCACGCCGTCACTACCCCCGCAACAGCCAAAAGCAAAGGCAAACTGGTCAACCCATGTAAGGCCATGGGAATCCATCCGTGAAATAGATGTGCCAACTCCGCCATAGCTTCGTGTGTTTGCGCAACAAAAATCACTTGCGAAAAAGCAATCCCATGCGCAAAAAAATCACCAAATAACATCGCAT
Source organism: Ottowia sp. (assembly GCA_020853585.1). Lineage (GTDB taxonomy): Bacteria > Pseudomonadota > Gammaproteobacteria > Burkholderiales > Burkholderiaceae > JADYYQ01. The sequence goes on from JADYYQ010000071.1 coordinate 46,993, forward strand.
CAATTGCCCATGCACCGATAGCCACAGAAGGAATTGCCAAAAGAATTAAGGGCAAGGTAATCACCCAAGGAGATTCATGGGGCTTTTCCCCTAATGCGAGTCCATGCGCATGATGTTCGTCATCTGCGTCATCATCTTGGCTATGCGAGTGAACACTCGCTGCATCATGCGCAACGTGGTGCGTGTCCCGCCCAAAACGCTCTTTGCCATGAAACACCAAAAAGACCATGCGAAAAGAGTAAAACGCCGTGATAAAAACACCCGCAATGACAGCAAAATAAGCAAACTCTGCACCTGGCAAAGAGGATGCTTTCACCGCTTCAATAATCGAATCTTTGGAATAAAAACCAGAGAAAAAAGGTGTGCCAATTAACGCCAGCGAACCCAAAAGAGACGTCAACCAAGTCACCGGCATATAGCGCCATATCCCACCCATATGACGGATATCTTGATCATGATGCATGCCCATAATGACCGAGCCCGCAGCCAAAAACAACAAGGCTTTAAAAAACGCATGCGTCATTAAATGAAATAGCGCAACTGAATACGCCGACGCGCCCAACGCTACTGTCATATAACCTAACTGCGACAACGTTGAATAGGCAATAACGCGCTTAATATCATTTTGAACTACACCGAGCAGTCCCATAAACAAAGCGGTGATGCCACCAATCACCAACATCACTGACAACACGGTGTCAGATAACTCAAAAAGAGGAGACATGCGGCTCACCATAAAAATCCCCGCTGTCACCATCGTTGCCGCGTGAATCAATGCAGAGATCGGCGTAGGACCTTCCATCGAATCAGGTAACCACACATGCAAAGGGAATTGAGCGGATTTTCCCATCGCCCCAACAAACAAACATAGACAAGCAACCGTAATAAGATTCCAGTTTGTACCTGGCAGCGTCAACGCAAACAGGGCATCTCTCTGGGCAAACACCTCGCCATAATGCAAGCTACCGCTATAAGCAAGCAGCAGTCCAATCCCCAGAATAAAACCAAAATCACCCACACGATTAACTAAAAATGCTTTCATATTGGCGACAACCGCACTGGGTCGTGTTGTCCAAAATCCAATAAGCAAATAAGAGACCAATCCCACCGCTTCCCAGCCAAAAAATAGTTGGAGAAAATTATTACTCATCACCAACATCAGCATCGCAAACGTAAACAAGGAGATATAGGAAAAGAAGCGGCTATAGCCTGCATCATCACGCATATAGCCAATCGTATAAATGTGCACCATCAGCGACACAAAAGTCACCACACACATCATCATCGCCGTTAAGCTATCGATAAGAAAACCAATCTCAAACTTAAGCGTACCAATGCGCATCCACTCATACACCGTCGCATGAAAATAAGCGCCTGCCATTACTTGCTGGAGCACCCAAACAGACAAGAAAAACGAAATCGCAACACCCAAAATAGTGATGCGATGTGCACTTTTTCGTGAGAGTACGGCACCACAAAATGCCGTGCCAAACAAACCCGCCAATATAGCTCCCAGCAAAGGCGCAAGCGCGATCACCAACAATAAATTTTGATCGAGTGTCATGCGTCTTACCCTTTTAGTGCGTCCAAATCATCAACGTGAATCGTGTCTACATTGCGGAACAATGCAACCAAAATTGCTAAACCAATTGCCGCCTCAGCAGCTGCAACAGTCAAAATAAAAAATACAAATACTTGTCCACCCAAATCACCCAAGTAATGAGAGAAAGCCACGAAATTAAGGTTCACCGCCAGCAACACCAGTTCAATCGCCATCAATAAAACGATTAAATTTTTGCGGTTCAAAAAAATACCCATCACCCCAATCGCAAACAGTACCGAGGCAAGCACAAGGTAATGCGCCAATGTCAGCATCATTATTTCCTTCTTAAGAAATCTTTTTCATTTTAGTTACGCTCCTCCTCACCCACCTTGTTATGCAAAAGGCATAGTAGAAGACACCGATTCAAGCGCGATAAATAATTCCCGGGCGTATCATTTGCCACAACAAGCGCCATGCAAGCGGCGTACACACGACGGCATTACAACGCATCTCGCTTGTATTGTCATAGAGGTCTATCCCGTTCACCTTTTTTTTCGGGCACCACAGACATCGCCTCCGATAAAGTGGACATCGTAGAAACCAATCGCACCCGATCCCGCGGATTCGCTCTGAGTTGCGTTTCAACATGCTGCATCTTGCTATCTTTGCGACCCCGCAAAGTCAAAGCTACCGCAGCAATCATGCCCACAAGTAACACCACCCCAGCAATTTCAAAAGCATAAAGATACTCACCATAAATCAAACGACCTAAATCGCGTGTATTGGATCCGCTGCCCGCTGCCATTGCCTGTGGCATATTTGTGCGCATAAAACCATGTATGAGTACTGCAGCCATTTCGGCAACGATAATGGCCCCCACTAATAAAGACCCAGGCATCGTGCGAAAAAAATCACGACGCATCAGCTCAAGATTAATATCAAGCATCATCACCACAAAGAGGAAGAGCACCATCACCGCACCGACATACACCAACACTAAAACAATCGCCAAAAACTCTGCTTGCAATAACATCCAAATCGCCGCAGCCGTAAAAAAAGAAAGCACTAAAAAAAGCGCTGCATGTACAGGATTATGTGCAGTGACGACCTTGATCGCAGCAAAGACCAACAGAGCAGCGAATAGATAAAAAAGGATCAGCGTAAAAGCCATAGAAGTCTTACCGTATGTAATAAGTCAAAGGAATGTGATTGCAATATAGACTGCGATCCCAAGCAGTCACTGAATGACCATGCATTAGCGATAGGCCGCATCGGCAGCGCGGTTAGCGGCAATCTGTGGCTCATAACGATCGCCCACGGCAAGCAACATTTCTTTTGTAAAGTACAAATCGCCCCGCGCTTCACCGTGATACTCAAGCACATGCGTCTCCACAATTGCATCCACTGGACAAGCCTCTTCACAAAACCCACAAAAAATACATTTAATCAAATCAATGTCATAACGCGTGGTACGCCGTGAACCATCATCGCGTTCCTCAGATTCAATCGTAATCGCTAAGGCAGGACAAACGGCCTCACATAATTTACAGCCAATACAACGTTCCTCACCATTGTCATAGCGGCGCAGCGCATGCAGCCCCCGAAAACGAGGGGAGAGCGGCGTTTTTTCTTCAGGAAAAAGTACAGTAATTTTGCGCGCGAACAAATAGCGGCCGGTTAAAGCCAGGCCTTTAAATAACTCTTTCAGCAATAAACTATTGAGGAATTCCTTGATTCTAACGAACATCAAGCCACCTCCGAAAGCAACATAAGCAAATATTCAAGCAATTGACTAAGCACAACGCCAACCACATCCTCGACTGTCAACTGATACAAAAAACATTGGGTTGCTAAATCGAACATCATCATTCCCAAAAAATTACCCAGCTACGCATGCCCCTAGACCACTCTAGGCGCAATGTAATTAAATCCAAATATTCCATGGCGAAACCCGCCAAAAGCCAATCACTACTACCCAAAATAAAGATAGCGGAATAAAAATTTTCCATCCCAGACGCATAATTTGGTCATAGCGATAACGAGGAAACGAAGCACGCAACCAAATAAAAATAGATAGCAATAGAAAAACTTTAGCCGTTAGCCAGAAAAATCCCGGAATAAGATTAAGCGGGGCAATATCAAAAGGAGTTGCCCAACCCCCTAGAAAAAGGGTGGCAGTTAACGCCGAAATCAAAATCATATTGGCATACTCAGCCAAAAAGAATATCGCAAAAGACATGCCGGAGTACTCAACCATATGACCCGCCACAATTTCCGACTCTCCTTCAACGACATCAAAAGGATGACGATTGGTCTCAGCCACACCTGAAATAAAATAAATCACAAACATCGGCAACAAGGGCAGCCAATTCCATGACAATACATTTACCCCATGTCGCGCAAAATAGCCGTTCTGCTGTGAGGCAACAATATCGGACAAGTTAAGAGTACCGGAAATCATCAATACCGTAACCAAAGCAAAACCCATCGCAATTTCGTAAGAGACCATCTGCGCTGATGCGCGCATCGCCCCCAAAAAAGCATACTTTGAATTGGAAGCCCAGCCCGCAAGAATTACGCCATACACGCCAACAGACGTAATCGCCATAATATAAAGCAAGCCGGCGTTCACATTGGCTAAGACCATATCAACATCGAAGGGCATCACAGCCCACGCTGCAAAAGCCGGCCCAATGACCATCACCGGCGCCACAAAATACAAGGACCGACTTGCGCGAGCAGGATGCAAAATTTCTTTGAACAGTAATTTAAGGGCATCGGCAATGGGCTGAAGTAACCCCAAAGGCCCAACACGGTTTGGCCCCAAGCGCACATGCATCCACCCAATCAGCTTACGTTCCCATAAGGTAAGGTAAGCAACGCACGCAAACATCGGCAACACAATACAAATAATTTTAAGCAAGATCCATGTAGTAGGCCAAAAATCACCCAACAGTGACGCTCCAAATACATTGATATGCGTAGTAAATGTTGTCAACATAAGCCTACGCCCTAGTCACGGTCAATGTACCAAACATAGGCCCAAGCTCAAGCGCAACGGGCGTTGCCGTTGCCACACGCACAACCTGGGCACATAAATTTTTATCTAAAGTTGCGGGTAAAGTAACGTGATGCGTATCTTGTGTCACCCGCACCAGATCGCCTTCTTTTAAACCCAAGCTAGCAAATAATGCAGTAGGCAAATGCGCGCGCGCAGCACGCTTGCCATCAGCGGTCAAACGTAAAGGCGCAGCACGGCGCACAAGCGGGTCAGCATGATAAATAGGCACATCCGCAAGACGCTCAAAAGAAGTACCTACGGAAAAATTGTCCGTCACCTTACTCGGCCTTGCATCCAAGACAGCATTCTCTTTTATTTGAGGAGGCGACATGCTTGCCGATAATGCAGTTGATTGTTGACTCACATTGATTGCCGGCGAAGACGTAAACGGATTGATCGTCTCGATGCGATTAGACAAATGGGCCATCCAATCATTTACTAATACTTCATCGCGTATAGCCTCCGCATGCTCATAATCAAACCCCGTTAGCTTCAACATATTGCCTAACACGCGCAATACTTTCCATGCCGGACGCGTTTGCCCAAAAGGCTGTGCTACTCCAGTAAAACTTTGAGCACGCCCTTCGCAATTCACAAAAGTCCCTGCTGTCTCAGTAAAAGGCGCGATCGGGAGTAAAACATCTGCATACTCAAGTGCCGTTGCAGATTTAAAAGGCGAAAGTACAATCACCGAATCAGCTGCCTCCAGTACTGCTCGCGCAGCGCGCGGATCCGCACTATCGTACTCAGGCTCGGTATGCAACAACACATAAGCACGCCGGGCTTGCGTCAATAACGAGGCAGCATTCCCCCCCTGCGCTTGTGGTGTCATCTGCGCAAGATAAGCACCCACTGTGTTAGCCGCTTCCCCTAAAAATCCTAAGGTCGCACCTGTGTGCAATGCAATCCACTGCGCTAAAGCATGCAGTTGTGTAAATTGCGGATGGCTCACAACCAACACACCTAAAAATATCGCTTTTTGTGTAGGCAATACAGCATCAGCCAACAAGCTTTGCGCAATATCTTGCGCCGCATGAGAGGGAATCACATCTGTCACGGGCGAATCAATTTGCTTTGCTTGTGCAATCGCCACAACCAACTCCATCAGCTGTGCCGCCCAAGCTGAAGGCGGTGCAATCAATCGACCAAAAACAGGCATCAGCAAATCATCGTCCGCGGCATGCACCACACTGACTTGGCAGCCCACTTTAGTCGCAGCACGTAAACGCGCAGATAATAAGGGGTGATCTTTGCGCAACGTACTGCCAATAAGCAAGGCACTACGTAACTTAGAAACCGCAGCAATCGGCATACCCAACCAGGGAATGCCAACGCGCCCCGCAGAAAAATCACTTTGGCGCAAACGAAAATCGATATTGTTAGTACCTAAACCGCGCATTAATTTTTGCAACAAATACAACTCTTCCAGCGTACTGTGCGGACTCGCAAGTGCAGCAATAGCATGCGCCCCATGCTCTTTTTTCATCATAGAAAGACCGTTGGCAACATACTCCAGTGCAACAGACCAATCTACCTCCGTCCATACACCCCCTTGCTTAATCATGGGACTGGCTAAACGCTCAGGACTTTTTAATCCTTCATAAGAAAATCGATCTTTATCGGAGAGCCAACATTCATTGATCGCTTCGTTTTCTAAAGGCAACACCCGACGCACTTGTCCCTGCTTGGTTTGCACAATAATATGTGAACCCAAGCTGTCATGGGGCGCAATCGAACGATGGCGCGTCAACTCCCAAGTACGCGCGCTATAACGAAAAGGCTTACTGGTTAAAGCACCTACAGGACATAAATCAATCATATTGCCCGACAGCTCAGAGTCAACCGTCTGCCCAATAAACGTCGTGATCTCAGCATGTTCACCACGACCCAACATACCCAACTCCATGACGCCGGCAATTTCTTGGCCAAAACGTACACAACGCGTACAGTGAATGCAGCGGCTCATCTCTTCCATACCAATCAGCGGGCCTACTGATTTATGGAAAACGACTCTTTTTTCTTCTTGATAACGTGAGGTACTTTTGCCATACCCCACCGCCAAATCTTGTAGCTGACACTCACCGCCCTGGTCACAAATAGGGCAATCAAGTGGATGATTAATTAATAAAAATTCCATCACTGATTGCTGTGCTTGCACTGCTTTTTCAGAATGCGTGTAGACCTTCATCCCTGCAGTAACAGGGGTCGCACAAGCCGGCAATGGTTTAGGTGCTTTTTCAACTTCAACTAAACACATGCGGCAATTCGCAGCAATGGATAATTTACGGTGATAGCAAAAATGAGGAATGAACGTACCTGTTGCACGCGCAGCGTCCATTACTAAACTACCTTCGGGCACCGTAACTTTTTGCCCGTTAATTTCGAGTTCAACCATATTCATTCACACCTATATATATGCCGGCACCATGCATTGCCGGTGCACAATGTGGTGTTCAAATTCATGCATATAATGTTTGAGCATCGCACGCACCGGCATCGCAGCGGCATCGCCTAAAGCACAAATAGTGCGCCCTTGGATATTTTCAGCTACGCTACCCAGCAGCTCAATATCTTCCATTCTGCCTTGACCATGCTCAATACGATTCACCATACGCCATAACCAACCGGTGCCTTCGCGGCAAGGTGTGCATTGCCCACAGGACTCTTCGTAATAAAAATAAGATAAGCGTAATAAAGATTTGACCATGCAGCGCGTCTCATCCATCACAATAACCGCGCCCGAGCCTAACATAGAGCCGGCTTTAGCAATGCTGTCGTAATCCATATCCGTAGCCATCATCACTTCACCCGGGACCACCGGCATCGAAGAGCCGCCCGGAATCACCGCTTTAATTTTTTTACCGTCACGCATGCCCCCTGCTAACGCAAGCAAGGTAGCAAAAGAAGTACCTAAGGGCACTTCATAATTTCCAGGTAAAGCGACATCACCAGACATTGAAAAAATCTTACTACCACCATTGTTGGGACGACCCATCTTTAGATACGCTTCACCACCCAACGCAAGCAGAAAAGGAACGGCGGCAAATGTCTCCGTATTATTAATAGTGGTGGGCTTGCCATAAAGCCCATAACTTGCAGGGAAAGGAGGCTTAAAACGAGGCTGTCCTTTTTTGCCTTCGATAGACTCAAGTAAAGCTGTTTCTTCACCACAAATATACGCACCATACCCATGATGCGCATGTAATTGAAATGAAAAATCACTCCCTTGAATACGCTCACCCAACAAACCCGCGGCACGCGCCTCTTCAAGTGCTTCTTCAAAACGCGCGTACTCAGCCCATATCTCGCCGTGGATATAGTTATAGCCCACTGTAATTCCCATCGCATACGCACCAATGGCCATACCCTCAATCAAAGCATGAGGGTTGTAGCGCAAAATATCGCGATCCTTAAATGTGCCGGGCTCACCTTCATCCGAGTTGCACACCAAATATTTTTGCCCAGGAAACTGACGCGGCATAAAACTCCACTTCAGTCCGGTCGGGAAGCCCGCACCACCACGGCCGCGCAAGCCTGATGCTTTAATTTCGGCAATAATGGCTTCCGGCGTAATGCGCTCGCTTAAGATGCGCTTAAGTTGCGCATAACCACCTCGTGCCACATAGTCTGAGAGATGCCAGTTATCGCCTGTAAGGTTAGCTAAGATAAGTGGCTGAATATGACGAGTATGCAAACTAGTCATTGATGGTTATCCTGAGAAATAGTGTGCTTACATTGAGCGAGCAAGGCATCAATCTTCTCGTTACTCATCTTGCTACACATCTGTTTGTTATTGACCAGCATAACAGGCGCATCACCACACGCCCCCATACACTCACCCTCTTTAAGCGTAAATGTGCCGCAAGACGTTGTCTGCCCGTAATCAATTCCAAGTATTTTCTTTAAATATTCACCCGTATGCGTCGCACCTGAAAGCGCACAGGGTAAATTTGTACAGATAGTAAGTTTGTAACGACCCGTGGGTTGTAGGTCGTACATATTGTAAAAAGTCGCCACCTCTTGTACCGCTACAGCCGGCATCTGCAAATACGTTGCGATATATTGCAACACCTCGGGCGACAAACACCGCACTTCATCTTGCGCCACAGCCAATGCAGCCATCACCGCAGATTGTTTTTGGTCAAGCGGATACTTCGCGATCGCGCGATCTATTTCTTTAAGGGCATGGTTGGATAACATATCGATGTTGTCAGCCTATCTATCTATTTCGCCAAAGACGATATCTTGGGTACCAATAATGGTCACAGCATCCGCGATCATATGACCACGGGCCATTTCATCTAACGCCGCCAGGTGAGCAAAACCAGGTGCACGAATTTTTAAACGATAGGGTTTATTTGCCCCATCAGAGATAGCGTAAATACCGAATTCACCTTTAGGATGCTCCACCGCGCTATAGGCCTCACCCTCTGGCACATGAATACCCTCGGTAAAAAGCTTGAAGTGATGAATCAAATCTTCCATATTCGATTTCATATCAACACGTGAGGGAGGTGCCACTTTATGGTTATCCGTCATCACCGGCCCGGGATTTGCACGTAACCATTTAATACACTGCGTAATAATGTGATTAGATTGGCGCATCTCAGCAACACGCACCAAATAACGATCATAGCAATCACCTGTCTTACCAACAGGAATATCAAAGTCAAGCTGATCATAAACTTCGTAAGGCTGCTTCTTGCGCAAATCCCATTCCACACCAGAGCCCCGTAACATCGGTCCTGTAAACCCCAACTGTAATGCGCGCTCAGGACTTACGACACCAATCCCCACCAGACGTTGTTTCCAAATACGGTTATCTGTCAGAAGCGTTTCGTATTCATCCACATAGGTGGGAAAACGACAGGTGAAGTCCTCGATAAAATCAAGCAATGATCCTTGCCGATTATCGTTCATACGCGCAAGTGCATGTGCGTTACGGACTTTGGAGGCTTGATACTGTGGCATCGTCTCAGGAAGGTCACGATACACGCCACCCGGACGATAATACGCCGCATGCATACGTGCACCTGAAACCGCCTCATACATATCGAATATATCTTCACGCTCACGAAACGCGTAAAGAAACACCGCCATCGCACCCACATCTAAACCATGACAGCCAATCCATAGCAAGTGATTTAGCAAACGCGTTAATTCATCAAACATAACGCGAATATACTGCGCACGCACGGGCACACTTAAACCTAATAATTTCTCAATGGCCATCACATACGCATGCTCATTGGCCATCATCGATACATAATCGAGTCGATCCATATAAGGCACATTCTGAATCCACGTACGCGTCTCAGCTAACTTCTCCGTTGCCCGATGCAAAAGTCCGATATGCGGATCGGCACGCTGAATGACTTCGCCATCCAATTCCAATACCAAGCGTAAAACGCCATGCGCCGCAGGATGCTGGGGGCCAAAATTGAGGGTGTAGTTTTTAATTTGTGCCATAGCAATTTAGAATCGTGCCTTCCCCACATCGCCGTAATATTCTTCACGAATAACGCGCGGGGTAATTTCACGCGGAGGAATGCTGACAGGCTGGTAAATAACACGGCCCTGCTGCGCGTCGTAACGCATCTCAACGTAGCCAGAAACCGGAAAATCTTTACGAAAAGGATGACCCATAAAACCATAATCCGTCAAAATACGACGCAAGTCAGGGTGTCCCTCGAATAGAAGGCCAAACAAATCAAATGCTTCGCGCTCAAACCAGTTAGCCCCATTCCATACCGATATCACAGAAGGCACCACCGGCATCACATCATCTTGCGCAAAAACACGTACCCGCAAACGTCTATTATGATGAATAGAAAGCAAGTGCAACACGACTGCATAGCGCGACCCCTGCCAGCGCCCATCACCATAACCAGCGTAATCCACACCACACAGATCAATTAATTGTTCAAATTTAAAAGTAGGATGTTCACGTAGCAAGTAAGCCACTTCAAGGTAGTGAGCTTGACTTACCACTAAGGTCAGCTCACCCAACGCGGACACAAGCGCGTGTACTTTATCTCTCAACACATCCACGATCGCATCGTGTAGCTGCTGCATCTGAGTCATCACTCGCTACCCCTGCCGCGCAATTGTGCTCGTGCGCTTAATTTTAGCTTGCAGTTGAATAATGCCGTAAATCAACGCTTCAGCAGTAGGCGGGCAACCCGGCACATAAATATCTACCGGCACAATACGGTCACAACCGCGCACAACGGAGTAAGAGTAGTGATAATAACCACCCCCGTTGGCACAAGAACCCATCGAAATTACCCAACGCGGCTCTGGCATTTGATCGTAAACTTTACGTAAAGCAGGTGCCATCTTGTTGCACAAAGTGCCCGCCACAATCATTAAATCAGACTGACGAGGGGACGGGCGGAAAACAACACCAAATCGATCTAAATCATAACGAGCAGCACCCGCATGCATCATCTCGACTGCACAACAAGCTAAGCCAAACGTCATCGGCCATAACGAGCCCGTACGTGTCCAGTTAATCAGCTTATCAGCTGTCGTTGTAACAAAACCCTCATTGAGCACACCATCAATTGCCATTACAGATCACTCCCAATCGAGCGCGCCTTTTTTCCATATATATATAAAACCGACGACAAATTCCAACAAAAAAATAAGCATCGAGACATAACCCACCCATCCAATATCGCGTAAAGCGACACCCCATGGGAAAAGAAACGCCGTCTCCAAATCAAACAAAATAAAAAGAATGGCCACTAAGTAATAACGCACATCAAACTTCATGCGCGACTCTTCGAAGGCTTCAAATCCACACTCGTAGGCGGATAACTTTTGATCATTTGGCCGATGCGGACCAATCAGTCGCCCCAAAGCCATCGGCACCACACCCACGGCAATGCCAATTAAGATAAACAACAGGACAGGAAAATACGCTTCTATATCCAAAATACCACACAAATAAGTGATACCACTGCGCAATGACGCTTACATCTCAAAGCGCACATTCAATATACGTCGACCCAAAACATGGGGACCAACGCCCCTAAAAAATTTACGCAACCAACATATCATCCCAAAAAATAAGGAATATATTTTTATATTCACTTACGACTTATTGACCTCGCCGGCATCCTTCATCTGATTTTTCACTTTAGCCCGCGCACGTAAAGTATCAAGATACGCGCGGTAATCAAGACTACCCCCCTCACTCGATAAACTCTCAGTCACCGTTTTCACCGTAGCGGCATCAAGAACCTCGGGCTGTCTAACTTGATTGATCTTATAAAGAACATACCCTCGCTCACCTAGATCAACCCCCACCATCACAGGTAACTTACGTGTATCAGCACGAAATATCGCCGCAACAGCCGCAGGGGTTCCCCCCGTGACACTACGCCGATCAACCCAACGTGCAACCCCCATATCAGAGACATTGGGCGATTGCGCCAAGAGCTTTTTACCCTCACTCCTCGCTAAATCAGCCGCCATACTTGCCACTAATTGCGCGCGAACAACATCACGCACGGTATCAAATGGCCGAACCAAAGCAGGTTGATGCGCGACAACACGGGCGGCCACGAGGATATGGGGCGCAACTGCCAAGGCTTCTGTATTACGTTTATTCTTAACAACATCATCACTAAAAATAGCGCTTAGAAATTTCTCGCTATTAAGTACATTATCTTTCGCTAAATTAGGATTAACTGCGCGGGTAATATGCTCAGCCATCATCAACGGCAATCCAAATTTCTCTGCAGCAGGCGCTAAGCTAGCGTATTGCTCATAAACCAAATTAGTGAAAGCCTCGGCAGCCTCGTTAAACTCTTTAGCGGCTTGTTCTCGCTTAAGTCCCTCAACGATCTCATCTTTGACCTCATCAAACGGCTTCGGCTGAGCGAGTTTAATATCCGTCATACGAATAATATGAAATCCAAATCCCGACTCCACCACAGAACTCAACTCACCTTTTTTGAGTTTAAACGCCGCCTCATCAAATGAGGGAACCATCATACCTCGGCCAAAAAAACCAAGGTCCCCCCCCTGCGCAGCAGAACCAGGGTCATTTGAATTTTCCTTAGCCAGCTGCGCAAAATGTTCAGGCTGAGCACGTAAAGCAATCAGCAATTTTTCAGCACGAGCAAGTGCCGCAGCCCGCTCATCCGGCTTCGCCTCTTTAGCTACCGCAATCAATATATGGCTCGCGCGTCGCTGCTCCGCTTTTTGGTAACGCAAGACATTTGCGTCATAGGCATGACGCGCCATCGCATCAGTAACAACTATTTTTTTAGCAAAATGCTCAGCCGAAAGAACTAAATACTCTACCTTCACCTCTTCGGGCGATGTAAATTGCGCACCTTTAATCGCTTCATAATGCGCGCGCATAGACGCCTCACTAGGCGCTACTCCCGCAACAAAATCAGCTGGCGATAACACCCTCTCTTGTATTTCACGCTCTTGCTCTAACACACGCACCAATGATTCAGCTTGAGTACGGGCGACAAAACCACTTCCTCGCACAATCCCATTAAGCCGCCCACCTGCCAAACCAAAACGCACTTGTTCATCATACTGATCGGGGGTAAGCCCTTGCTGAGCTAGTAAAGCAGTATAGGACTCTAAATCAAAACTACCATCGGGCTTACGCAAATGCGCAATCCCTGGCAATGACTGCATATAATCACGCAAAGCATTATCTGAAACCGTCAAATTAAGACGACTAATCTCATTACCTACCACGAGCTCTTCAATAAGCGTATCAAGCAATAGACGACGACGCTCCGGTGTATCCAGTAAACGTGGATCAGCCCCCTCCCCTAGCACAGCACGCATCTGCTCTTTTTGCTGACGCAATGCATTATCAAACTGTCCTTGGCTGATTGGCTTTCCATCGACCTCAGCGAGATTGCTTACGTTACCCACAAAACGGGTATAGCCTTCGATTCCAAAAAAGGCGAAAGACGGAACAATCACGACCAGCAAAAGAAGCTGCATCAGACGTTGATGGGAACGGAAGAAATCGAGCATATTGTCTCACCAGGGTTAAGCAGACAAAACTAAACGGACAAAAAAAAGGCGCTCACTAACTCGCCTTTTTGTAAACCAACTATATCAACATATGACTATGGTGGGTGCTGAGGGGCTCGAACCCCCGACCTACGCCTTGTAAGGGCGCCGCTCTACCAACTGAGCTAAGCACCCGCCTAGCTATAAGCAACAAGGGCGCTAGTTTAACGCATCTTTCAACATCTTTCCAGGGCGAAACTTTGGATTTTTCGCTGCTTTGATCTTAATTTCTTCTCCAGTGCGTGGATTACGTCCCATACGCTCTGCTCGCGCACCTACTGCAAACGTTCCAAACCCAACTAATGAAACTTCTCCGCCTTTTTTTAAGGTTGTGGTTACCCCTAAAATAACAGCATCTAAAGCACGAGCGGCCGCAGCTTTTGTTAAATCCGCATGCGCTGCAATGTGATCAATCAATTCTGATTTATTCATTTTCACACCTTCATTTAAATAAACATAGGGAAAAACAGACTAAACACCCCGAAAAATTTATCACGCCATCAAGCTTAATGCGTAATCACTTGCTGCTCACCACCCGCTACTTGCTTTACCTCTACTACCGCACCTGCCGGTTCATCTGGCAAACTCGTCGGCATTCTTTCAAGCGCCAACTCAAGTACTTTATCTATCCAGCGAACTGGCACAATCTCTATGCTGTTTTTAACGTTCTCAGGTATCTCCGTCAAGTCCTTAGAATTTTCTTCTGGAATTAAAACAAGCTTAATCCCTCCCCGGTGAGCTGCCAACAATTTTTCCTTTAAACCACCAATAGGGAGAACTTCACCTCGCAAGGTAATCTCGCCCGTCATAGCCACATCAGCTCTCACAGGAATACCGGTAAGCGCCGATACTAAAGCTGTCGTCATCGCAATACCAGCAGAGGGTCCATCTTTAGGTGTTGCGCCTTCCGGTACGTGAATATGGATATCTTTTTTCTCAAACAATACATCCGCAAGGCCAAGTCGACGGGCAAGAGAGCGTACAACAGAGCGTGCTGCCTCCATCGATTCTTTCATTACATCACCCAAAGAACCGGTACGCAGAACATTTCCTTTTCCTGGCATCACGACCGCCTCAATGGTCAGCAAATCACCGCCCACTTCAGTCCATGCCAACCCAGTCACTTCACCCACTTGATTTTCACGCCCAGCTAAACCGAAGTCATACTTGCGCACACCCAAGAATTTATCCAAGTTGGATAATCCTATCGTCACCACCTCAGTTTCCTGCTTTAGGAGAAGCATTTTTACCACTTTTCTGCATATCTTCGAAAGCTCGCGCTCTAGCGAACGCACACCTGCTTCACGTGTGTAATAACGAATAATGCTAGAAATCGCATCTTCCGTTATATCAATCTCCCCTTGCTTTAATCCATTGTTTTTAATTTGCTTGGGCAAAAGATAACGTTTAGCAATACTAATTTTTTCATCTTCGGTATACCCCGATAAACGGATCACTTCCATACGATCAAGAAGCGGCGCAGGAATATTAAGAGAGTTTGATGTAGCAACAAACATCACATCAGAAAGATCAAAATCAACCTCAATATAATGATCTTGGAACGTGTGGTTTTGCTCTGGATCTAATACCTCAAGCAATGCACTCGATGGATCACCGCGAAAATCCATGCCAATTTTATCGATTTCATCTAACAAAAATAGCGGATTGCGCACCCCCACACGAATCAAACTTTGCAAAATCTTTCCAGGCATCGACCCAATATAAGTACGGCGATGCCCCCGAATCTCTGCTTCATCCCGTATTCCACCCAGCGCCATACGAACAAACTTACGGTTAGTCGCCCGCGCGATAGACTGTCCAAGTGAGGTTTTCCCCACACCCGGCGGCCCTACTAGACACAGAATCGGCGCTTTCACTTTATCTACCCGCTGCTGCACAGCAAGATACTCAAGTATTCGTTCTTTGACCTTATCTAAACCAAAATGATCCTCATCAAGCACACGCTCCGCATGCGGCAACTCATTATTCACCTTGCTTTTTTTGCGCCATGGCAAATTAACTAAAGTATCAATAAAGTTACGCACCACGGTGGCTTCAGCAGACATCGGCGACATCAACTTAAGCTTTTTAAATTCTGACTCCGCTTTTTTCTTTGCCTCTTTAGGCATGCGTGCAGCCTTGATTTTGCGCTCAAGCTCCTCGACGTCCGCACCTTCTTCGCCTTCTCCCAACTCTTTTTGAATCGCTTTTACTTGCTCATTCAGATAGTACTCGCGCTGGCTTTTTTCCATTTGACGCTTTACTCGCCCACGAATACGCTTCTCTACTTGAAGAATATCAATCTCGCTTTCTAACTGAGACAACAACATCTCAAGGCGCTCAACAACATCAAACATTTCCAACACATGTTGTTTTTGCTCAAGCTTAATAGGCAAATGCGCCGCAATCGTATCAGCTAAGCGACTAGGCTCATCAATGCTAGCCAATGAGCTAAGAATCTCCTGCGGAATTTTTTTGTTTAATTTGACATACTGATCAAATTGCACAACGATCGCCCTGCGCAATGCTTCGGTTTCAGCTGCATCCGCTTCGGGCGCATTAACAGGCACAGCAACGCAACTAAAATGCGTTTCTTCTTCAACCACATCCGTAATCGTGACGCGCTGACCACCTTCAACCAACACTTTAACCGTACCATCAGGCAACTTAAGCATCTGTAAAATATTGGCTATGCATCCAACTTTGTACATATCCTTATCGCTCGGCTCATCCTTAGCAGCCGCCTTTTGTGCCACCAAGGCAATACTTTTACTCTCTCCCTCCATCGCCAATTCAAGTGCTTTTATTGACTTTGGGCGACCAACAAAAAGAGGAATCACCATATGGGGAAACACAACCACATCCCGTAATGGCAACAATGGAATCTGCACAAAAACAGATTCACTCGATAAATTTTGGGCTCCAGACATAACTTTCCCCGATTAAAAACCAGCAGAACTACTGCAAACTATACCGCTAACTTTGGGCCACGATCAGAAATAGCAAGAGCGGCCGCAAAAAAAACTGAAAGCCGCGCGCATAAGCGGGCGGCTTTCCCCATTAACTCAAGAAATTAGCTTGAACTAGCAAGCTTGTTAACATCCTGATAAATTAAAATAGGCTTACCGTCATCGTCAATCGTACTCTCATCAATAACCACTTTGCTGACATCACGCAAACTAGGTAAGTCATACATCATATCCATCAAGGCATGCTCAAGAATCGACCTTAATCCCCTCGCACCGGTCTTGCGCTTAATCGCTTTGCGCGCAATTGCCTGCAAAGCCGCCTGACGCACTTCTAACTCAGCACCTTCCATCGCCAAAAGCTTCTGATATTGCTTAACTAAGGCATTTTTAGGCGCAACCAAAATCTCCATCAATGCTGCTTCATCCAGTTTAGCGAGGGTCGCCACCACAGGTAAACGCCCAATCAATTCAGGAATCAAACCAAATTTAATCAAGTCTTCAGGCTCAACTTGGTGTAAAACCTCGAGCATATCGCGATCTTGTTCACCTTGTACCTGCGCCCCAAAACCGATGCCTGTCTTGCGTGAACGCTGAAAAATAATGCGCTCCAAACCATCAAAAGCTCCGCCACAAATAAATAAAATATTTGTTGTATCAACCTGCACAAAATCTTGGTTAGGGTGTTTGCGCCCACCTTGCGGAGGCACAGATGCCATCGTGCCCTCAATCAGCTTAAGCAAAGCTTGTTGAACACCCTCACCGGACACATCCCGCGTAATAGAAGGGTTATCGGATTTGCGCGAAATCTTATCGATTTCATCAATATAGACAATCCCTCTTTGCGCTTGCTCAACATCGTAATTACAGTTTTGCAACAACTTCTGGATGATATTTTCAACATCCTCACCAACATAACCCGCCTCGGTTAAAGTCGTTGCATCTGCAATCACGAATGGCACATTAAGCAAACGCGCGAGCGTTTGTGCCAACAAAGTTTTCCCCGACCCCGTAGGACCAATAAGCAAAATATTGCTCTTGGAGAGTTCGACATCATCACTACGACTAAGATAGTGCAAACGCTTGTAATGATTGTAAACAGCGACGGCAAGCATTTTTTTTGCCGCATCTTGCCCAATGACATAGTGATCGAGTCGCTCACGAACCTCATGTGGCGTGGGCAAGTCCAGACCCTCACCGGAAACACTCTCTACCTCACTGGCTTGTATCTCGTCGCGAATGATGTCATTGCACAAATCAATGCACTCATCACAAATAAAGACAGACGGTCCGGCGATTAATTTCTTTACTTCGTGTTGACTGCGACCACAAAACGAACAATAAAGGACCTTCTCAGCTGTCACATCCCCTTTCTTCTCCGCCATATCTAAGCCACTCCGCGTTTGGTAAGCACGCTGTCAACCAAACCATACTCTTTAGCCTGTTCAGCAGACATAAAATTATCGCGGTCTGTATCACGCGCAATTTTCTCAACATCCTGGCCCGTATTCTCAGCCAAAATTTGATTTAAACGCTCACGCAAATAAAGAATCTCACGCGCCTGAATCTCAATATCTGACGCCTGCCCTCGCGCACCCCCAAGCGGCTGGTGGATCATAATCCGCGAGTTTGGCAAGGTCGCGCGCTTACCTTTTGCGCCGGACGACAATAGGAAAGCCCCCATACTGGCAGCTAAGCCTATACACAAGGTAAATACATCCGGCTTAATAAAACGCATCGTATCGAAAATGGCCATACCAGATGAAACCGACCCGCCCGGAGAATTTATGTATAAGGAGATATCCTTATCCGGATTTTCGCTTTCAAGAAACAAAAGCTGCGCAACAACCAGGTTAGCGGTCTGGTCATTAATTTCGCCGACCAGAAAAATAACGCGCTCCTTGAGCAAACGCGAATAAATATCATAAGAGCGTTCGCCGCGCCCTGATTGCTCAACAACCATTGGCACCAGGCCCAAATTTTGGGCCTGCGCAGCATAACCATCACCAGGGTACGAGTACTTCATCATTTCTCCAGAGGACATGTGCATAAATCAGGCTACAGACCCGCAGCAGTGAGCTCTTCAAAAGAAAGCGCCTTGTCTTGCAGGGTGGCCCGGGCGCATACAAACTCTACCACATTGTCTTCTAATACGGCTGCTTCAACGCCTTCTTGACGCGCGCGATCGGCTTTGTACCAGCGCTTAATCTCTTCCGGATCTTGGTAACTTTGCGCTAAATCGGCAATTTCTGCTTCAACTTGCTCTGGCTTCACCGCTAAATGCTGTGTTCGCACTACCTCACCTAAAATCAGCCCTAGCTTAACGCGTCGGGTCGCCTGCTCCAAAAACATATCTGGAGAAATCGGCATTGAACGCGCATTTGCCATGCCACGCCCTTCCATATCTTGCCTGGCCATTTCTACCAAACGTAACTGTTCTTGCTCCAGTAACGCACGGGGCACATCCACGTGTGCGCTCGACAACAGTCCTTCCATCACCTGATTTTTAAGCATCGCGCTTGCTCGGCGCTTTACTTCGCGCTCAAGATTTTGTCGAATATCGCCCCGCATCTTCTCAATGCCTCCCTCACCAATACCAAGGGATTGTGCAAATGCCTCATCCAGCTCGGGCAAATGAGGCCATTCAATCTGACGCACCGTCAAAGAAAACTGAGCCAGTTTTCCAGCAAGCTCTTTGTTGTTGTAATCCTCAGGAAAAGTCAGATCAAAGACAATATGTTGGCCCACCGTGGTACCGCGCACGGCTTGCTCAAACTCAGGCAACATACGCCCTTGCCCTAACACAAAAACAAAGTCATCGGCTTTACCACCGGCAAATTCAACACCATCAATCGTGCCCACAAAATCTGCTGTCACACGATCACCATCTCGCGCCGTCATATCTTCACCGCCTGCGCCATGCGCACCCTCTGCTCCGCGAGAATGAAAGTGTGCACGCTGCTCACGCAGCACGTTGATCGTACGATCGATTTCGGCTTCGCCAATTGTGGTTTGAATGCGCGTTAATTCCAGCTTAGAAAAATCACCTATCGTAATCTCAGGATAAACCTCAAACAAAGCATCAAACACAATTTGCTCTGGTTCATCATTCACCCTCGGCTGGAGCTGGGGTTGCCCAACCACGCGCAAAGACTGCTCACGAGCCACTTCAAAGAATAAACGCGCTGCACGATCAAACTGCGCTTCAAGCTCTACTTGTGGTCCATATTGCCGTTCGATCACTTTCATCGGCACTTTACCAGGACGAAAGCCCGGCATACGTACCGTTTTGGAGAGCTTTGCCAACCGCACCGATTTTTCTTGCGCGAGCTCAGCACGTGCAAAGCTAAGGACCATTTTTCGTTCCAGCTTGCCCAAGTTTTCAACTTCAACAACGGTCGACATCTTTTTTTATTCCAGTTCAATAGTCAAGGATTTGTGGTGCGAGAAGGGGGACTCGAACCCCCACACCATTTCTGGCGCCAGGACCTAAACCTGGTGCGTCTACCAATTTCGCCATCCTCGCACATCGATCACGCCCTGTTTTTTTGATTACAGATACAGGCCGGATGGCGATTATAACTGAAGGGTATTGCGTACAATGAATGCTTCTATGTTTTTGTTTGGGTTTTTGCTTTGTTTATGCCTACATTCACCTCAGTTTCCCATGCTGAAAACTTTCCTGTAGCCAGTTTATTTATTGCACCCAAATTAAGGGCTCCCATTGCCGCTATCTATTGTTTTGCCCGTAACGCTGATGATTTCGCAGACGAAGGCGATCATTGCGCCGAAACACGATTAACGGCTTTAGCTGAGTACCATCAGGGCTTAGATCGTATTGCCCAAGGCTTGCCTGCCAACACACCGTTATTTGAAGCACTCAATCAGGTCATCCGTATTCATCAGCTGGCACTTGCGCCTTTTTATGATCTTCTCCACGCTTTTCGCCGCGATATTTTTGTTAAACGCTATCGCGACAATGCAGCACTACTCAATTACTGCCGCTATTCTGCCAATCCCATCGGGCAACTGATTTTGGCGCTTCATGGTTTGGCAAATGAGCAAACTGTGCAGTGGTCAAATGCGATTTGTACAGGACTACAGTTAGCTAATTTTTGCCAAGATGTCGCACTCGACTGGCGTATGGGCAGGATATACCTACCTCAAGATGAGCTCTACGCAGCTGGTATTACGCCAGATAACCTGCCGCAAGCCGAGTTAAGTGCAGCATGGCGTACATTAATGAACCAGCAAATCACGCGTGCCCGCACCCTGCTGCATACTGGTCGACCATTAGTTTTTGCACTTAAAGCCATTGGCAAAAATGCTATCCAAAAAGACTATTTAGCCAAGCGCTTATCGTGGGAATTACGTTTAACCATTGAAGGAGGATTGCGCATTTTAGAGCGTATTGAGCAATGCCACTACCGTGTATTTACGCAGCGCCCCACGCTTAATTTTCGAGACTGGCTGATCATCATTGCGAGATGCTTTCGCTTTAAACACTCCAGTTCTATCGTTTAACTCTTTACGCACATGTGGTCATGACACCGGAACAATACTGCCAATCAAAAGCAGCCGTTAGCGGCTCTAGTTTTTATTACAGCTTTTTATTTTTACCACTCCCACGCAGACAAGCGATTACTGCTCTCTACGCTTTTTGCCGAGAAGTAGATGATGTGGTTGATCAATGCCAAGATCTGTCAGTAGCAAGTGCAAAGCTAAATTGGTGGCGACAAGAGCTCGTGGATTTATTTTCTGGCAAACCAACTCATCCGATTAGCAAAGCGCTGCAACCCCACTTAAGCGACTACGATATTCGGCACGAATGGCTTAACGCGATTCTTGATGGCATGGAGATGGATCTTGCCGGATCTCGTTACCCAGATTTTGGCCACCTAAAAAAATATTGCTATCGAGTAGCGGGCGTCGTGGGCATACTCTCGGCAAGTATCTTTGGCTATCAGGATAAACAAACGCTTGCTTATGCAGAAAAATTAGGAGAAGCACTCCAGCTTATCAACATCATTCGTGATGTAGGGGATGATGCACGCCGGGGCCGCATTTATCTGCCAGTGAATGAATTGCAACGCTTCAATGTACCTGCTGCAGACATATTTAATCGTCATTACTCCGATCATTTTGTGGCGCTCATGCAGTTCCAAGCTGAGCGTGCACGCAGCATTTATCAAGAAGCCTGCGCGCTCTTACCCAAAATTGACCGACGAGCCCAACGCGCTGGCTTAATGATGGCGGCAATTTACCTCGCATTGCTTGGTGAAATCGAGCATGAAAACATGCGCGTTCTACATCAACGCATTAGCCTTCCCCCTTTACGTAAACTGTGGTTAGCTTGGAAGGTGTGGATACGTGGTTAAACCGCGTGTTGCCGTTATCGGGGGAGGCTGGGCAGGTATGGCAGCCGCCACTACCTTAGTCGATGCCAATATTGATGTGACCGTCTACGAAGCTGCACGCACTTTGGGAGGACGCGCCCGACGTATTCGCACCCATAACGCAGCGACGCATATTCATGAACCCAAAGACTTAGATAACGGACAACACCTCCTACTCGGGGCCTACGGCGACACGCTACAACTCATCAAGAAAATGGGCATTGACCCGACTCACGCCTTTTTGCCTCTTCCACTGCAAATAGTTTACCCAGATCGCTGGCGCTTTATCGCACCGGCTCTGCCCGCCCCTCTGCACACCTTTTTCGGTCTTATTTTTGCGCAAGGGATGTGTGCACATCACAAATATGTATTCATCAAAAAACTCTGGCAAACATATCGCCAACATTGGCAGTTACCCTCCTCTATGCGTACAGTCGATGATTGGTTAAAAGACCAGCCTATCGAACTACAACAACGTTTGTGGATTCCTTTATGCCTAGCGACGCTCAACACACATCCAACGCAGGCATGTGGTCAAACTTTCTTAAATGTATTACGCGATAGCGTAGGGGCAAAGAAGCGTGCGCATAGCACCATGCTCTTACCCCGACACGATTTATCTGCACTTTTTCCAGAAGCTGCTGCGCTTTATTTGCACAATCATGGCGGCCATATCCAACTTGGTAAACGCATTACGCACATGACTTTTCGTAATGCTCAATGGCATCTCACCCAAGACCCCGCTCAGCCTTATGATGGACTTGTGCTGGCAGGTTCACCTAACGCAACCCTTAAGCTGCTAAAAAATATATCACCAGAGACAACGGCGTTTTCAACACATATTCAAACACTCTCAGAGCTGTGTTATGAAGGGATTATCACCATTTACCTAGTCTACCCTGGCATGCGATTGCCACGCCCTTTTTATGCACTCAACACCACTCACGATGCCCCAGGACAATTTGTATTTGATCGCGGATACCTTATGCCAGAACATGCGGGCATGATGGCTATTGTGATTAGCGCACCTAATGCTCAGCAAGTGGCGCTTGACCATGCAACGCTCGCGCAATCGGTACACAAGCAACTATGCGACGCTTTCCACTGGAAGACTCCCTACACTTGGTGGCGTGTTATTCACGAAAAATACGCGACCTTTCGTTGCGAGCCCAATATGAAACGCCTGCGCAATGATCCAACACAAAAAAATACGCTTGTCATCGCTAGCGATTTGGTAGCAAAAAACAAAAAAACAGCTTACCCAGCAACACTGGAAGGCGCGGTACGCAGCGGTATTGAAGCTGGAAAAATAATGGCAGACTTACTTAAACGAACAGTACCCAACAATTAAGTCTACCAAGACATCACTTATTCACGAGAAATCCAAGCGAACAGCGAAAGCAACCATCTAAAAATAGGCGGCTATTTTTTAAGTAAAACACTGTCTGCTAAGGCCTTGACCTACCTATGCTAAATCCGCTAAAGATAAAACGCAGGGAATAACCAAGCGATATAAGCATTGCATGCGCGTATCACATTGGACTCGCTTCGTAAGTGGCGAGACCTAGGCTATGCACATAGGCGATTCACACATACGTATTTTTTGTGGCATCTACTCTTGCTGAAAACCATAATGCAAATTCGCTTCCAAAAATCCGCGCTTAGCACCGCAATCAAAACGCTTACCCGAAAAAGCAAGTCCATAGGTCGGCACATCTTTAAGCACGGCAGCAATCGCATCGGTCAGTTGAATTTCTCCTCCACTCCCAGGTGTCATACGAGATAGCTCTCGCATCACATCAGAGGTAAGAATATAGCGACCCACTACGGTCCAACGCGAAGGCGCATCTTGCGGCAATGGCTTTTCAACAATGCCGGTTATTTTCAAGGGGCGTTCCTCTTCATCCCTCACCGCGACAACACCGTAACGACTTACATCAGCTAAAAGCGCATGCTCAAGCGCTAATACGGCTGCCCCCTTTGCTTGATGGACAACCAACATTTGTCGCAAGCATCCTACGCCCGCACCATCAATTAAATCATCCGGCAAAATAACCGCAAAAGGCTCATCCTCATCAATTAAATGCGCTGCGCACCCCACCGCATGCCCCAACCCAAGTGGCTGCGGCTGTCGAACATAGACACATCGCACATGCGCTGGAATAATATTGCGCACAATTTCAAGCTCTTGTAATTTACCCTTCTCCTCAAGCTCACGTTCAAGCTCAGGATGCCGATCAAAATAATCTTCTACTGCTCGCTTATTGCGCCCCGTAACAAAAATAAGCGTATCGCAACCAGCCTCAATCGCTTCTTCTACTGCGTAATGAATAAGCGGACGATCGACAATCGGCAGCATTTCCTTCGGAATCGTTTTGGTTGCAGGCAAAAAACGTGTTCCCAAGCCTGCCACAGGAAAAATAGCTTTACGCAGTGGTTTCATAACAGCATGCCTTTACTCAAAACACGACACAAACAATCAATCTGCTCGAGGTCTGCCACACACCCAAAAAAGCGTGCACGGCAAACACCTCCACGATCAATGGCGAACGTCATTCCATCTTATGTACCCTGCGACAGTCCATCACGATATACAGAGAACGCTCGCTAAAGAAGCGTCGATCTTAACTAAGCGTGAGCCGTCCCCTGCAAGCTTCGCGCCATTGTTTTACCTAACTCCACCCCAAATTGATCGAAACTATTAATACCCCACAACCAACCCAAAACAAAAGTCTTATGCTCATACAGCGCAATCAGTGCACCTAAAGTCTTTGGCGTAAGCGATGAAAATAACAAAGAACTGCTAGGCTGATTACCCCTTGCTACCGAATGCGGGGCAAGACGTGCCACCTCCTTATCAGAAAGTCCTTGTTTACGAAGAATATCCGCAGATTTCTCAAGCGTTTGTCCCTCCATAAGGGCCTGAGCTTGCGCGCGTGCATTGATAACAAGCGCACGATGCGCATCGGTTTTACCCTCATTGGTTGGCACAATAAAATCAATACAACAACGACGTGTACCTTGATAAAAAAGTTGATGGAAAGCATGCTGACCATTTGTACCTGCCGCGCCCCAAACAATCTGTGCAGTATGCCAAGCAAGCGCTTGACCATCGTGCATGACAGATTTACCGTTACTTTCCATCTCCAATTGCTGAAGATATCCAGGAAAACCACGTAAAGCATGACTGTAAGGCAACACCGCTAAAGACTCTATATTTAAAAATTGGCCATTCCATAAAGCAACCAGCGCCATCAGCACAGGCAAATTAGTCGCAAACGGCGCCGAAGAGAAATGCGTATCCATTTCCCGACCACCATCTAAAAATTCGCGGAAGCGATCAACACCAATAGCCAATAACGCCGGAAGACCAACCGATGACCACACAGAAAACCGTCCCCCCACCGAATTGGGCAATGAAAAAATATGGGTCTCGGGTATACCAAACTCAGATGCTGCTGAAAAATCATTTGTCACACCAACAAAATGTTTCATCGTATCCGCTGGTGTCACACCCAACTCTCGAACCAGCCACTCTTTTGCAGCCATTGCATTAGAGAGTGTTTCGGGCGTAGTAAAACTTTTTGAAGACACAATAAAGAGCGTTTGCGCCGCATCAAGCTCCGCTAACACTTCCGCTAAATCTGCCGGATCAACGCTGGCAACAAAATAAACGCGTGCAACCGGGTTTTTTCCACCCGCGGTCAGCGCTTGCACCACAAGGCGTGGACCCAAATCAGAGCCACCTATCCCCAAATTCACGACATACTTCAAAGGGTGGCCACTTGCCCCCCGCATCATGCCCGCGTGAAAAGTATTAGCAAATGCCTCCATCTGCGAAAAATTTGTCATCGCCTGCGCTTGCTCAAGAGGTGCACTCGATGCACCAAAGCGGGATGCCATATGAAGCACCGCGCGACGTTCGGTAAAATTGACTTGTTCAGCTGAAAATAATTGCGCAATCCCCTCTGTCAACTGAGACTGTTCTGCCAACTTACATAAGGTCGTCAAAATATCGGGATCCAGCAGCTGTTTAGATAAATCTAGCGTCAGCCCCACATCAGAAAAAGTAAACCGCGCGGTACGATCAGGATCTGTTTTGAATAAGTCGCTAATTCGGCCTCGACCTAAAGAAGTGGAAAGAGAACAAAGTTGATCCCAGGAGGGCAATTGGTTTAAAGCAGGAGAAAAGATCATATTTATACACAACAAAAAATAGTAATTATTTTAATAAAGAATTCATTATCTTGCATCGATAGGGCAACCTGCGATCAGTATATGCACCACGACCGTAATCAACCAAGGAAATCCCATAATAAATTTGCCTGAGTGAAGCACTCAAAAACAAAATATGTTTATGCTATCCAAACAGAAAAATAGAAAGAGGAATAGGAACGCCTAGAGTCGGCAATAAAAAATCGACGGGAGATATACCAACATATCGCGTCCATTAAATCAACCCAAGCGAAAGCTTGCGCTTTAAAGCATTCAACGCCACAGAGGGCGTTGAATGTTTAGACACTAAAATAAATTAAGCGGCAACAATTACTGAATCTTGGCTTTACTTACTAAACCTTTAATCATCGCTTGAATCTTTTCACGCTGCCAATTTTGATCTGACAACACGGCTCTTACTAACTCAGACTTCACTTGGTCCATAGGAGGGATTTGGCGATCACGAACATCTTCGAGTTTAATCACGTGCCAACCAAATTGTGTCTTGGTAGGTACAGTGCTGTACTCGCC
Source organism: Ottowia sp. (assembly GCA_020853585.1). Taxonomy (GTDB): domain Bacteria; phylum Pseudomonadota; class Gammaproteobacteria; order Burkholderiales; family Burkholderiaceae; genus JADYYQ01. The sequence goes on from JADYYQ010000071.1 coordinate 73,762, forward strand.
TTTTTTCACTGCAACCATTGTTTGAGAAAACTCAGGCAAAAGCGCCCCTGGGCTCACCCAACCTAAATCACCACCATTTGCTGCTGAGCCCGTGTCTTTCGACATCTCTTTAGCGAGGTCTTCAAACTTACTACCGGCTTTTAATTTTGCAATGACATTGAGTGCATCTGCTTCTTTCTCAAGCAAAATATGGCGGGCATGATATTCCTTAGTGCCTACCAAAGCCGCTTTGATTTTCTCGTACTCAGCCTTTAACTCTGCATCGGTCGGGCCATGCTGTTTCGTGTAGTTTTCAAACACTGCCGCGAACAAGACGGAACGTCGTGCTTGCTCAAGCTGCTCTTTCACGGCCGTCTGCTTAGCTAAGCCCAGCTTCTCAGCTTCTTGCAACACGAGCTCACCCTCAATCAACCCCGTACGAATACGATCACGTAACTCGGCCGAATCAGGTTTACCCGATAGCTTTACAAGCTCATCAAGTTTTGCTTTGGAAATTGCTTTTCCATTTACAGTGGCAGCGTTTTGTGCAAGTACAGGCGCACTTGCAATGAACGCAACAACAAACAGCGGGAGTAACTTTTTCATGTTCATCATGTCAGTCATGAGTAAAAAGGTTTAGAGAAATTCTTCAGGGGTCAACGTCTCAAGCGACAACGCATGGACACCAGCCCCTATGAGATCACGCAGAATAGCATAAACAATGCGGTGCCGCGCAACTCTATCGTGACCACAAAAATAGTCAGCGACAATCTGCACCCGAAAATGTCCCGTGCCTGCATTCGCATGACCTACGTGTAACGAACCCTCATCGTCAACAACAAGGTGCGTTGGCTGCAAAGCATCTTGAAGTCGTTGCGCAATTTCTTCGGCACTAATAACCATCAGAATGCTCATTTTTTTGTATATAACGTGAAAGCCACACACTCTGGACAATCACAAATGCAATCGTCAAGCCCATGCTCCCAAAAAGCTTGAAATTAACCCAGACGTCAGTAGGGTAGCGCATCGCAACATACAAATTAACAACCCCCATCAATATAAAAAATCCTACCCATGCCCAATTTAATGTAGCCCAAACAGTATTGGGCACCACAATATGTTTAGACATTGCCGCGTACACTAGATTTTTTTTAAACAATATCGCACTTATCATCAAGCCTAAAGCCAGTACCCAATACAGTACGCTGGGTTTCCACTTGATAAAGTTCTCGTTGTGAAAAAGCAGCGTCGCGCCCCCAAAAAAGACGATGAGGACACAACTAACCCACAACATCGGGTCAACGTGGCGATGTTTAACCCATACCCAAATAATCTGGATAATGCTGGCAATCATCGCTGTCAGCGTCGCAACATAAACCCCTGCCATTTTGTAGGCAACAAAAAACAACACAATAGGTAACAGATCAAAAAGAAATTTCATAGAATTAAGCAGAGTAATTAACTAACGCGCATTAAATTTTAAAGCGCCCGCATTAATGCAATAGCGCAAACCAGTAGGCAAAGGCCCATCCTCAAAAACATGGCCTAAATGTGCACCACATGCGCGACAGCACACTTCAATACGCACCGTGCCATGCGTGCGATCAAGGTATTCGACAATCACGCCCGAATCGAGTGCGCGACTATAACTAGGCCAACCGCAACCGGCCTCAAACTTATCGTCGGAACTAAATAAAGGGGCATCACAGCACAAACAAAGATAATGCCCCGGATCCCATACATCGCAGTACACACCAGAAAACGGCGGTTCAGTCGCCCCCTCCTGAGTAATACGATATTGCAAGTCAGATAATCGGGTGCGCCACTTTTCTTTGTTTGACTGTTGTGGCTTACTCGGTAGTTTTGTTGGATCTTTTGACATAGCGCGCGAGAATACACTAAGACGAGCAACTAACGCACAAAGTACTCGCCCATGCAGGGGGCAAGTCCGCATATGAAGCGTATTGAGCTTGCTCATCAAAGGGATGGGTCATTATTTCGCGAAGTTTAATTACCTCAGAAAAATCTTTTTGTTTGGCTTGCGCAATCGCCACTTCAAGCAAATGTTGACGCAACACATATTTGGGATTGACTCGCCACATTTTTTGTTGCCGCACTAAGTCTTCACTATGCTCCCACTGCAAACGCAAGCGATAACGCTGCGCCCATTGCACCCATCCGAGTGGCGCAATAAATAACTTGTGCATAAAAATATCGTGATGATGCCCATCATCAACACAAAACGAACATAAACCTCTAAAAAATAAAGTGAAATCAACCTGCTGTGCATCCAGCAGATCAAACAGTGCTTCAATTAATTCACCATCTTCTTCGGCCTCCCGACACAAGCCCAATTTTGCGCGCATCAAACGCAGCATTGTCGATTGATAAGTCGGCACATACTCAGCTAACAACCCTATTGCCAACGTCTGTGCCGCTTGCACTGATTTTTCATCCGGCGTTAGAGGCATCAGCAAAGGCAGCATTGCTTCTGCCAAACGCGTGAGATTCCATAAACCAATACTAGGTTGTTGGTTATAAGCGTAACGCCCTTGGGAGTCACTGTGATTACAAACATGGTCTACATCAAACGCATCTAAAAAACCAAACGGCCCGTAATCTAATGTCAATCCAAGGATAGACATATTGTCGGTATTGAGCACCCCATGACAAAATCCAACCGCCTGCCAATGTGCAATCAATGCTGCTGTCCGGTTAATGACAAGTCCCAAAAACGCCGCATAGGGTTGGGCTTGATGGCGGCATTCTGGGTAATAGCTGTCGATAACAAAATCAGCTAATTGCCGTAATTGCGTATATTGTTTGCGTGCCGAGAAATGTTCAAAGTGCCCAAAGCGAATAAAGCTGGGCGCAACGCGCGCCACTACTGCGGCCGTCTCGGCCTCCTCACGCATTACGCACAAATCTGAGCCGATAATAGCTAAGGCGCGCGTCGTCGGTATACCCAATCCAGCCATCGCTTCAGAACATAAGTATTCACGAATCGACGAGCGCAATACCGCACGACCATCGCCCATGCGCGAGTAAGGCGTAAGACCACATCCCTTTAGCTGCAACTCCCAATAGCACTGTTGATGAACAAGCTCGCCTAATAGCAGCGCCCTACCATCGCCTAATTGTCCTGCCCACACACCAAATTGGTGGCCGGAATAAACCGTCGCAAACGGCTGACTGCCGGATAAATTCGCGTTACCGCTGAGAACAGACACATCCGCATCACTCAGAGGGCATGCGATACCCAAGAGTTCGCTCACCTGCGGGCAAGTATCCACTAGATAGGGCGCAGGCAAATAAGTAGGCTGCACGCGCGAAAAAAAAGGCGAGCCTAAGCGGGTAAAGCGCTGATGCCAACGCACATCATTGAGAGAAGAAATAGCTAAACCCCTAAGCCCCAAAATAATAAGATTTTTTAAGATAAAATTTTCATACTATTCTATAATACTAAACAGCCGGAAAGACGCTGTGGCACATCTAAATAACAAAGCATAGTGACACATCCGTTGTCAACGGACCCATACCCTTAAAAAATAAAGCTGCGCAAAAACAGGAAATACAAAGCCTGAAATGCCCCAGATAAAAACCACCACCAAGCACGACTGCCTATTAATTGTCGATATGCAAAACGACTTTATGCCAGGCGGTCCCCTCGCAGTAACAGGGGGGGACGAGATTGTGCCCATCATCAATCGTATGATGTGTTATTTCGATTGCGTTGTATGCACTCAAGACTGGCATCCACCTAATCATATTTCCTTTGCGGCGACGCATCCCGGCTACCAACCATTTGAATCAACCCAACTCGCGTATGGCAGGCAAACACTTTGGCCAGTACATTGCGTCGCAGGCAGCGAAGGGGCAGCGCTGCATAGCTCATTAGATTTACGCCCGATCAACTTAATTGTGCGCAAAGGCTACCGGCCATCGGTAGACAGTTACTCTGCTTTTTATGAAGCAGATCGCGTGACTGCCACGGGACTGGAAGGTTACTTACACACACGACAAATACGACGCGTGGTTTGTGTTGGCTTGGCTACCGACTACTGTGTCGCCTTCAGCGCATTAGATGCGCGTGCCGCAGGATTTAGTGTGGCGCTTGTCAGTGAAGCATGTCGGGCTATTGACTTAGAAGGCTCACTTACAGAAGCCATGAGAAATATGAATGCTGCGGGCATTCAACAATTAAGTATCAACGCATTCGCATAAATAAAGAAATCACCGATGAGCACATAAGGCAATAGGCAAACGAAAGACAAATACATAAGAAATACTTAAGGAGCATGCGCACAGCTCACTCTCCCTATTTAGCGTATGCAAAATCATGGAATAGCCTTGCTTAGCAATCTATCCCCATACGCCGCGATCAACAACAAATAAGTCGCGCTTTGCATAATCGGCATACATAACGCTTGTTCCACCATAGCACGCCCTAGGGCTCAGCATCCTGCGTAAGAAGAACACTTCGTGCCTCTAAAGCAGCACGCTCTTTTCCAAAAAAATATTTTCTTAGATGTGTTCTATAAAAAACAAGGCTCCCTCAACACATATATAGCAAGAAATATTGGCCATCACTTGATACATAAATTATAATTTTATAAAAAAGCATTTATGTATATAAATAAAAAAATAAATCTCCACGCCGATAAAAAATACGGCGCTCAAAAAAACACAACACGTCTTAGCCTCTATGACTGATAAACCCACCCGATAGCTTTATAGCGAAGGGCGCTGCTTTGTTTGTCTGGTTAGAAAATTTCTATGCATCCAGTAATCAACGCCTGCAATGCCAGTGCCATTTGCATTTATTTTCTAAAAATTTCCTTCCGTGAAAACATATAAATATTATTTTAAATTCCTATTTTTAATTCCCTCTCTTTGCTTATCGAGTGAGCCACCCGTAGGACAATCTCTGCCAGAGCCGCAACACTTACCCAAACAACTCAATCAAAATGACACCAACGAACTCTTCCAAGAGCAACAGCGTTGGCGCGAACAACAAGAGCTCGAAGCACGACAAAGACAGCTGGCAGAACCCGATATCTGAGGTGTACTGTCAATAACGGACACTCGCATTTCAAAAAACTACTTAAGCTGCATGAAATTTTTTAGTAAATGCAGCGGGAGACAAGTAACCTAATCTTGAATGTCTCCGCTGCCGGTTATAG